>JBBRMT010000216.1:0-8392 GCA_038230695.1 Chloroflexia bacterium
GAAGTCTGCATGGATGGTAGGGTTGGCGGCGATGATTTGCGCCCCGCTGATGCTGCTGGGCTGGCCGTCGAAGTCAGTTGCCACCCCACCCGCCTCGCGGATAATCAGCAGGGCAGCAGCGATGTCCCAGGGCTTGAGGTGGAGGTGGAAGAACAGGTCAATGCGGGCGGTTGCCACGTAGCAAATCGCCAGCACCGCCGAGCCGAGCATCCGCACGCGCCGCACGAAAGGGCGCACCTCCTGGGCGATCTTCAGTGAGCGCGGCGAGATGACCTCATCGTAGCCGATGTCGCAGGCAGCCAGCGAGTCGTCGAGGTCAGTGCGCTCCGAAACGTGGATTGGTGCGCCATTCAGCTTCGCGCCCGCGCCCTCGATCGCGGTGAACATCTCCTCGTGGATGGGGTCGTAGACCGCTGCGACCACTGTCTCGCCCTCATGCGCCAGCGCGACGGAGATGCACCAGTAGGGCAATTGTGCGGCGTAGTTGTGGGTGCCGTCAATCGGGTCTATAATCCAAACGTAATCGCCGCCCGCCGCCTCTGTCAACGCTGCTACGCCGCCACGCTCTTCGCTCAATATCCGATGGCTGGGGTGGCGCTGCTGGATTATATCAATAATCGCCGTCTCGCAGGCAATGTCCGCCTCGGTCACGATGTCCTTATGGCCCTTGAAGCTGATCTGGCGGGGCTGGTGATACACCTTCCACGCAATCTGGCCCGCCGCCCGCGCCGCATCCGTTGCCGTAACTAGAAATGCCGCCAACTCGCTGCTGTTGTCTGCCACAAAGCCCCCTTTTTGCGAATGTAGAAGGTAGAAGGTAGAATCGTGATGGACACCCTGGATTGTCGCTGCCGATGAGCGTTTGTGGCGCTTTGCCATGCCTCTAATCAAGCCTCTCCCCGCAAGGGGAGATGCTTTTTGCTACCCTATTCGACGATTGCAAAGGCCCGCACCGTGAATGAGGTGCCACCCTTGATTGGCGGTGGCGCGGCGAAGAAGCGGAAGCCGCGGCTGGGCAACTGTTCCAGCCCGCAAAGGTGTTCGACGATGGGGATGCCTGCCGCCAGCAGTATTGTGTGCGCCGGGCGCGACTTGTCGGCCATATCGTCAATGTTAGCGCAGTCTATGCCCACCAGGGTTGCGCCCGCCTGTGCCAGCGCGTGGCAGCCCTCGGCAGTGATGAACGGACCGGATGTGAAGTAATCGGCTTCGCCCCAGCGTTTGTCCCAGCCGCTGTAGAATAGCACCGCTTTGCCCGCCAGGTCGTGTGCGGCAACCGCTTCAGGGCCGATTGGCCCTTCGCCCACCTTGATCAGCACGCCAGGCAGATTGACTGTCTTGGCTAGCGGTAGCGCGGCCAGGTCATCGGCTTCAGGGTGACGGTGGAAGGGCGCGTCAATGTAAGTGCCGGTGTTGCCGCCCATCTCATATGTGGCGATCTGGAAGCTGACCCCGGGCGCGTAGCTGCCCCGTTCCAGGCTCTCCGCATGGGTAAACCAGGTGAGAAAGCGTGGCTCCGGTAGCCCAGGATATGAGGGCATCCCGCGTTCGATGGTGTGGCTCAAGTCTACCAGCATAGTTCATAACCCTCCTCAGTATAAGGCTCATGCGCCTCACGGCCAGTACATAATCACTGCCGCGAGGCTACTTGAGCGGACAAGCTCCACCATTGTACGCCCCCCTATCGGTTATGCCTGCGGGTAATCGTAGAACCCCTTGCCCGACTTCTTGCCCAGCATCCCCGCTAGCACCATGCGGCGCAGCAGCGGCGGCGGCGCAAAGCGCGACTCCTTGTACTCATCGAACAGCACGTTGGCGACGTAGTATAGAGTGTCCAGGCCAATGAAGTCGCTGAGGGTCAGCGGCCCCATCGGGTGGCTGGCCCCCAGCTTCATGCCGTTGTCTATATCCTCGCGGCTAGCGAGACCTTCGCTGTAGCAGCGGATTGCATCGAGCAGGTAGGGGACAAGCAGGCGGTTGACGATGAAGCCAGGGGTATCCTGCGCCTGCACCACCGTCTTGCCCAGCCGTTCGCCGAACTCCTGCAAGGTAAACAGCGTCTCCTGGCTGGTACTCAACGCCCGCACCAACTCGACCAGCTTCATCACTGGCACGGGGTTGAAGAAGTGCAGCCCCGCTACCCGATCAGGTCGCTTCGTTGCCGCTGCCACCTCGGTCACGGGCAGTGATGAGGTGTTGGTGGCGAAGATAGTCTGAGGCTTGCAGATGCGATCCAGCGCGGCGAACAACTCGCGCTTGGCGGCGATCTGCTCCACGATTACTTCGATGACAATATCGGCATCAGCCATCGGCTCAAGCTCAACGGTGGGGTGCAGACGACCGATGGTGGCGTTGTAGTCATCGGGGCTAATCTTACCCTTTGCCACATCCTTGTCTAGCACGGCCTTTATGCGCTTCATGCCGGCATCAAGTAGCTCCTGATTGACCTCGCGGACAATCACCTCGTAGCCACTCTGCGCTGCAACCTGGGCAATGCCGCTGCCCATCAGCCCGCAGCCGACTACGCCGATTAGTTGGATGTCTACCACTTTCACCTCCATTTGTTTAACGGCGAATGATAATACGGCGGAAGGCTTCGGCGTACTCCATGCCGCCCTGTTCGCCTAGCTCCTTGGCCCGTTCGCGCACCCGTTCGCCCAGTGCGGTGGGATCTTCGAACTGGCTGGCGTGCTTCTGCAAGGCAGCGATCTTGGTGTCAATCGTATCGCTGATGTCCACCAGGATGTCCGGCTGCTCCGATTGGATGAGGAACACTTCCAGCACCTTGTGCGGCTGCAAGCCCTCGGCCAGTTGTTCGGGGAATTGCAAGTGATCGCGGGCGGTGGGATAGACCGCATCAACGGCGGCCTGACCAGCGGCGCGGTGATCGGGGTGATTGATGAAGCGATTGTTGTAGAATAGCGCGGTGGGATCCTGGGAGATGAGGATGTGCGGCCTGAACTGGCGAATCGCCCGCGTAATCGCGCCGCGCAAGGTCAGATCTGGCACCAGTTCGCCATCCTTGAAGCCGAGGAAGACTACCTCCTTGACCCCCAGCACAGCAGCGGCCTCGCGTTGTTCGCGCTCGCGGATCTGCGCCAACTTATCACTGGTCATTTCCGGATCGCCGCTGCCCTTATCGCCACGGGTGATGATCGCGTAATACACCTCGCGGCCTGCTTTCGTCCATGCCGCCACCGTACCTGCCGCGCCGAACTCGGCATCGTCGGGGTGGGCGCAGACTACCAGCACGCGCAGAGCCTCGCCCTTAAGGTCGAGGTACTGCTCCAGCGGCTGCTCCTCCTCGGCAATCTCCTCATCCTCATACTCGAACTCTTGCTCGTCGCCTGCCGCTTCGTCAATATCCTCGCCCTGGGGCAGCACGCCTTCCACGTTAGGCTGATCCCAACGCTGGGGGGTCAGTGAGGCATCAACCGTTTGCTGGTTGGTCACTTCGTCTATATCTTCACCTTGCGCTATGGGCATTGCGCTATTTGCAGCATCCGCCGTCGCGGGTGGAGTTGTGGATTGATCTTTTACCTCGTCATTATTGTCCATGCCTTAGTATCGCCTCCTGTGTTTGATTGGCATCATATGCTTTGCATTGGCATTACGATGGGTATTATACCCTGCTTTGGCGGCTGGGGGCAAATACTATGGCTTTACGTTTACAATGCGCGTCAAGGTGGGCGCGTTACCCACATTCTTGCCATCGCTGTCGGTGGCTGGCAATGGCTGGTTGGGCGCGGTGGTGGTGACAACCTGCACCTGAATGGCGTAAAGGTCGGGAGGTTGGTCGCCCGCCACCCATAGGTCGCGGTAGTCTATATAAGTGGTCACTTTGGCCCACTTGCTGGTCGGCAGGTAGCCGTTCAGCGGCTGTGCCGCTACGCTGCCAATTACCTTACCGCTCTTGTCCACGTAGCTGAGGGTGACGGTGTAGTTGGCCTTCGGCGGGTCGTTATCCACCCGCCAGTACAGGGTGAGCGGGAAGTAGTCAGCACGGGTCAGGGTTACCAGGTTGGCGGCGCTACACTTGCCCCCGTCCAGCTCGGCGAAGGTGCAGCGGCCCTGCTCCGTATTGCTGTTGGGCGAAGGCGGCAGCCAGGGTTGGTTGCGCGGCTCGTAGCTGTAGCCCAGCAGGTCGAGCTTGTCGCCATTGGCCCCATTGTTGAAGGTATAGGCAATCAGGGTTTGGGGGCGCGGGTAATAGCTGCTCACATTGCCGTTGAAGTTGATGCCATAGACATCCACCCCGTTGTAGAACTGTGCGTCATCCTCGATGTAGTTGCCATCTAGCCACCATTTGACCGAGCCGCGCGGGTCTTCTAGCTTGACTCGCTCAGGCGATTGCACCAGCCAGGCCCGCCGCTTGTTGCTGATTATCTGGCTGAAGGTGGTGTTCAGTTCGCGCATCGTGCCGGACATGACGATGCGTGGCTCGATGCCATACGCTGGCACACTGGGCCGGTCGGCTGGCCCCGGCCCGTTCTGCATATAATAATCCACCGCCGTGAGCAGATAGCCGGGGTAGACGATGATCACATCACCCGCCCGCATATGGGTCTTGACGTAGAGCATTGCCCCCCGCCAGTCCTCTTTGGTCGGCGCGGTGGTGAAGTTGATGCCCGCCATTGCGCTGCCGCTGGTAATCGCCACCAGCAAGATGGCGAGAGCGGCGACCAGTTTTGAGTTTTGAGTTTTGAGTTTTGAGTTTTGAGTTATTGATGTCGAGGCTGTAGGGTTAGGACTTATACCGCCCTGGTGGGGTGCTGTGCGCTGCTCAGGGGTGATTGCCAACTTCCGCCACAAATCGGGCAATGTGGCGGCCCGCTCGGCCACGCCCTTGAGCGGCGCAGCGATGCCAAACGCCACCAGCGTGAGCCAGGCGGGCAGCGCGATGATCAGATAGCGCGGCTCGAACAACGGCGCACGCAGGGTAATCAGCCAGAAGCCTACGATTGGCACCAACAGATAGGCAGCCAGCAGCGCAGCAGCGGCGTGGGGAGTGCTAAGTGTTGAGGATTGAGGACCGTGAGTGCTGAGTGCTGAGTGCTGAGGAAGTATCTGAATAGGGGTGCGATTATCAGTAGGGGCGAACCGTTGTTCGGCCTGCGCCGCTAGCTCCCCCTCCCAGCCTCCCGCAGCAGGTGAGGGATCTTGCAAACTTCCCTCCCGCTGGGAGGGGTTGGGGATGGGTATACTAGGAGTGCGCCAGCTAGTTACCAGCCCAGCTATCACCAGGATGGTGAATAGAGCGCCACCCGCCAACTCCCAGCCGTGCATCCCATCGGGCAGGCGGTTGAGGCTGAAGGTGACGATCACCGCCTGGATGATGTCGGGCAGGGTGGTGGGCGGGTAGAACTGGCTCACCGATGAGGTGTTCAGCAGGTAATCAGCCCGCAAAATCAGCAACGGCACGAATGGCAGCAGCATAATCAGGGTGGCCCGCAGCCAGTAGCGCGAGTTCGCCAGCGTGCGTCGGTGGGTGAGCAGCAGCCAGGCGTAGTAAACCAGTTGGGCCAGTAGGATCAATACCGCCATGCCGTGGGCGTAAAGCGCCAGCAAGGTTATAATCACATAGGCAACCCAGCGACGGGGTGTGTCCCGCTCCAATGCCAGCACGAAGGCGTACATACTGCCCAGCGTGGCGAACACCACCAGGGCATACATCTTGGCCTCCTGCGAGTACCAGATATGGAATGGGGCGATGGTCAGGATTGCCGCAGCCAGCACGCCGACCCCCTCGGCCCAACGGTGCGTTGCCCCGCCTGCCCGCAGTAGTGCGCTGGTGAACAGGTAGATAAGCGGGATGGTGAGCGTGCCGAACAGGGCGGACAGCGACCGCACTGCCGTCTCGCTCTCGCCAAATAGACGCATCCAGAAGTGCAGCAGCAGGGTGTAGAGTGGCCCATTTTCGCCCGCGCTGGTGAAGGCCACCAGCAGCGAACCAATGTCAGCGTGCGCCCGCGCTACGATGTCGGCCTCGTCGAACCACAGGCTCTGGGTGTTGATATGATAGCGACGCAGCAGCAACCCAATGCCGGTCAGCAGCAGCGCGGCGACACGCGACCAGGTTAGCCACGCGCTCAGGGATGCGAGTGATGGCAGGGTGCGATGATGGACGATTGCTTTAGGTGTTGTTTCCATCTATCTCAATTAACGGTTTATTTGCATTGAAGTTCTGCAAATAGTCATATGGTTCAAGGTTGTAGGCAGCCCACCGAGTTCCGGGGGTTGGGCATTTATGCGCTTCACCAGGTCGGCTGGTTGCCCCCTCATAGGCATTAAGCAAAGAAAGTTGGGGATGAGCGTGGGGGTCTGGGGGTTCAGCCCCCAGATGCCCAAGCGTATCAACGTCCATTGTATGCAACCCCGCTGGCATCGCAGCAAGGCCAGGGTATGGCCCACCCGCAGCATTGTGCCATTGCAATAGCTGAGGGCTGAACCCCCAGACCCCCAGCGTAGCTTCAGCATTAAGCTCAAATCAGCATAAGGTACGCTGGCCTGTTTCCTTAGCTTGCTGTCTATGGACGGGCCACCGCCCCTACGATGCTTTTAACCGCACATCCCCGCCCACACCTGTTCGGCGATACGCTCCCAGCCAACGGTAGCGGCAAGCTGGCGTGCGCCCTCGCTCAATCGAGCTTGCAGCGCGACATCAGCCGCCAGGTGGGTGAGGGCGGCAGCGAGGGCGGGGGCATCGTTCGGCGGCATCAGCAGCAGATTGTCGCCATCTTGCAGTTCGGGCAGGTTTGTGTAGGGGCGAGATTTATCACGCCCTGCTTGCCCATCGTGGGCATCGGTACGTGGCAACGTTCTCCCCCAAACCCCCGCTGGGGGCTTAGGATTGAAGGCGATTGGCGGCTTATGGTTAATCGCGGAAGGCGCAACGGTCGAAATAGTGGGCAGGCCGTGAGCTAGCGCAGCCAGCAGGCTGCCCCGTCGCAGGCTAGCGCCGTCGCGGAAAGGCAACGCCGCAAGGTCCGCACCGCACAGCCACGCCGATACCTCGCGCTCGGATACCTGCCCGCTACGGATAATACGCTGACCCAGCCCCAACCGTTCTATCTCCACCTCAATCTGCGCGGCGAAGCGGCGATTGGTCGGGTCGCTGCTGCCAACCCCGCCGCCGATAATCGCCAGCTTGAAGTATGGCGGCAGTATCGCCAGGGCTTGCAGCAGCGTGTCTAGCCCCTTGCTCTGGTTGAGCAGGCCAAAATAGGCAATCAGCATCTCTTGATCGGCAACGTTATGTTCTTTCCGCCACATATCCCGTGAGTAATCATCCGGCGGCGAAACCGCGATGTTGCTGCCGATGGGGATAATACTCAGCTTATCACCCCATGCAGTCACCGCCATCGCATCTTCGACATTAGTCACTATTGCCGCATCGCTGAACTTGAGCAGCAGCCAGTTCGCCAGTTGGCGCACCCGCGCGGCTTTGGGGAACAGATAGGGCAGCAGCAAATCGTGGAATGTGACCACCACCCGTGCCGGGTTGCCGCGCAGCTTGAGGTAGAGTGGCAGCAGGTTCACCGCCAGATGCATCCGATACGCGCCGGTCTGGTACTGGATGTTCAGCGCGTCAATCTTCTGGCGTAGCAGGGCGCTATGCACCGCTGGCAGCATCGCCCAGCCAACACCAGATTGCAGATTGCAGATTGCAGATTGCAGATTGTTGGCCGAAGGTTGACCCTCAGCATTCGTATAGGGCGAGATTCTCCCCTCACCAAACCTACCCGCAGGGAACCCATAAGGGGTTTCCCCGCTGGGGAGAGGCTTTTTGCTTTTGTCACCCACCACCAACACCGTTGCGCCTAGCGTCTGCGCCAGTTCGTGGGTATAATCGCCCACGCCGCCGGGCTGAGGGCGATACTCTGCGGTTAGCAGGGCCAGCTTCGGCGTAGCGGCGGGGCGAACATAGCGGCGCAGGCCGTTGCCCAGCAGTTGCATATTGGCGGCAATCCGTGCTGCCCGCAGCGTCCGCTTGTGGCCGAGCAGCCACTTGGCCGCTTCTATGCCCATCTGCGCGGTATATAGCAGGCGCAGCCAGCCGCGCAGTAGTCGCGCCTGACGCACGCCGTGCCACTTCGCCCAGTATAGCACCTTGCTGACGTTGAAGTTGATCGCCCGCCGCCCGGTCGCCTGCGCCGCGCTTCGTCCCTCGTGGTGTACCACAGTGGTTTGCGGCAGATAGACGATGCGCCCGCCCGCCTGCTTGAGGCGCTGGCACCAGTCGAGTTCCTCGCTGTACATGAAGAAACCGGCATCCATTGCGCCGGTTTGCTCAATCGCCGCCCGCCGCACCACCAGGCACGCACCAACCAGCCAGTCGGCCTCGTGGGCGGCAGAGCTTGACTCGTCTTCCATGTAATAACGTCGCAGCAGC
>JBBRMT010000217.1:0-8311 GCA_038230695.1 Chloroflexia bacterium
GACAAGTTCACCGAACGCGCCCGCAAGGTGCTGAACCTGGCGCAGGATGAAGCACGTCGCTTCAACCACAACTACATCGGCACTGAGCATATCCTGCTCGGCCTGGTGCGCGAGGGCGAAGGCGTGGCTGCCCGCGTGCTGATGAGTCTCGGTATAAGTCTGGACCAGGTCCGCGCCGAAGTGAACAAACTTATAAAGGAGAACGATAAGGATGAGTGACAGCACCGCGCAGGCAGAGATCGGCATCATCGGCGGCAGCGGGTTCTACAATATCGAGGGACTGGGCGAGGTGCAGGAGCTTGACCTGGACACTCCCTTCGGTAAGCCGAGCGACAAGCTCACCGTCGGCGTGCTGGAGGGGCAACGAGTCGCCTTCATTGCGCGGCATGGGCGCGGCCACCGCTTCAGCCCCAGCGAAATCCCGGTGCAGGCCAACATCTATGCGCTGAAGATGCTAGGCGTGCGCCACGTTATCTCAGTCAGCGCGGTGGGCAGCATGAAGGAGGAGATCGCCCCGTCGCATATCGTCGTCACCGACCAGCTATACGACCGCACCGTATCTCGCCCGCGCACCTTCTTTGGCCGTGGCATCGTGGTACACGTCACCTTCGACAAGCCATTCTGCGAACCGCTGCGCCAGATTTTGCTGGCGGCGGGCCGCGAACAGGGCGCGACCATCCACGATGGCGGCACCTATGTTTGCATCGAAGGGCCGCAGTTCAGCACTCTGGCCGAGTCGCAGATCTACCGCAGTTGGGGCGTGTCGGTGGTGGGTATGACCGCCATACCGGAGGCCAAGCTGGCCCGCGAGGCGGAGATGTGCTACGCGACCATGGCGATGGTAACGGACTACGACTGCTGGCACCCCAGCCACGAAAGCGTAACCGTGGCGATGGTGATTCAAACCCTGCAGCAGAACACCGCATTGGCGAAGCGGGTGGTGCGCGAAGCGGTGCGGCGCATTGGTGCGGCTGGGACGCAGGATCACGCCTGCTTCCACGCGCTGGGGAACTCGATTATTACCAACCCCGCCGCGATGCCCGCTGACGAAGTAGAGCGGGTGCGGCTGTTGATTGGCAAGTATGTGGAGCGATAGATGATGAGTCGGATGCGTAAGCTGCGCTGGACGGAGATACAACTGCTGGTCGGGCCATCACTGATCAGCCTGCTGGGGTTGGCGATGGTGCTGGCGGTGCCGCTGGGTGCGTTCGCGCTTACCTGGCGCGATCTGTGGACCAGTATTGTGTTCATCGTGCTGCTATTCGCGGTCAACATCTGGCTGACCATCAGCCGCCCGCAAGCTGATCAGGTAATCTTCCCGGTGGTGGCGATGCTCACCGCGCTAGGTCTGACCATGAGCCAGCGGCTGCAACCCAGCCTCAGCAGCGTAAACAATGCTCAGAACTACCTCGCCAACAAACAGGTTATCTGGATTGGTCTCGGCCTGCTGGCGCTGTTGCTCACCCTCAGCCCCATCTTCCAGAGCCTCGCCTGGATGCGCCGCTACAAATACACCTGGGCGATACTGGGCATCCTGCTGCTGCTGGCTACGGCGGTGGTTGGGCGTGGCCCTGCCGACGCGCCGGGGGTGCGTATCTACTTCGATTTCGGCTTCTTCCAGTTCCAACCCAGCGAGTTGCTCAAGGTTATCTTCACTATCTTCATGGCCGCCTACCTGTATGATAAGCGCGAACTGCTGGTCAGCAGCAAGCTCCGCCTCGGCCCGCTGCCGGTGCCGCCCATCCCTTACCTCGCCCCCCTGGTGCTGATACTGGGCATGATCCTGATCACCATCCTGATTCAGCACGACCTGGGTGCAGCGTTGCTCTTCTTTGGCGTGTTCGTCACTTTGCTGTATGTTACCAGCGGGCAGGGCTGGTACGTGGTCGCCTCGCTGATCGTGTTTGCAGGTGCGGCGCTAGCGCTATATCAGTCCGACCAGTTCGGCCATATCCGCGAACGGGTTGCCATCTGGACCGACCCCTGGTCGCTTGCCAACACCACTGGCTACCAGATCGTGCAAAGCCTCTACGCGCTTGCCAACGGCGGCAGCTTCGGCAGCGGCATCGGCCAGGGCCAGCCCTACTATATCCCGGTGGTGCAATCCGACTTCATTTTCGCGGCAATTGGCGAGGAGATGGGGCTGGCTGGCACACTGGCGGTAGTGGGCCTCTACATTCTGCTGGTCTATCGTGGTTTCCACATCGCACTACGTGCGGGGCGCGGCTTCGCCCAACTGCTAGCGATTGGCCTTACCACCATCTTTGCGTTGCAGGCGATCATCATCATCGGCGGCTCAATCAAGCTGATCCCCCTCACCGGCATCACCCTGCCATTTATCAGCTACGGGGGCAGCAGTCTGCTGATCAACTTCCTGATGGTCGGACTGCTGCTCCGTATCTCCGCCGCCCGGCCAGGGGAGTTTTAGAATTGCAGCTTGCAGATTATAGATTGCAGAGTGTTGCCTTAGTTACCATCCCAATTCAGCATTCAACATACATCATTCACCTACGGCGTTCTGGTACAGGCTGAAGCGCGGCTGCGGGCCGTCCAGTTGCACTGCCAGCACGTCAATGCGCCAGTCCAGCGCGGCGGGGTTCAGGTTATGCTCATCCAGCCAGGCGTAGGCCAGCCGCACCAGGCGGCGTTGCTTGGCGGGGTTGACGCTCTCCTCGGCCAGACCCACCTCCCGCTGGCGGGTACGCACTTCGACGAACACGATCGCTGCGCCATCCTCGGCGACAATATCAATTTCGCCCACCCGCGTGTTACGCCAGTTGCGCTCTCTGATTACATAACCCTGAGAGATAAGATACTCGGCGGCCAGTCTTTCGCCATTGCTGCCTATTTCGCTACGGGTGCGCTTCGCCATTGCTATTCTCAATTCTCAACAAGGTCTGCAACGCTGTAGACCCACCCCAGCCCCTCCCGGTGGGCTAAACGTAACCCACAAATAGTGAAGGGCAGTAGTGGTGGGAGATAACTCGGCAAGCAGCGGGTTATCACCCGCCCCTAGCCCCTTCACCATTTGGGATAAGGTTTAACCTTTGGGGATTAGCTGAACGTTGCCCACCATATACTCAAACCTCAAACCTCAGCGCTCAAACCTTCGCCAAGAGCCGCGATTGGGGCGAAGCAGCAGCGGTGCAGCGGGGTGAGGCCGCGTTGCGCCAGCGCGGTCTGGTGTGCCGCCGTACCGTAACCCTTATGTGAGGCGAAGCCGTAGCCGGGGTAGTCGGCCTCGTAGCCACGCATGATGCGGTCGCGGTAGACCTTAGCCACTATGCTAGCGGCGGCAATCGCCGCGCTGATGCGGTCGCCGTGGATGATGCTGCGTTGCGGCAGCTTGAGGCTGCGGAGCTTGAAAGCATCAATCAATAGGTGATCAGGAGGCTGGGGCAAGGCCCGTATTGCCCGCACCATCGCCAGACGGTTCGCTGGACCCAGCCCAATCAGGTCGAGCAGCGCGGGTGATACAACGCCCACTCCTACCGCGAGTGCCTGCGCGAATATCTGCGGGTAAAGCTGTTCGCGGGCCAGCGCAGTGAGCAGTTTCGAGTCGCGCACTGCCGCCCATGGTAGTGTCTCTCGCACCGCTTTTGGCGGGATGATCACCGCCGCCGCCACCAGCGGGCCAGCCCATGCACCGCGCCCCGCCTCATCCACCCCCGCCAGAGCGGTAAAGCCCTCACCCCAAAGGGCGACTTCGTGTTCCCATGTCGGCGCATTGTTCACAACGTAAAGTATAGCACAACTCAAGCCTCGCGCCTGTTGTACCGCGCTACCGTCTCACCTTGCACCAACTCGCCGGTTTCCACAAAACCGAGACTGGCGTAGAGCTTGCGGGCGACCTCGTTCTCCGGCTCGTAGCTGATGGCTATCTCATTGCCGCCAGACAGTTGACCAATGAGGCGCAGCAGTTCGACCATCGCGGCACGGCCATAGCCCTTGCCCTGTTGTGCGGCATCCACCATCAGCCGATAGATCCACCACTTCTGCTCGTCAATGTCCTGCGTGTACATCGCAAATCCAACCATGGCCTCGCCATCGTAGACCGCCAGCGGCACACACTCCGGCTCGGCGTATGCCTGTGCTATCGAGTATACGTTGGAGGCAACGAAATGCTCCTCCCCCTCGGCCACCTTCAGATTGATGCACTGGCGAAAGTTGTGCCGGTCAATCTTGTGCAGGGTTACGTTCACGTTACGTTCTCCTTACGGTTCATCAATACTGAAAGCCCCCAGTGCATCTTTGGGGGCTTTTTGTGGCACTGAAGTTTGGGCGCTGGTGGGCGGATTGTCCGCTTACTTCTCGGCCTGCGGTCGGGGCGATTCCAGATTGGAAGCAGCTTGCGTTGCCGCGACTACACCAGTTTCGTTAGTTACTGGCTGGGCGAGTGTCTCCTGCACCGGTGTAAGGGTCGCCGCGTGCGGCTCGGCAGCACTACTCCGCGCCGTGCTGCTGGTCAACACCTGCTGCGGGTTGGCGGCCTTGGCGGGTCGCCCCGTCATCTTGCGCTCCTTGATGCGGGCCGACTTGCCGGTACGTCCGCGCAGGTAGTAAAGCGCGGCGCGGTGGACTACCCCGAAGCGGCTCACCTCAATCTTGTCAATACGCGGCGAGTTAATCAGGAAGGTACGTTCTACGCCTACGCTGTGCGAGGCGATGCGCCGCACCGTGAAATTGGCGTTCACCCCCGCATTGCGTTTGCGAATGACGATGCCCTCGAACACCTGGATGCGTTCGCGGCCACCCTCGACCACCTTGACGCTGACCCGCACAGTATCGCCAGGGCCAAACTCCGGCATATCGTCTTCGTCCTTGGTATATTCCTCGCCGATCAATTCCACTATCTGATTCATTACTAAACCTCTCTCATACTCTGCGCCCACGCCTGACCCGGCGGCTGCGCTGCTACTCTTACGCACCACCCGCAATCGGGAGGCGGCTTGCCCTTGCCCCAGCGGCGTGGCTAATCAAAACGTGCCGCACTGAGTATGCACGCACGCGAAGGGGATTATACCAAATCCTGAGCCTACGTTGCAAACGTCATGGGAGAGTCGCCAAGGTGAACGTAACCCACCTCCACAATCGTAAATCCGTGAAGCACATCCCAGCCTACCCAAAGCGGGCAAACTTTGTTATAATGCAGAGCGTATCCCCGCTCACTATGGGCATATTGCACCATGATAATGACCCGCGCCAGCCTGTGTCCCGCTGCGCTTCTTGCGTAGCTGACGACCGTCGGCCTTTTGCCTGAAGGAGATTAATCTGTGTCCACCTATCAATATCAGCCACCGCAGTATCCTGAGCCAGCCAAAGGCGGAATGACCGGCGGCCAGCGCACCGCATTGTTGGCGCTCGGCATTGTGCTAGCCCTTGCTCTAGGCTTCGTTGGGGGCATCGCCGTCACCCGCGCCCTTGCCAACGCCAGTTGCACCAGCGCCGCCAGCAATGGCGTGATCACTGCCGCGGTGCCGCCCGAACTCGCCACCAACACCCCGATTGCCAACGGCCCTGCACCCACCTCACCCAGGGCAGTTGCTCCCACTGCGGTTACGCCCGGTGCGCCGAAGCCAACCCAAACCCCCCTGCCGCCCCTGGGCGATAACAACATCCCCAAGAGCGGCGATGTCAGCCTCGATCAGCAAATGACCACCTTCTGGACTGCCTGGAAATTGGTGGAGCAAGAGTATTATGGCCGCCCAGTTGACCGCCAGAAGATGGTGTGGGGCGCGACCAAGGGCATGATGGACGCGCTGGGCGACCCGCATACCTCCTTCGATAACCCGCAGCAGACCGACACCATCAATACCGACCTCTCCGGCCAGTTCGGTGGTATCGGCGTGTACATTGATGCCCGCAACGACAAGGCCCTTACCATCCAGGCTCCCATCCCCAATACCCCCGCCTCCCGTGCCGGGCTGATGGCTGGCGATATTATCATCAAGGTGGATGGCAAGGATATTACCCAACTGCCCCAGGATGTGGTTATCCCCATGATCAAGGGTCCCGCTGGCACCAAGGTGACGCTCACTATCGTGCGCGGCACCCAGACCCCGTTCGATGTAACCCTCACCCGCGAAGTTATCCTCGTGCCTTCGGCCACTGGCAAGATGCTGGCTAACAACATCCTCTACATCCAGGTAACAGTCTTCGGTAACAGCACGGTGCAGCAACTCGATCAGGTGCTTACCGACAACCTGCCCAAGCATCCCAAAGGTATCATCCTCGACCTCCGCAATAACGGTGGCGGCTACGTGGTTGCCGCACAGCAGTTGCTCGGTCGCTTCCTGCCCGATGGCAAGGTGATTATGTATCAGAAATACTCCTCCGCCGCGCCGTCGGGACAGAACCCGCTGCAGGATATGACCGGCAGTGTGGGCGACACCAGCACGCCGCTGGTAGTGCTGGTCAATGGCGGCACCGCCAGCGCCAGCGAGATCAGCACCGGCGCGTTGCAGGATTACAAGCGGGCTACCGTTATCGGCGAGAAGACCTATGGCAAGGGTTCGGAGCAGAACGTCCAGGCCCTGCCCGACGGTTCCAGTGTGCGTATCACCATCGCCCACTGGCTCACCCCCAACAACCGCGAGATTGACGGCGTGGGCCTAACCCCCGACATCCCCGTAACGTTGAGCGCCGCCGATGCCCAGGCCAACAAGGACCCCCAGCTCGACCGCGCAACGCAGTTCCTCACTACCGGAAAGTAGCAGTGCTAAGGTTTGAGGTTTGAGCGCTGAGTGATTAAAAGCCTCTCCCCTTGCGGGAGAGGGATAAGCATAGGGGCGGGCCACCGCCCGCCCTGGTGAAGCGCGAGAACGCTCATCGTAAATACTGACTGCTAAGTAGCAAAAAAGCGTCTCCCCTTGCGAGCTAAACGTTACCCACAAGTGAATGTCGGTAGTGGGGAAAACCCGCCGTTCGCCGAGTTACTGAGGGTTGGGAGCGTAGCTCCCCGTTGGCAAGTATACCAGTGCTTATCTAAAGCATAAATGCGCCATCACTGTTAGTAGCGATACGGCTAACGGTGGGGTGAGATGAACATCGTGCAAAGGGTGACCTGGTGATCGGGCCAACTCGCTACAAGCCGGGGGCAGGTAAGCAGCCGATAGAGTTGGTAGCATGGCAAGCAAGGGCTACGCCCCCAACCGCTTGTAACTCGGCACGCGCCATGCTGTCTTGCCTGCGTGTACTATTGGTCGTTTTTATTTGTGGGTAATGATATGACCACTGCGAGGGCGCGAATCGCGCTGCATGGACCCACCCCAGCCCCTCCCGACAGGAGGGGGAACATTAGAACTTTGTTTGCAGGGTACTCAAACTTCATGCCTCGTTAAGCAACAAAGGAGTTGCCATGTCCGACTACAAGCAGGATTGGAAGCCGCTTGCCGCTCCCACCGCTCCCGATGCACCAGAGGTGGGTTGGTGGTTGTCTATCTACGAACGCGCCTGGGTGTCACGGGCGATAGACGAGCTTGAACTGAGCAAAGGTTACAAACCTAGCCGCGAGAACCCTGCCGAGGGGCGGCTCAAGTTTCAGTTCTCCGCCCGTGGGCATGAGGTGCCGCAGCTAATCGCCGCCGCCTTGCTAAACCATCCCCACGACGGCGCGGGTGTTTACTATCGCTCCCGCCCCTTCATGCTAGGGATTGGCCTATCACCATTCGCCTGCTTCGCCAGCGTGATGCACAAGACGGCGGGAGTGAGCGGCGGGCGCGACATCGGCGTGGTCTTCAACTACCAGCAGCCGGGTGGCGTAACCGTGTTGCCTGCCAGCGGCGATGTGGGCGCACAGTACACCCCCGCCGTAGGCTGGGCGCAGAGCATCGCCTACCGCACCAGCCGGATGCAGCAGCGCGACTGGGATGGCGCGATTGCCCTGGCCCTGGGTGGCGACGGCTCGACCGCCACTAACGGCTTCTGGGCCACGCTCAACATCATCACCCCGCTTAACTACCCGATGGTGATTATGATTGAAGACAACGCCTACGCCCTGACCGTGCCGCTACGTTATCAGACTTCGGGCCGCAGCGTGATTGACAACCTTGCCTCGTTTACCGGCCTGAACATTACCAGCGTAGACGGCTGGCAGCCGCACACCATCTACCCCGTGCTGCGCGACTCGATGCTGGCCGCCCGCGACAATGGTGGCCCTCAGCTAGTCCATGTGCGTGTCCCCCGTCTTACCGGCCACAATTTCCAGGACAGCCAGCCCTACAAGAGCAAGCAGGAGCTAGAGCAGGACCTTGCCCGCGACCCGCTGACCGCGCTGGGCAAATATCTGAGCGAGGAATACGCAGTCAACTCC
>JBBRMT010000218.1:0-8257 GCA_038230695.1 Chloroflexia bacterium
AAAGCCGCGTTGCTCATACATCTGCATCGCGGTCTGCATCATGTCGGTTGTGTGCAGGGTAATCGCCGCTACTCCAGCCCGTCGCGCCCACCGGATGCACTCCTCTAGCAGGGCTGCGCCGATACCGCGACTCGCCATGCTGGCGATGTAGCCAACAGGCGTAGCTCGGGCAAGGCCGGGGCGATGGCGGCACCCTCAAGGCGGCGAAAAGCTGGCTCCGCGAGGTAGAGCAGCACGCTACCGACCACCACGCCGTCCTGCTCGGCGACGATGCGCTCGGCCTGCCCATCCTCGTTAAGCGTGGCGATGATACTCTGGCGATAGCCATCCCAGGCTGGCGGTGGCATTACTGCGCCATACTCTGCGTAAGCGGTGAGGGTGACATCCAGCATCGCCGCCCGATCGCTATCGTTGGCATCACGAATAAGCAGGCCATCCGCCTTGTCCATCGCCTCACTCCTTGCGCTAAACTAGATTCGCATCGGGTTGACGATGCGGGCGATCTGCTTGACATGGGGCCGCTCATGTATAGCCAGCCGCTGGGCATACTGCAGCACGGTCCGCTCGAGTACCCTGCCCGCCCCCGTCACGGTCGCCGAACGTGACCAGGCTACGGGCGGCAACGGTTCCAGCACTGCCAATAGCTCGGCCCGCTGCGTGGTGAAGGAGCGCAACGAGGGCAAGAACTCCAGTTCGCGATAGTCTGTCCTCTTGATCCAGGTGCGAGGATTGAGCGCCCGCAGCGTTGGCCTGTCCTCGGCTAGCAGCAACGCGATGCAGTCGCCCCAGACATCAGCACAGGCACGGATATGGGCAAGCACATCGTTTGCCGACCACTCATCGGGGCTGGGGGGAGTACGCAATTGAGCTGGCGCGAGACCGGCGGTAAGCGTGGCGAGGCGCTGAGGCGATTGGGCAAGTATGGTCAGAACCTGCTCAATGGTGAGTGAGTCGCTGGACACGTGACATCATCCTTTCGCACCATCACCCTAAATATCCAGGTTCTTCACACTCTTGGCGTGGGTTTGGATGAAGCGCTTGCGGGGGGCGACGTTGGCACCCATCAGCATATCGAAGACCTCGTCGGCAAGGGCGGCATCGTCGAGCGTCACCTGCATCAGGGTGCGGTTCTCCGGGTTCATGGTCGTCTCCCAAAGCTGGTCGGCGTTCATCTCGCCCAGACCCTTGTAGCGCTGCACGCCCACCTTGTCGTAGCCGCCCATGTCCTTGACCGCCAATTCCATCTCCTCATCGCTGTAGACCCAACGCTTGTCCTTGCCCGCCTGCACCTTGTAGAGCGGCGGCTGGGCGATGTAGATGTTGCCATCCACGATTAGCTTCACCATGTGGCGGAAGAAGAAAGTGAGCAGTAGGGTGCGGATGTGCGCGCCGTCCACGTCGGCATCGGTCATGATGATGACGCGATGATAGCGCAGGCGGGCCATGTCGGTGGCATCGCCAATGCCCGCGCCGAGGGCCATCACCAGAGTGCGGATGGTCTCGCTGCCGAGCATCTTGTCGAGGCGGGCGCGTTCCACGTTGAGGATCTTGCCACGCAGGGGAAGGATGGCCTGGAAGCGGCGGTCGCGGCCCTGCTTGGCGCTGCCACCTGCCGAGTCGCCCTCCACGATGTAGAGTTCGCAGCGGGCGGGGTCGCGCTCCGAGCAGTCGGCCAGCTTGCCAGGGAGGGCGGTGCCTTCGCCGCTGCCCTTACGCACCACCTCGCGGGCCTTGCGGGCCGCTTCCTGGGCGCGGGCGGCGGTCAGGCACTTGTCAATAATCTTCTTGGCATCGGCGGGGAACTCTTCCAGATACTGCATCAGCGCACTGGCCGTAACCGACTCGGTAACAGTCTTGACCTCGGCGTTGTTCAGCTTGTTCTTGGTCTGGCTCTCGAACTGGGGGCGGATACCAATCAGCTTGACGCTGACCACGGCGGTGAGACCCTCGCGCACCGAGTCGCCACTGAGCGCCGGTTCGCTCTCCTTGAGCAGATTGTTCTTGCGGGCGTAATCATTGATCACGCGGGTGAGCGCGGAGCGGAAGCCGGTCACATGGGTGCCGCCATCCTGGGTGTTGATGGTGTTGGCGAAGGCGAACAGCGACTCGCTATAGCCATCGTTGTACTGCAAGGCCACCTCCACGCCGACGTTGCCAGTGCCGCTCGGCACGGTGCGATTGACGTAGAAGGGGGTGTTGATGGTGGCGCGATGCTTGTTGACGTGGCGGACGAACGACTCAATACCGCCCTCGAAGTAATAGGTGGCCTCGCGGTCGCCCTTGCCGCGCTCGTCAATGAAGGTGATCTGCAGGCCGCGATTGAGGAAGCACATCTCGCGGAAGCGGGTTGCCAGCGCGTCGAAGTCGTAAGCCATGGTCTCGAACAGGGTCTTGTCGGGCAGGAAGGTGGTGGTGGTGCCGCTCTCGTCGCTGTCGCCAATGGTTCGCACCTTCTTGCGCGGCTCACCCAGGTCGTACTCTTGCAGGAAGATTTTACCCTCGTGGCGCACCTCGACGCGGCAGTAGGAGGACATCGCGTTGACCACGCTTGCGCCCACGCCGTGCAGCCCACCGGACACCTGATAGCCGCCGCCGCCAAACTTGCCGCCTGCGTGCAGCTCGGTCATCACCAGTTCAAGGGCGCTGCGCTGCTCTTCCTGATGGATGCCGGTGGGGATGCCGCGCCCCTCGTCCTTCACCGTCACGGTGTCGTCGTCATGGATGGTAACGAAGATGCGCGAACCGTAGCCGCCCATATACTCGTCAACGCTGTTGTCCACAATCTCGAAGATCATGTGGTGCAGCCCCTTGACATCGGTGCTGCCAATGTACATACCGGGGTTCTGGCGCACCGCCTCCAGCTTCTTGAGGACGCGGATTTGCTCCGCGCCGTATGCGGGTACGGGGGTGGCGGTGGTGTTCGTTAGCGTGTCAGTTGCCAATTTAGGTGGCCCTCCTAAGGTTATCTCTAGTTCTTGTTTGCGGGGCAAAAAGAGGCCCCATTTCTTTGATTCTGTGCCTGAATTATACCATATTTAGAACAATTATTCCAGTAAGTTATGCACCACTTTGAGGCAGAAATAGGCATGAGTGGGGATTAAAAGAAGCCCTCTCGCTGGCAGGGAGAGGGTTGGGTGAGGGTGGAAGGCTGACTTACCACCAGCCTTGCGACTTTGCGAGATTCTCCTGTGCTATGCTTTGGCTGCTTCGATTAGCATTGATAGTAGGCGAGATTCTCTCCTCACCAAACCTACCCACAGGGAACCCCACAGGGGGGTTTCCCCGCTGGGGAGAGGCTTTTTGCCTGCAGTATTAACGCAGACGGATTATGGCGTGGTAACGCCCTTGTAGACGATCTGGCACATCTGGTCGCGCTGGATGTTGTTGTTGGGGCGGAAGGTGTTGTCAATATAGCCGTTGACAACGCCCTTGCTGTGCGCGGTCTCGATGAACTGATAGAACACGCTGCTGGTCGGCACATCGGTGTAGGCGGGGGTGGGCGGGTTGATCAGGGTGTATCCGGCGGCGCTAACGACCAGCTTGGTAAGTTGCCCACGGGTAATGGGGCGATTAGGTAGGTAGCAAGGGTAGGTAGCGCCCGCGCTGGTGCAGGTGGACTGGTCGAAGCCGCTGAGGATGCCTGCGGCCTTGCCGCCCTCAATGTACCGATAGGCGAAGTAGCTGGCTGGCACATCGGTGAATGAAGGCGTACCGGGGTTGAGCAGGGGGATGCCGAAGCCGAGGACGACAACTTTGGCAAACTGGCCGCGAGTAGACGTGCCAGCGGGGCTGAAGGTGGTGCTGCTGGTGCCATTGACCACGCCCCGGCAGGAGAGATTGTGGATCGCGCCATAGAAGATGTTGCCGCTGATGTCGGTAAACACATTGGAGCAATCAGTTTCGAGTTGCTGGTTATCGTTGCAGATGTTATTGGTGCTGATGCAGCCGGGGTCATTGGAGAAGCCGGTGCCGCCCACAACCTCGAAGAGGCTACCGACGAACGCGCCAGCGGTTAGGTCAACCGGCCAAGTCATTGCCGGGGCGCTGCCCCAGGTGGCGCTAATCGGGTCGTAGACCTGTACATTATCCGTAGCGCCGCCGCCCGCGTTGCCGCCCGCGACGTAAAACTTGCCATCAGCGCCCACCCCGGAGGCAGCATTGGTCGCCACATCGCTTATATTCGTCCCTGGGGTCCAAGTGTTGCCGCTGATGCTGTAGATAAACGTAGCGGTGGAACCGACGGCGTTAAAGTAGCCAGCAGTCACGATGATCCGACCACCGACCAGCAGACCGGCAGCCGCCGAGTAGATGGTGCCGGATAGCGGCGTGCCATCGGCGGCCCAGGTGTTGGTGGCGGCATTGAAGATGCGAATCTGGTTGCTATCGGGGCCAACGGTCAGGCCGCCGATGGCGAACGCCTGGTTGGTGTGAGGGTCGCAGACCGCGCTAGCCCAGATGTAGCCCGCGCCGGAGTGGGCGGGGCCGTTGCTCCAGGAGTTGGCCGCGATAGTATAGATAAGCACGCCAGGACTATAGGAGCCGTTGACCTGGCCGCCGAAGACGTAAATCTTGCCGTTCATCGCGCAGGCAGCGGCGGAGGTGATGCTGGTGACACCAGTGGGAGTCGCCAACTGCGTCCAGGTGTCGGTGGCGGGATTGTAACGCTGCAAATTGTTGACATCCACGAAGTTAGCGCCATCATAGCTGCTGCCACCGAGGATGTAGAGGTAGGAGCCATCCGAGGCCGCAGCGTGGAAATAGGTGCGTACTGGCTCGACCGCTTTATCCGTCCATGTTGCGGTTGCGGGGTGGGCAGGCTGCGAACCGCGTTTCGTGGCGTGCGGCACGGGCTGTGCGCCCGCAATGGTGGGTGCAATAGCGGCAACCAGGAGGAAAGTGAGAACAACTGAAGTAATGCGTCTACGTTTCATTTTCATGTATCCTTTCTGCTCAAGATGATCATCAGATCCGGAGTCGCCTAACTGGGTTGTGCAGCGCGGGCCAGCCAGCGATGAAGGATTATAGCATATGACAAGCATTACAAGTGTAATGAAAGTTACAATTCCGTCGTATAAGAGGAGGATTGGCGAACCATAACCCAGCGTTAAACTTCCGTTAATCACCCCTTAAAAACATGATGCTATCATTACTGAGGCTGCTGTTAAGCCATGGGGCGAGATCAACATTTGGAGATGGGGGTTCGCGCCGCAGTAGCGTCTCGTTGCGCCGTGCAGGATCGCGGCTATCTGGGTTGCCCCGCACAGGGGAACAGAGGAGGAAATACGGAATGTTCTCAGTCAAGCGAAGCCGACTGCTGGTAATGCTGGCAGTTCTGGCGATGTTCACCGTCGGCTACCTGCCGACCTCGGCGCAAACGCCGACCGGCATCAACAAAATCAACCATCTAATCGTGATTTACCAGGAGAACTGGAGTTTTGACGGTTTGTACGGCAGCCTGCCCGGCGCGAACGGGCTGGCTAACGATGCGGGCAAAGTGGCCCAGGTGGACAAGAGTGGCACCCCCTACACCACCCTACCGCAGCCGATCAACACCAACCTGAACCCACCCGCGCCCGATAGCCGTTTCCCCACCAACTTGCCGGTGCAGCCGTTCGATGCCTCGAAGTACATCGCGGCCAACCAGATCACCCCCGACCTGATTCATCGCTACTATCAGGAGCAATATCAGATTGACGGTGGCAAGATGGATAAGTATGTAGCCTGGAGCGATGCGGCTGGCTTTGCGATGAGCTACTACGATGCCAGCAATATGCCGGAAGGCAAGCTGGCCCAGCAATATACCATCGCCGACAATTTCTTCCACTCGGCGTTCGGTGGCTCGTTCCTCAACCATATGTGGCTGATTTGCGCGTGCACACCCACCTGGCCCAATGCCCCGGCCAAAAAGGTGGCGCAACTCGATGCCAACGGCGTTATGGTCAAGGATGGCGCGGTTACGCCCGATGGTCACGTGATCAACACATCGTTTACGGTCAACAACCCGCACCCCGCCAATATCATCGACACCACCCAGCTTGTACCTAACCAAACGCTGCCCACGATTGGCGACCGCCTCAACGACAAGAACGTTAGCTGGGCGTGGTACTCCGGCGGTTGGAACGATGCCCTGGCGGGCAAGGCCGACCCCAACTTCCAGTATCACCACCAGGCGTTCGCATTCTTCGCCAACTACGCCGATGGCACGCCCGGCAAGGCGCAGCACCTGAAGGACGAAACCGACTTCACTGCCTCCTTGCAGAACAACAGCCTGCCCGCTGTTTCGTTCATCAAGCCGATTGGTGCGAACAACGAACACCCCGGCTACACCGACCTGCTAAAAGGCCAGCAGCACGTTGCCGACCTGGTGACTGCAGTGCAAAATAGCCCCTACTGGGCCGACACCGCCATCGTCATCACCTACGATGAGAACGGTGGGCGCTGGGATCACGTGGCTCCGCCCACGATTGACAAGTGGGGTCCAGGCACCCGCGTCCCCGCCATCATCATCTCGCCCTACGCCAGGAAGGGTTACGTTGACCAC
Organism: Chloroflexia bacterium; assembly: GCA_038230695.1. Lineage (GTDB taxonomy): Bacteria > Chloroflexota > Chloroflexia > QHBQ01 > QHBQ01 > QHBQ01. The sequence continues at coordinate 6,542 of JBBRMT010000218.1, forward strand.
ACTCAGTACGAAACCGTCTCTATTCTCAAGTTCATCGAAACCCGTTGGGGTCTACCGGCGCTCGGCACCCGCGATGCCGCTGCTGGCGACCTGACAACCGCCTTCGACTTCTCGCAGCAGAGTGGCGCTACTGCGCAGGCGACCAGCACCCCTGGGGCGGCAATGGCGGCAACTCCCGCCGTGTCCAATGATGCGGGCTTGACCGCGCCAACCCCGACTAAATCTGGCAGTGGCACGCCAATGATGCCCACCACTGGCAACGGCAGCGACTTCACCCTGCTGGCGCTGATTGGCGGCCTGCTGCTACTAGCGGGTCTGGCCCTGACCTTGCGCCGCCGCACTGCGTAGTCAATCCAGCAACCCCAGGCATAAAGATGAGGCGCGGAACATCGTTCCACGCCTCGACGCTATCCTAATATTAAAGCCTCACTGGACAGGCAAGATAAGTAGCTGCGACTGAGCAACTAACGCCATATCCAGAGCGATCGGGTAAGCGCGTCCATCGGGGCGCTGAGAAAACGCGGGGTGAAATACCAGATGGAGAATATTGCCAGGCCAATACCGATCAGGCTTAGGAGCAAGGCAAGAACAGGACGTTCAGCGCGAGGGAACATCACCAGACCACGCAGGCTGCTGACAAGGCCGAGCGCAACCAGCGCTCCTACCGCGACTGCCATAGGCCATACACCCAACTCATAGAACTGAATAAGACGTACCAAAATTGTAACTATTAGTAGCGTAGGAATGACTGCAAGTTGCAAGCCAATCCCCAACCAAGCCCACTCGATCACCTGGGGGTTACGTGCATCGAAGTGCAACTCAGGCAGCGGAACGATGGGGGTTTGATGCTTCCAGTCGTAAGTATCGCTCTCAAGTTCATGCTCCAGGCCCGCAGGTCGCCTCGCCGCGTACTCATCCGCCCACACCTGAGCATCCCGCGCGAGCTTGTCAGCCGGAATAGTAGGATGGTTGCCGTAGGGAACGCCTGTGTTGATGCGCTTGTCGTCTTTCATAGTCACTTTCTATACGCAAGCAGCTATCTGAATGTTTCGCCCTATTGATTGATTATATAGGAAGCCCCAGCAGCGGCCTTGCGGCAAACGCTGACGGGGCGGAAAGTGGGAGGTTGTGTGGAGGGGAGTACCGTTGTTCGCCAGTGGTGTTGCAGTTTAGCGGTTGAGGTTGTGCTGCAAGGCGGGCAGACAGCGATCCAGGCTCTCTACAGCGCGAATACGCGCCCGCGCTGCCGCCTGCTCGTCGCTAAACGAGTAGGATAGGTTATACAGGCTGAGGCCGGAGATGACCTCCTGCACCATCGCACCCATGCGCTCATCGGCTGGCTGCCCAGTGCGGCCCGCATCGTGGATTGCATCCCATAGGGCGATCCAGCTGTTCATCGCGTTATCAGCGTTGTTGAAGTTCATTTGTTTACCTTCTACCATCGGGCGCGTTGCCGCGCATATCCATGCTCATTGCTATCGTCGTTGCCCACACTTATAATACTGCCTGGACTACCTATAGCGATGTATACTTCTTTACACAAGAATGTAAAATAGCTTACACATTCGCCGTTAGACTTGCATTAGACGCACACATAAACTACGCTCAAACCTTGACAATAATGCGCTAAACATGGTATTCTTTGCCCAGTGGCACTCTGGCTTTTGAGTGCTAATCAGAAGGGTAAGTTGAGTGCGTTATTATCAACGTTCCATT
>JBBRMT010000219.1:0-8113 GCA_038230695.1 Chloroflexia bacterium
CGCTGCGGGTTTGAAGTGGTTGTTGCTCTTGACCATCTCGACTTTCATGTTGTTTTCACCTCTCTGTTGGTTCTGATCCTCTTTGTTTATTACTACATGGTATCCTGAGTGGGGGGCCCACTGGGCCCCCACTCAGGATAAGGGGTCGTACCACAATCTTGAATAACGGAGCGGGTTAGACGGGCTGACCGCTGCGGGGTTGAAAGTATTGTTATTGAGGGTGTTGGGCTGACAGTTATCATCGCTCTCGATTCTGTATAATTGATGGATTGACGATTTAATTCTCTTGCTGCTGCTCTTCTCGGTTATTATGTTACCCTCTTTCCTTCTATCAGCCTAGTTGTGGTTGGACTGCTGATTGTTATTTCGCGATTGGTTCGTATTGTGACGGCGCGGATCGCTTGGCGTACTCAGTTTTCTATGTATTAGTTATTGTTGTTCCAACGGGAACCGCCTGGTTTAACTGGTGCGTTGCTTTGTTGGTTGTTTGGGCGTGGCCTGGTTGGTGCTTGTTGTGCCGGTGGCGTGGTGGATTGGGTGTTAACAGGCGTGTTTGGTGGGCGTTGTTGCTGGGTGCCTTGTGCTGGTTGGGGATTTTTACGGGGGCGGCCGCCTCGGCTATTGCCGCCTTCCTCCCAGGTGGGGATGTATGCGCCGCTTAGTCGGGCGGCGACTTCTTCGGCCTTTATCTGGGCATCCGCGCGCAGCACCTCAGCTTGTACCAGCACGGCGGGGATGGCATGGCGCGGTGATTTCGCGCACCCGCTGCTCGTTCCTGGTCTCCAGCGCTCTTTCTTCAATGTACACCTTGGGTTGCCTCCTATTTGTCTTTAAGAGCTTGTTTGATAACTCGAAATAACAGCGGTAATTTGGTACAATTAGGTCATGAGCAAACGTACAGCGTATGAAACCGACCTGACTGAGGCACAGTGGCAGCTGCTTGAACCACTGCTGCCCCCACCAGCGCGTGAAGGACGACCCATCGAAATTGCGCGGCGCGAGATTGTCAACGCCATCTTGTATAAACTCAAAGGCGGTTGCCATTGGCGCTTGCTGCCTCATGACCTGCCCAAGTGGCAAACGGTTTATTACTATTACCGTAAGTGGCGGGCCGACGGCACTTTGGTCTTGCTCCATGACCAATTGCGTACTCAGCTACGCACCCAAATGGGGCGCGAACCCGAACCCCAAATTGCCATTATTGATAGCCAAAGTGTCAAGACCACCGAAAAAGGTGGGGAGCATGGCTACGACGCGGGTAAGAAGATAAACGGGCGTAAGCGTCACATTGCGGTAGACAGTCAAGGCTTTCTCTTGAGCATCGTGGTACATAGTGCCAACCTGGTTGACCGTTTGGGAGCGCCGCTGCTGCTATGGCGGATGGGCTTGCCGCGCAAGTGGCCGCGACTAGAGCTGATTTACGCTGATGGCGGCTATAGCGGGCCAATCGTCAGCGCGGCCAGTGAGCAATTGGGCTGCAAGCTGGAAATCTCCAGCCCCCCGCCAGGGACCAAAGGGTTTGCGCCAGTGCCGCAGCGATGGAAGGTGGAGCGCACGTTTGGCTGGCTGGGGCGGAGTCGGCAGTTGAGTAAGGAATACGACGTACTAACGGATTGCAGCGAAGGCTGGGTTTACTGGGCAATGACCAAGTTGATGCTCAGACGACTTGTTGCCACCTAATGGTTTTCAAACAAGCTCTAACAATTCCGAGGATGCCTGGAAATTGTCGGTGGACTGCTTAGTCATATTCAGTGGCGAACAGGGCAGATATTTCGCCAGACCACAGTACCTGAGCTTGCTGCAAGACCTGGACATTCATATTAGCATGGACGGACGCGGGCGAGAGTGGCAGCGGCGAGTACCGACCACCTAAACCCAACCAACTAGCAGAAAGGAGTAGCTACCACCTACTAGGCCAGTAGTTTGATGTCAGACGATGGGATACACCTCAGTTAAAACCCTCCAAATGTAAATGCAAGAAATATAAAGAAGCTGAGGAAAGCATAGATAGGGATAAGTGAGATGCGAAATACAACCTTACGAGCAATACCTGAGTCAAGGTCGTATATAGGTTGTACCATAAAATAAGTAATAAATAGCCCGTAAATAAACGTGGCGAGTGGACCAAAAAAAAGAAGTCCCGGAACAAGGCTAAGTAGGTATCCAATTATTCCCAATGGAACAATGTAGAGTGAGCAAAGATAGGCACGAATGCGGTAATCCACGGTTCCATGCGACCTCCTTACTACAGCATATATTATGGTGGCGATAAGCATCAGGCCGCTGGCTATGAAGAAATACACTTCGCTTTCGAAAACAAGGCCAGGATACCGATCTAGCCTCCCATACCAGGGTGCAATACCTGTTAGAACGACGGCTGTGTAAACCGCGACGAAAATAAGTACGCCAAGAAATGGGGTAGCCCAGTTAGCATTGGATACCTCACTGGTGAAAGTGACCACACTGGGTCGGAATAGCACCTTCAGCCACTTAGCAAAGATGCCCCGAATTAGCAATTTAAGTCTAAAGTACATTATCGGCACAGCCTTTCTATGAAGCTAACCATGGTAGCAAGTAGAACACTTACTTGTCATCCATAACTTCACAGGGTTGATTTTCAGGCCAACGTATCTTTGTACTAGCAGCACACTGATGGACTTGGATGATCATAAAAGTGATTGGCTAGACGCTGTCCTAGCTGAAGCCATACAAACACTGCAATACCTGGTATCCATCCGTCTACAACACCCATGCTAGGAGTGATACCTGTCACTCGAAGATAAATCTCACCATCGGTACGGTCCATATATGTTCTGAAAATAATAATACCTCCTATTGGTTCAAAGGACTTAGGATCTACTATTATGAATGTAAAGGATGTGTCTGATATTGCAATAACCATGACTACGTTATAACCGCCGATGCCATTGACGTTGTTAAGCTTATAGACATGAAATAGTTGGATAGTTGGTGTATTATTGTTAGGGTCGGTTAGGTCAGTGATTGGATTATTACCGTTCCATGGAAACAGTTCATTTGGATGTTGCTGGAGGTATTGCATTGCCGCTTCTGGTGTGACATTGGTGATATCACCTATTCCATACTGTATATCGTAGTGGTAATGCCCCGTCGGATCAGTATACCGCAGTGGGTTGTCCAGCACGTAGCTATAGCGGTTCAGAGCTTGAGGATTGAGCGGGCCGTACGGAGCCTTCGCCTTCTGCTTGTCCTGATTACTTAGCTGGAAGTAGAAGCCCATCACGGCGGTGAACTGGTTCTCCTGATTAACAGCAAGGGTCATGCCAGGCTCGTGGTAGTCCACAGTGAGACCCTTCATCGAGGTGTTCTTATCCATGCCCAGTGTGCCAAGTGCGCCGCCTGCACCCATTGCCATGCCAGGGACGATCGTATCGGCGGTCAAGAACCGACCATATCGAGGGTCATAGTAGCGGGAGTTATAGTAGAGGAGGCTGCTAGCGCTGTCAAGGTGCTGGCCGGTGTAGTTGATCGCAGTCTGGGTTATCGAGGAGGAAGAACGCACTAGACCCCAGGGGTCGAAGTCCTGACTGCTCACCTGACTGCCAGTATTATTCGTGGCAAGCGAAGCGCTACCCAGGTGATCACTGGTTAGGTAGATGAGCGTGCCCACGCCGCTAACGGTGCTGCGTTGCGCGATTACCTGCCCACCGTAGCTGTACATCACCCGAGAATTGCCGCTGGGCTGGTCAATCTCATAGTTCGGGCCGAGGTAGGTGGTGGTTATCGAGGAGCCAACCTGAAGCGTGGCGCGCTGGCCGTCGGCATCGTAGGTGTACTGCCCTTGCTGAGTACCAGCGATGACCGTCTTAGTCAGTTGGTTGTCAACATTCCAAGTATAGGCAGTGGTGAGGATATTAGCGCCAGCGGGGTTGCCATCCGTATCGTAGTTGTACATGCCGGTTCCGCTGATACACAGTTGGTGTGGGCCAGGGCAGTTGGCATTGCCTGCGCCGCCATAGGTGTAGCTGGTGCCCGCCTTCGAGGTCAGATTGCCGATGGTGTCGTAATTGTAGTTCTGGGTCGCGCCAATGCCAGGATTGAGCGTCCAACTGGTGAGGCGGTCCAGCGGGTCGTAGGTAAACTGCTGCACTTCGCTACTGAGGGTATTGGTGATATACGAGACGTTGCCGACGTTGTCGTAGCTGTAACTACGGCCAAACAAGGTACCCAGTGTATGCGTAATCGGGCGGCTCATCGGGCTAGTGTAGCCCTCGCTCTCGGTGAGGCCATTACCCAGCGTCCAGCTGCGAGGCTGGGAGAGGGCGTTGTATGTTGTGGCAGTTATGTAATTAGTGCTGTAAGTACTGCTACTCAGACTGGTTTGCCGCCACGCAGCATCGTAGGCGGAGGTGACGACCTCGCCATTAGGTAGCGTAGCGCTGGTAAGCCGATCGGCGCTATCGTAGCTATAGAGATAGCTGTAGGGGCCATTGCCCGCAGCAGTATAGTCAGCCTCAGCAACGCGACCCCGATTATCGTAAGTCCAGTTAGTGGAAGTGCCTCCAACACTCATTGAAGTGCGAAGCCCTTTGCCATATGTACCGGCACCGTAACTATATCCGGCGGTGGGGGCACCGGTAGAGTAAATCTTCTGGGTAAGGCGGTCCATTATGTCGTAGGTGAAGGTAATCACCTGGCCCTTGGCATCAGTCTGTTGGGTGAGATTGCCGTTGGGGTCGTAGGTATACTGCCAGGGATGGGCGACCCCACCCATATCCGGATCGGACATCGATATCTTGCGCCCTAGCGGGTCATATTTCATGGTGATGACGTTGCCCTGGTTATCCTGGGTGTTGGTCAGTAGATCGAGCGGGCTGTAGGTATACACGGTGGTCGCAGAGAGGACAGCGCCCACGCCAATGCCCACCGTGCCAGTGTACTCGCGCACCGCCGACAACCTGCCAAATATGTCCGCCTCAGATTGCGTCTGGTGCTTGTTGGCATCAATCACCTGACTCAACGGCCCGATCGTACCCAGGGTGTAGGTCATCGCAGTAGAGGTGCTATCAGGGGATGTGATCTGAGTGGCGCGGCCCAGTGGATCGTAGCTGCTAAGGGTCCAACGCTCGTTCGTGTCACTATCCAGAGGACAGTAGCTATAGAACGAACAGGTCGAGGTTGCCACGTAACGCGGCTGCGATGCCTGGGTGGTTTCACTCAACCCATCATATTTCGTGTCCGCAACCACATTGGTATCGGTAAGGCTGATGGGGTCGGTGCTTTCCCCTTTGCTCTGGATCAGCTGACCCATGCCGTTATAGAACTTCTGGCTCTGCTGATAGCCGTCGCCGCTGGTATCACGCTTCTCCACCACGTACTGGAATGGTAGCGCCGTATCAGAGTAAGTGGTCCTGATAGTTGGATAGAGGGTGCTGTCGCCTTGCTTGACCACTGAGGTCATCCGTCCGAAGGTGTCATACCCAGCCGTGGTAGTAATATTGTTGGCATCGGTGATCACCGTCATCGTCCCCATCCGGTAGTCGTAGCCCGCGTGTTCCGCCATGTTTATATCTGGCAAGTAGGTGTCAGTGGAAAAGGCGTGGAACACGCTATCGTATCCAATATAGGTGGTGCGAGGGGTGCCGGTAGGGTCGGTGAATTGCCAGGTGGTACTAACCGGAACCCAAGATGCAGTAGCAGGCCCTCGGTAAGTAGTAGATTGATTAACATTGCCATAAGCATCATAGCTATAAGACGTAGCGGTGCCGTTTAGCGGCGTGCCAGTGAGACTATCGCAAACGGCCAATCATTATATGATGATAATATTACTTTGCGGTGCAGCTGTCAACTGATCTCAGCCACTCAACGCTCTCTGGTGATCTTCAGGCTGCCCGCTCGCATCGTCTGGCGACGGGCTGTCCGTATTCGGATGGCTAGCGGGTCACCTGCTGCTTCCAGCAGGGCATCGAGCATCTTCTGGTCGTAGCTGGTAATCACCGCCGGCGTGGTTAGTTCGACCCGGCCAAAGCCGGAGAGTTTTTGCGTGCCAGTTAGTATTACAGCCTCATTTGTTACACAAACAGGCGTAGTTACGATTGGCATTATGGTTAGGCAACAGGGCGTATGCGATTCGCCCCTACACCAATCCGGCTCCTTTGCATCATCTGAGGCTGTAATATTAGCGCCACCAGTTCGCTGATGTGTACCCGCTGCTGCTCACGCTGGCTGCTGAGTGTGGTCATCTCATCATCGAGCCTGGCGTAGTCGCTACAGGCTTCAAGTAGAGCGAGTAGGGCCGCCTCTTGCTCCTGTTCCTGAACTTCGCTCATTTGCTCCTTTGCCTGCCTTCCGTCGCTCGGCCTGCCTGCGTACCCACGCCAGCGCCTGGTTGCGATAATCGCTGTCGTTAGGATCACGATAGCGATTGCGCCGCGCCTGGTTAATTATGGCCGCGTTGCGCTGGTGGTTAGCACGCGCCCGGGCGCACTCCTGTTCGCGGTAATCGCCGTTCATCATGTAGCGCTCGCGTCGCGAGGCGTTGATAATAGGGCCGAACCGCTGCCAGCGGGCCTTCATATAGCTACCGCGGCAGCGCCGACACCAGCTATCCCCTTTGTTGAACCCAGCGACCGGCACCCAACGCTCCCCGACGTACTTCTGATGTCCGGGGTTCAGGCACGACCAGGTGCCTGCTGGTGCGTTCCTGCACTCCTCTAGCCATGCTCGGTACTCCCTGGCGCTCATTCGGCTGCCTTGCGCTAGCTTCACTTCGGACACGCGCCGCACCGATTGCTACGGTGGTGGGTGCCGCCCCGACATAGCGGCCTCTCATGGTCAGCTCCTTATGGGTTTCACGGCATGGAACCAACCCACTCTCGCTTTCGTCTGTAGTATAATGGATGCTATAGAGGAGGGATTATGAAGAAGAATGTTATTGTGCTGGTCGCTGCGCTATGCTTCACCGCGTGCCTGGTGGCCTGCGACAACCTGCCACCGCAACCTATCATCAACTCGGACGATGCTATTAGGCTCGCCAAGCAGGCCGCCGCCCTGCAGAAGTCACCGCCGCGCCGCGCCGATGAAGGCACAAGCGGTGGCTTCACCATCAACCCTATGGTTTACTACTCTTACCCTAACGAGGTTGCGCTATGGCCGGACGCGCCGGGTTCAGTGCAAATACCAGCGGGCGCGCCACTATCCAAGGTTAGTGGTTACGTAGCAACAAGGACTACAACCACGATGACCTTGGAAACCAGAGTTGAGCGCGATGCAAGCGGTAGCGGAGTCCTGGTTACCTTCGCTGCTAGCTATCAGGCCGGAAATAATAGCACCGCCAGCCATAGCTGGCAGTTTCACGTGGACAGCGCACTGAAAGTCAGCTTCGTCAGTGAAAGTGGTAATGACCTGCCGAAGGTAGTTGAACTGGTACTATTAGGCGGTTGGAAGTAGGAGTTGAGTCTGGTGCCACCCGCCTGGCTGCTCCTCCGCTGTTGCCGTGGGAGTTAGGCGCATGAATGGCGCAGATGAGGGCGCTTCGTGCAAATTCGACCCTACCTGAGCCGCCACTCTGCGACTTCACCTCACCTGCCCCAAGCAATCGCCCGCAGATACTGCTCGATGGTAATCGCCATCTCCGCCACATCGTGGGCAAACCAGAGGCTGAGATCGGCCAGCGCCCGCCAGGGCAGCCCGCGCAGCAGCCGCATCCCCGCCCTGTAGTCGAGATCGAAGGTGTAGAGCGTGCCGACACGCCTGGGAGATAGCCAGTAAACATCTAGCTGCGCGCAGTCCAGCGGGATGACCCAGGCACTGTATCCGTATGCCCGCCGCACCTTCTTCGCCCCAGGAATGGTCCATGGCGAACTCGTCGCCTGCCCCCATGTTGGCAGGCCGAGCCGGGGTCGTAGGTGCTGATAGAGCGGGTAAGCATAGGTATCCGCCACCATCCCCAACAGCCGACTGGTAATCAGGAACTCGCAGCTCCCCGCCGCTAGCTCGACCATCTCCAGGTTGCAGGGATACGCCCGCTTGAACATTACATCGCGCCCATACATAATTACACTCCTATGGCTGGTAGCGCCGCCACTACCTTGAGGTACTCCGCGATGGTCAGCTCCAGCCTCGGCTGGTCACG
>JBBRMT010000220.1:0-8003 GCA_038230695.1 Chloroflexia bacterium
AATGGCGTAGAAGACAATGGCGAATATCAGGGTCAGCAGCGGGGTAGTCAGCCAGGCCCACTCCCGCCGCCCTAGTTGGCGCAGCAGCAGGTAGTTGAGCGGGCCAACCACGATTATATAGACGAGCAACACGACCAGCAGCAGGGCGGGGGCAGGTAGGGCAAGTTGGGGCAGCAGTGAATTGCCAGACCCAACACTGCCAATATTTAGCGCATTGAAGCTGGGGCCGCCGTAATGAGCCGCCAAAAGTTTTTGCCACAGTTGGGGGTATCCGCCCCAGGCCCGCAACGCGCCCAGGTTGGGGTCCACCCCAATGTAGCTAATCCGCCCCCGCCCGTAGTTGCGCTGCGCCAGCAGGGGCGTGCCATCGCCGAAAGCGGCCAGCAGATGAGCGGCGGGTTGCAAGGATGCGCTGCCGGCCGCCACCTGCGCGGTGAGAGTAATCGGTTCGCTGCTGCCTGCAAACTTTGCCAGCGGGCTGAGGTCGCTGACTGGCTGTGGCGGGCCAACCCGCACCGGCAAGATGTCGGCGAAGGCCGCCGCATTGCCCACTGCGGCCTGCCCGCCGCCGATGACCAGGTCGCCGCCACCGACTACCCAGGCGCGGAGCGCATCTGTCTGCGCGGCGCTCAGGCGCGACGTATCACTATCCGCGATGATCAGTGCGTCCAGCCCATCGAGCGCGGCGGGCGCGGGTGGCAACTCGTCGAGGCCAATATGCGCTACGACGGTGCGCGAGGATACGTTGCCCCTGCTGAGAGGCGCATTGCCGAGGGTCATACCGCTCAGGCCACTCAAAGCTCCGCCGTCGCTGCTTACCACTGCGGCGATGAAGCTGGAGTTGTCGTTGAAGCTAAGGCTGACATCTTGCTGCAGTAGTAGGTTATTGCCCAGATGCAAGGTTAGTTGCAGGCTGCCACTATAGTTGCCGCTGAGTGCGTAGAGCCAGACCTGCTTGCGTGAATGGCCGGGCAGCACTACATCCGCGCTAGATGATTGTACGCGCCCTTGCCCCACCAGAGTCAGCGTGCCGCTGCGATCAGCATCACCGTCGTTATTCAGAGTCACCTGTACCCCAAACCACTCGCCATTACGGTAGTTGCCCTGGAATCCGGCCTTGGCTGTTGCAGTCAACGTTACCAGCGGCGTGTTGGTCGGCGTGTTGGCGGCGGTGTTGCCGATGCTAACCTCTGCGGCCAACCCCCGCGCACCCCCACCTAGCAGCATGAGCAGCACTCCCCCCAGCACAACAATTACCCCCCACCGCTGCGATGGAGGGTATGCGAGTGTTGATGAAGGTTGTACGCTGCTTCTCACTTTCAATTCTCAACTTTCAACTCAATTAAATATCGAAGAAGTTACTGCTATTGGGACGGCGCACCTGATTGGGGTTGTCGAGACTGCCGTAGACCTGGGTGCTGTCGGGGGGTAGCGCGAGATTGTGGTCGAAATACTTGGCGAATACCGCCAGCCAGTCCACGATGTCGTTATCCCACTGCGCGGCCTCGCGGGCGCGTTGCGCTTCGAGGCGGGTAGTAACCTCCTGCTGCACGGCGCGAGGATCGGGGATTTCGTTGAAGTAAAACGCGGTGGCCTCTCCAGGGGTCTTGATCACCAGCGTGCCGTAGTTGAACATCACCGCAATCGGATTTTTGATGGTGTAGCTAACGTCGGTGATGCGGCTGAACATCGTCTCCTTGACCACCTCGCGCCCGCCCAGCGGCTTCTTCTCCACAGTCAGCACGCGGTCATGGGTGAGGCTGTACTTGGAGTTGCGCCAGGTTTCGTATATGTACCAGAAGACGGGGATTAGAATGATGATTATTACCATTGCGACGATAGCAACGATGCGGTTCAACGTGTCGAGCAGGTCATTGGGAGTGGTATTAGCAATGGCATAGGGGTCGCTGGGGGTAGCCATAAGTCGCGACACCCAGATGGTCAACAGCCAGATGATGATCACCAGCGCCAGCACGCCGAGTGGCCTTAGTTCGTCCCTGAGCAGAAACAGGGGATGGCGATGCCAGACTACGGTTTCGCCCTGGCGCTGCGGGCGGTGGGGGAACAGGATGTTGAAGCGATCAAGGCCGGTCTCCTGGGGGTTGACGAACGGCGCTTCCATCGGCTTGTCGTTGGGGTCATCAACTCCGCGAATCTTATCGCGCAACACTGCACGGCGGCGTTCCTCCCTGACCGGCAGCGCCTCCTGATTGACCTGACGGCGCACCTCCAGGATCTTCTCGCGCAGGTAGCGAGGCTTGGGCAAGGAAGTAAGGCTGAGCACACCGAGGCCAGCGGTATCTAGGGCCAGGTTGCCGAAGTCGAGCGTCTGGGCGATGCGACCGGGGAACTCGATGCGTACATTATGTACCTTGTTTATCGTCGCCTGGCTCTGCTGCTCCTGGATGCCGATGGTTTTGTCTATAAAGATGACCCGCTGGTTGGTGAGGATGAAGAAATCGTTAGTCCAGTCGAGGATGCGGTAGCCAATATAGATGAGGCCAATAAGCAGCGGGATGATGATTGCGCTGCCCTTGAGCCAGGGGTTGTCAATGGGGATGAAGAGGACGGCAAAGCCCAAGATGACCAGGATCACGGCGAGAAACAGCAGCAATCCGCCGCGCTGCACTATCGAGAACCAGTGGCGGCGGCGTTCCAGCACCACGTACTCATTAGAGTTCAGATGCTTGATGTGGGATTTGGTCGCGCCCTGTGTTGTGCCGTTCATGCCCATTGTACTAACCCTTACCCTTATAGTGGGTATATTCAGCAACTCAGCTTTAGTGCGTTCGCCCACATAATCAGCTGTGTAGGGGCGCAGATTCATCGCGCCCTGGTGAGCGCCCTACCTTTCCGAATTAGCACCATTGCTTACATAGTCTACAACATTAGTGGCTCTCTGCCTCTGCTGCTTCCTCAGTGGCAATCTTAGTGTAAAGACGGGCTTTGTACTCTGCGAACGGCACCGCAGTGGCTTCAGCTTCAGCGGCCATACGGATATGGTCCGCCGGTGTCAGTTCGTCGTCAAGCGATGCGGCGTGCCGAGCTAACTTACGTTGGGCAGGGTGTTGAAGTACGCCCACGGCATAGGTGGCTATATCCTGCTTACCGGCGGCCTGTTCTACGATAATCGCCACATCTTCGGGCCGTTCAAGGGTGAGAGACATGGCTTGTAGCTCCTCACAGGTTAGTCAATGCCAACTCAAACCTCATCAGCATATTGTCATGCTCATATCATACAACATTATGTCACCTTAGTCAATAAGCGCCGCGTCCGCTGATTACCGCTGGGATAGTACGCAGCAGGATTTTGAGGTCGAGGCCGAGCGACCAGTTCTCCGCATAATAGAGGTCTAGCTTGACCATCTCCTCGAAGCTGAGGTCGCTGCGCCCGCTAACCTGCCACAACCCGGTCAGGCCGGGGGTGATGTTCAGCCGCTGCCGCGCCCAGTCGTCGTACTTCTCTACTTCGGGGACGATGGCGGGGCGAGGGCCGACCCAACTCATATCCCCTTTCAGGATGTTGAACAGTTGGGGTAGCTCGTCCAGGCTCAACTTACGCGTGATGCGCCCCACCGGGGTTGTGCGTGGGTCGTTTTTCATCTTGAAGGCAATGCCTTCGCGGTCGCTGAGGGCAAGCAGGGCGGCACGGCGCTGCTCGGCATCACGATACATAGAGCGGAACTTGTAGAACTTGAAGACCTGCCCATCCTTGCCCACCCGCTCTTGACCGAGGATAACCGGGCCAGGTGAGGTGAGCTTAACTGCTAGAGCGGTGAGCAACATCAACGGCACGCCTGGGATCAGCACCAGCAGGGTGAAGGCGATGTCCAGGCCGCGCTTGAGCAGCAGGTTGCCGCCGCGCAGCGATACCCCCTTCACCCCCACCAGCGGTACGCCGTTGATGCCATTGATCTGCACCTGGTTGAAGCTCATCTCGAAGAGGTCAGGCACCAGCTTGAAGGCCACTCCACTGCGGCGGCAGTGTTCGATTACCTCCACGATTTTGCTGTGCTGCTCGGCGGGCAGGGCGATGATTACTTCCTCCACGTTGTTGCTATCCACCGCCCGCGCAATCGCGTCCAGGTTGCCCAGGTAGGTAATGTCAGCAGCGTGGCGGCGCTCAATGGGGATGGTCCACGACTTCTCATCGGGGTTGTCCTCCACATAGCCAACCAGCTTGTAGCCATGTTCGGGCCGCTCTACCACATCCTTCATAATGCGCTGGCCCGCTTGCCCCGCACCCACCACCAAGACCTGTAGCACATCAACGCCGCGCTGCCACAGATAACGGCGCAACAGCATCACCAACCCCCGTGCGATGCCGAACAGCAGGATAATCGCCAGCCAGGTGTAGAGATAGATAAGGCGGGAGTAGAGGTTGGCCTGCACGAAAGCGAGGGCGAGGATAATCACGACGGCAATGGCGGTGAGCGAACCGCTGACGATCACGCTCATCGCGTCGAGCCAGCTTGAGCCACGCGGCAGGCGGTAAAGTCCCTTCCAGGTGAACGCCAGCAGCACCGCCACGCTAGTCGCCACCATCAGCGGGAAGTATACGCTAACTGCCACCTGGCTGGACTCGTTGATCGTGCCGCCCAAAGCCAGTTCATAGCGCACCCAGTAGGCGAGCAGAAAGGCGAGATTGACCAGCAGTGCGTCGGTGAGAACATAGAGAGAGACCACCATCCAGTGTTGGCGCTGCAAGAACGAGCGGGCCGGTGGGTGACGGACCACCGCTACGGGTACGGCGGGGCTTGAGGCTGCCCCTTTGCTTTCGGACGAAGGCGAAACTTGCATCTTTTCTTTCTGCTCCAGCAAGGCTAATCCTGACCTTATACGTGCCGCAGGTACTTAGACATAGCAAATATAGTGCCGCGTTAACAATTATTCGCAATTATACCACATTAGCGAAACCACCTTGCGGCCAACCGATCCAGTTCCCCGCTGCTCTGCGCCTGGGCGATAGCGGCATCGGCTAGGCGAGCAAGTTGCTTGCTATCCTTGCCCACTGCGACCACATAGGGTACGCTGCCGACATTTGTAAGAGTTATTATCTTATTCCCCCTCCCTGAAACAGGGGGGGTAAGGGGGGGTGGCGCGGCCTGCCACGCAGCGGTGGCGATGGAGTCAACGATGGCGGCATCGAGCTTGCCGCTGACGAGGGCATCAAGCGCATCAGTGGGTAGGTCGAAGGTGATGAGGGTGAGTGGCGCAGTGGAGTGATCGCGGTTGTAGCGGCGGGCCTGCTCATCACTCTGGCTGCCCAGTTCCACGCCGACGCGCTTGCCGCCCAGTTCGGCTACCCCCATGATGCTGCTGCCGCTTGGCACAACTAGCACTGGCGCAGCGTTGAAGTAGGCGCGGGTGTAGATTACGTCGGCGCTGCGCTCGTAGATGAACGGCAGCGCAGAGATGATCATGTCTACATCGCCAGCGGTCAGCTTGCTGTACAGCGCATCGCTGGCAATCGGTACGATTTGCACCTGCACGTTCGGGCCAATTACACCCGCGATGTAGCTGGCAAGATCCACATCGTAGCCCACCAGCTTGCCGCCAACGTAGCTCTCGAACGGCGCATAGGTGGGGTCCATGCCCACGAGCAGGGTGTGGCTGGCCTGCACCCGCAACAGCGCGGAGTCGGGCGGCTCCTGCCTGCCATAATAAACCAGCGTGCCGAGCGCGATGATGGCGGCGATTGCCAGCAGGTCAAGAACAATGGTAAATGGTGAATGGTGAATGGTAAATGAGGAGCTACGTGCCATTTGTGCCTATCTTCGTGGGGGTGTAAACTGCCCAACAATCCCCATTCTACCTTCTACCTTCTACCTTTTACATTTATATTCAGAGCAGGTTGGCGTGGGCGAAGAAGTGCATCACGATGAGGGCGGCGAGGCCCAACCCCAGCAGTCCGCCGATAATGAAGCCGGGCAGCCCACCCAGTATTACGCCAAGATACCCGCCGATGAACAGCACCACCAGTGCGGCGATCGCGGCGATTACCAGCAGGAAACCACGAAACACGCGGTCGAGCTTGGTCCAAAGCTGCGGCCTGCTGAAGAAGTACCACAGCCCCGCCACCACCAGCGCGGTTACGAGCAGGATTGTCCAGGCGATTTGCTCAAACATGGGGGTATTATACCACTCTAGCGCCCCAGCGCATACTTCTGCACCTCCAGATAAATCGGCTTTGGCACCAGGTCGGGGGCAATGAAGGTGTAGTTGTCCATGTAGGTGTAGCTCGGCTTCGGCAGGCTGAAGGCCCACAGGTTTACCGCCGCGCACCAGGGCCAGTGCATTGCCTGCTGGTAGGCGGCGATGGTGTAGGCAATGCGCTGGGCGGGACGCACCACGAAGGTGTAGCGGGGGTTGTCGTTCCAGCCGCCCTCGGTGATGTAGATCTGCTTGCTGGCATCGCCATTCGCCACCATTACGGCACGGAGTTGCTCGACGCGGGCGAAGTTCAGCTTGTCGGGTGCCGCTGGGTCGCTGGGCGGCGGGGGCGGCACACTGAGGGGGTAGACGTGCGCGGCGAGGGCATCGAAATATGCGCCACCGCCCGCCTTGTAATAAGCATCCAGGTAAGTGAGGTCGTCCATCGCCACCGCGCTGCCCGCTGGCTCCAGGTTGGGCGCAAGGCCGCCCAGCAGGATGGTAGCAGTGGGGTCGGCTGCCTTTGCGGCAGGATAGACTGCCTGCATCAGCGCGGCGTAGGCGGCCGGGTCGGGCGGACGCTCGCCCCACTCGGCGGCGGTGTTCTGCTCGTTCCAGATGATGAAACAGTGAACCCGGTCGTGGTAGCGGGCGATGAAGGCAGCGACAAAGCTGGCGAATTGACCGTAATGGGCCGCGCCCAGGTAGCGCCACATCTGCGGGTCGGGGTGTTCGGGCCGCGCCCAGGCTGGTACGCCGTCTATGCGAGCAATCAGGGTCAGGTTGCTGGCAGCGGCGGCGTTCACCACCTCGTCGGCGTGCTGCCAGTCGTAGTGGTTGGCATCGGTGGGCTGGATATACGACCAGGGGAAATATTCCACCACCCAGCTAGCCCCCATCGCCCGCACCATCTGCATATTCTGCACGATCTTCTGCGGGTCTGGCTCGTCGGTCAGGCGGGTGTGTACGCCAATCTTGGGATTGATGGGGTGGATACTGGCAAGGTTGGGCAGCGGCGCAGGGGCGGGCGGCGCGGGCGGCGGCGTAGCCTGCCCCACAAGCTGGGTGGTGAGTAGGGCAACTGCGAGGAGCAGGGTGATAAGTTTTGAGTTTTGAGTTTTGAGTTTTGAGTTAAAGGCATGAACCTGGATCATGGGACCAACTTTGTAGGGGCGTATGGCATACGCCCGCTTGAAGTACATACCCGCCCTACCGAGCCAATCCGTTTTCTCCGCTTCTCCGTTGAACCGAATCCGTTGGCTAGCCTGGCCCAAACTTATTGTTCAGAACGGGATATCCTTGAAGCGGTCGTCCTTATCCGTAGCTTCATTATCGTCGTCCTCATCATCGCCATCGTCACTGCTGGTGCGTAGGCTGAACAGATCGAGGGTGTAAGTGGCTGCGCTCTCGCTGACCATTGTGCTATTGACGTTGACTGCCACCTGGCTGACCTTCAGTTCGGCCTCATCGAGCAGCTTGCCGCAACGTTCGGCCAGCGCCTGCCCACTCTCGAACTCGGCGATGGCCTGCTCCAGGCTGAGATTGCCGCCCTGTAGTCGCTCTACCGCTGCGGCCAGGCGGCTGAATGCGTGCTCGAAGTTGAGCGCGGCAATGTCGTTAGGTTTATCCTGTTTCGCTGCCATGTTTTGGGCCTCTGCTAGTTACGATTATCCCTGATGCGTTTCATCTGGGCGAGGAAATCGTAGTTTCGATTAGCATTGTTGCAGGGCGAGATTCTCCATCACCCTGCCTATCCCGCTGGGAGAGTGGAATAACGGATGCCATGCGCCCCTACGCCTTCCCTCAGTTTGTCCGTTTATCCGTTTTTTCAATCCGTTGGCTAATCCGCT
>JBBRMT010000221.1:0-7969 GCA_038230695.1 Chloroflexia bacterium
ACTTCGGCCTTGCTTACCCCAGAGTATGGATCACCGGCAACGCTGCCAGCGGCCATGCCCAGCACCCGCCGCGCCGCGCCCTTACCGCACTTGTAGCGACGGGTTTCGCCATCATCGTAGAAGGAGATGCTGCGCGGCTGCGTTCCGTGTTCAAAGCAGACCATCTTCTACCCTTTCCCTTCTCAACCAAACAGTTCTATTCCACTATTAAGATATAAAGATGTTTGATTGGCGGCGCAGTGTGTTGCCGCAAACCGCTCCAGCTTCCTAATGCGGTTGCTTCGTGAACTCCCACCGCTGGTGGGATGGCAACTTCGGCATCGAAGCCAACGTAGAAATAACTCGGCCGGAGATGCCGCGCCGCTCGAACCTTGATGCGAGGATGCTCCACCAGTTCCTTCTCCGACACAAGGCAGATGTTGGGCGTGGCCTTATACTTCCGCTCGTAGCGCTCGATCGCTTCGTCAATCTTAGTAATTACCTTCTTCTTGGCATCATCATCGTACCAACCTAGGTAAATCATTGCAATTCTCCCTTCCGATGCAAGTAGGCAAACAAAAAGCGTGAGAACCTGGCTGGCCTGTTAGGTCAGTTGGTCTCACGCTGTGTAGAAGCGTACCCTTGCGGGTCGCGGCGGGGGATATCGCCGGATTATTCAAATGTCTCAGGGAGTATTATAGCACCAAATACCCGCCTTGTCCATGCTATTTGAGCGGCTGGTCGAAGACCTGCACCCGATTGTTGTTGCGATCGGCAATATAGAGACGACCTGCTGCGTCAGTTGCCAGACCGGAGGGGTTCTGGAACAGGCCGGGGTCAGTGCCAGGGCCGCCGAACAGGCTGATGCTGCCATCACTGGTGTTCAACAGATAAATGCCGTTCGCATTAGCATCGCTGAGATAGACGAAGTTCTGGTAGTTCGCCAGGTGCAGGCTGGTATTGCCACCGACGCTTGGTAGCTTCAACTCGGTTACGTACTTGCCGTCGGCGCTGTATTTGATGATGCGATGGCTGAGGTCTACCGTATAGAGCGAGCCATCGGCGGTGATGGTCACATCAACCGGCTGGTTAGGGCGGTGGGGATCCAGCTTGCCATTGATGTTGGGATAGTCATGGCTGCCCGCGATATCCTTCACCAGATTATCGTGCGGGTCAATCTCCAGGATGTCGCTACCGCCGGTATTGGCAATGTACAGATTGCCCACCTGGTCTACGGTAATGCCGTTAGGACCATAAGTGGCAAACTTGTTGCCCAGGTTGCGGTGGCCGAGCAGCTTGCCGTTATTGTCGTAGACCTCGACGTTGCCACTAGCGGGGTCGATGACATAGACCTGCCCCTGGTTATCCACCGCAAGGTCGAACAGCCGCGCCTTACCAGTGGGGCTGTCGGGCAGGACGGGCCAGTCGGATACATGCTTGCCATCCCTGTCGAACTTGTAGACGTGGGGCGGCTGATCCTGGCCGACGAAGATATTGCCCTGCGGGTCAACCCCGACACCTTGTGGGTGGATGAAAGGGGCGCTACCGCTGGTGGGAATTACCAGCGCGGGAACTTGACGGTTTGCATTGGTCGCACCGGGAGGAGTGGGAGGTGCAGGGGTCGGGGCGCTAATGGCAGCCAGGTCGGGGAGCTGATCGGGCTGCCATATACTGGGGTCGGGGCGGAAGGCGTAGCTGGGAATCAGCACGCTGCTGGTTGGCCCTGATGGGTACGACCAGTAGAGCTTGAGCGAACCGAAGTCCGGCTGCCAGTGGTAGTCAACCTCCAGCTTGTGGGAGCCAGCGGTTAGCGGCACGGCGGTAGCGGTGACTACCTGCTCCCCACCACTGCCCGGCCCGCCAGCTAGCACCTGCTTGTCATCGATCTTCAAGGCAGCGGTGCCTTGCGTGGTGACGCTGAAGCTGTAATCGTCCTGCTTGGGTATGACCAGGTTGCCCTTCCAGGTCAGGCTGGATGGGCCGGTGGCATGAACCAGATCCACGGCGCTCATAAAGCCGATGAAAGGGTCAACGCGGCGCTGGGCAATTGGCTTGCCGTCGGAGGCATACTCAGCGGTCAAGCCATACTGCTGATCGGAGAGCGGGCCGTTGTAGAGATAGTTGGCGGGAATGTCGGTTAGGCTTTGGCTTGGAACTTGCCAACGTAGGCTGATGCGCTGGCGGGCATTGGGCAGTGCCGCCCGCAGGCTGATGTGGTGCCAGCCCTGGGCAAACGCCAGTTTGGTTGTCTTGGTAGTGGCGCTGGCACCCAGCTTGAGCCACGGCTGCCCGTCGAGGTAGAGGTCGGCAGGTGCGGCCTTGCCTGCCTGGTCGGCGCTGCTTAGTTCGATAGCGTAGAGGCCATAAGCGGGGGCGTATAGGTTGCCCTCCCAACGCTCGCTGGCCGGGTAGCTGATGGCGGCGGGCGGGCTATGCGGCACATTCGTCAGGCTAACCTCTCGGCTGGCGGTAATCGCAGGGCCAAGAGTTGCGGTATCCAGGTCGAGGCTTTGATAGTATGTCGCGGTCAGCGCTTCAGTGGCCCGCACCTGAGCCAGCGGCACGCGGTAGCTGGTGAAATCGTGGCTGCCATCCGGGTAGTTGATGTTGGTGAGAGTGCCATTGGGATAATAGGTCTGCACCATGGGCAAGAAATCGGGGTCATTTTGGTAGGGGAAGAATAGGAAGGCGGAGTTTTTGTTATGGTCGTCGTGGATGGGCAGCAGGTCGGGCGGGTTGAAGAAGTCGGTGCCTTGCACATCGGGGGCGAGATAGGTAACGATGGCATGACCAAAGTAGAAGCGGTGCATTGCCATGAAATAGATATAGTAACCAGGGCCAAGCTGCTGGATGTATTGAGCATGAACGGTGAGGCCGGTCCAGGGATAGGTGGCGGCGTAGACCTTGAAGTAGGTATTGATGTTCTGCCAGCCAATGAAGCCAATTATTACAACAAGGGCCAGATTGAGTAGGGGTGAGCTACGGCGCATCACTCCTTTCCGTGCTATGCTTACCTGCTGCTCACCAGCGGGGACAGGCATGGACTGGCTACTAGCAATGGCGCTACTCTGCATTTGCAGCAGCGGGGCGGCGTTTGCCAGCACCGAGACTGGTGCCACGAGCACATGACGCAGCCGCAAGCTAGATGCCTGGGTGAGCAGCCGCGCACTGCCGCGTCTGAAGTCGGGCAGCCGGATACGAGCGAACCAGCCAGTTTTCTCCAGCTCATAAGTCAGCTTGCCCAGCAGCACGGCGGGGAAGGCCACCCAGGCGGGAGTAAGCCCCGTTGCGCGTAGCATATCGGGAGTGTCAATCGTCATTGCCACCGCGAGGAACATGGCGGGCCAGAACCAGATGTTGAACAGCATATAGCGGGGGTCGCGCCAGCGCCACAGGAAGTAGGCCATGCCCAGGACGGTGAGGACCGCTTCGAGCGGGCGGAGTAGCGACATACCAGTATTATAGAAGAAGGAGCGATCATAAGTGGCGACCAGCACCAGATAAGCGGCTTTGACTTGCTCCCAGATGACCCGGCTCCAGCCGTTGTTCCAGTTGCGGGCGATATTAGTAAGCGCCTCGATGCCGAGCGGGCTGCCGCTGCCGTTGTATGGCGCTTCGGTGGGCAGGGGTATACCCCAGCGGGCAAAGGCATTCTGCGCTGCGCCTCCATTGGTAATATATACAGTTTGCATTCGGGCGTTGAAGAGATCGGGAAACCTAACCACATAGCCGAGCCAGGGGGCGGCAATAATCAAGCTGGCGAAGGCGCAGAGGGCAATATGCGACCAATAGTCGCGCAGGAAGCTGAGGCGACGCAGTGCCAGGTAGCCGACCACCAGAGCCAGCAACACGACGATTAGCTTGGATGAAGGGTAGAGGTAGAGACTGAAACCAGCAGCCAGACCCGCCCAGACGAAATCGAGGTAGCGTTTGGTACGTAGCCCCTTGTATAGGAAATAGAAGCAAATCACCCAGCAGGTCGCCACCTGCTCGACGGCCAGGTTATAGCGGCTGTACTGCATCTGCACATCGCTGACTGCCAGCAGTGACATACCGATCAGCGCCACGCGGCCCTTGAACAAGAGCCGCAGCAGCAGGTACATGAAGAAGACGGTAACGAGGCCAGAGAGAGCGGCGGTAAAGCGCAGTCCAGCCACGTTGGTATCGCCAAAGAGCCACAGTCCAGGCACCGTCAGGTAGGAACACATAGTTGGCACGTAATCCCAGGGGCCAGGCCCGAGCAGCGGCACGTACTGGAAGTTGCCATGCTCAATCTGCCTGCTAATCAACCCCAGGTAAGCCTCGTCGCCGAACAATCCGGTGGGGCCGCCCAGTCCCAGGTTGTACAGGCGCAGCACCGCAGCAACCAGGATGATGAGACCTACCAGCGCCATCTCCCGACGGTGGTTGGCAAATGCCCAACCCTCATCGCCCGCGCTGCCATCCTCGTCAACCGAGCTGTCCGCATACTCGTCGGGGTTGGCGGCGTTCAGCGGCCAGGTATCGTGGCGCTGGCGAATACAGGCGATAATCAGCAGGGTGAGGCTGATCACCCAGTAAGTGATTGCCAGCCAGTCGTTGGCATTGGCGGCATCTCCGGGCATCGCCAACCAGCGGTTAACCCCCAGCCAGGCAGTGAGCGCCGCGCCGACGATTAGCAGGCCGCGCCACCAGGGAACCGCGAGGATACGGCGCGGCCCCGGTTGGGACCATGCCTGCTTTAGCGCGACCGCAATGTTGTTCGCGGATGGGGCGACATCGTCGCTGGCTGGTTGGTAGCTGCTGCTGCGGAAGAACACCTTGATCTTGTAGGTGAAGAGGAAGGCGATTACGATGAGGCAGCAGCCGATCAGGTAGAGCAGGGGAGCAGCGCCATAATCCTCGAGGAGCGCACCCTTGAAGCTGGTGTAGACTTGCTGACCGAGGTAGGCGAAGATAATCGCAACCAGCGCCAGCCAGAAGCCACGATGGGCTACAAGCCATGTTGCTGTGCGGCGAATGGGAGCCACAAATCCGTCACCAAACCTGGCTATCCGTCTGAGCGGACGAGTAGTCAGCGCCAAGTGTGCTGATGGCGTTACTGTATTGGATGACGGCAGCGGTAGGGAGGCTGCGATAGACGAAGGCGGCTGATCTGCATCGTTGATGGGGGAAGATAGCGCCGCCTCGGGATCTGACTTGGGCTGGGTGTCAGCGGTATTGAGTTGGGGGACAGTGACTTCCCTTTCGCTGGTCTCATCAGGATCCAAGGCAGGAACATCCTTCCTGAGTAAAGATGGTGACACCGACTTCAGCAGGAAGAATGTTCCTGCCTACCAAAGCTCTGCCTTATTCTAGCATAGGTAGGTGGTGGGGTCAAGCTATTGCTGGGCAAGTAGGTGCCTACTAACTTAGCTGAGATTAAGCAGGGAGGCAGTATCCCGCTGTAGTTAGTTGTTAGCGCTGATGGTTAGAAGCAGGGCTATGACTTTCTGGTTAGTGTGCCTGCTCCATTAGGGCGGGTAGAGCGAGTGAGATCTCGCAACTGGCGGTGAAGGTGATGAGTTCTCGTCGCGAAAGTGTAGCCAACCACCCGTAAATTACCTTCAGTGTCCTTAGCTACATCCTTTAAAGTGTCGATATGCGTTAGGTCGTGGGCTGGGTAGATTATCCTAGCTAATTCCATCCCAATTGTTTGTTACTGGCTCAGTAGCGCTATGAGTCGGTCCAATTAATAGTAACAAGGACGCGGGGACAGAGCGGCCAATCACAGGATCGTAGTGGCGGACATTGTAATACGAGAGTCCGCTGTCCTTCTTGCGTTCTCCCCTGTAGTTCAGTTTGGTATGGTTGAAGCCACCTGAGCGCACCACGCCCCAGGGGTCGAGCTCCTCGCCGCTCACCTAGCTACCGCTGATGTCGTCGGTGGTCACGCTCACGCTGCCCAGGTGGTCGCCATGCAGGTAGTAGAGGCAGTTGCCTCTGCACTGTGACATCGTCTGCTCGCCGAACCGTTAGCTTGTTAAGGTTTGCTGGCTGACGTTTTGGTTGTTGCTGGACATGGCGTGCCAGTAAAATGCGAGGCTAGAGCGTAATACGAACCGCTCTGGTTGCTGAACGAGTGTCCAACTACCCACACTCCATGTTCAAAGTCATTAGCAACATTGAAGAGGCCCCCACCCAGCATGGATTGTGGGCTGGTTACTTCAGACCACCTTTTTCCATCCCAGTGCAAAGACATAGGTTGATTGTTATTTTGATTGTGACCTACAACCCATACATCATCTTTGTTAGCACCCGCTACCCCATTAAGAGAAGTGCCACCGGAGCTTGAGCTGGGATTTGGAACTACACTCCAAACTTTGCCATTCCAATGAAATGTTGTTCCACCCTCTTCGCTGCTACCTACTGCCCATACATCATCTTTAGAAATAGCAGCGATGCGGTGAAGGATAGATGTTTTACCACTTATAGGCATCGGTATGCTCATCCAATCCGTACCATTCCATCGCAAAGCCAGCGGTTGAGCCTTCTGATTGTTCATATGGTATCCCACTGCCCAGATGTCAGCTTTGGATATTATAGCTATATCGAACAGCTCACCTTCTATACTGTCTAGGCCGGAGTTCCAGGTTTCCCACTTTGATCCTCCCCAGTGCAATAGAAGCACTCGACTTACATAGTTAGTATCTGCATAAGAACCTACTGCCCAAACGTTCGCAGAGTCTGCAGCAGCAGCTGCGTTGAGGTTGTTGTTGATTTGGCTGGAATTAGGGCTTTCTACTATATTCCAATGTAGACCATCCCAGTGAGCGATCAATGTATGACCATCAGGAGTTTCTGACTTGTAGGATTCACCTACTGCCCAGATATTGCTGCTTGATATAGCAGCCATTCCGCTAAGATAAAAGTTTCTTCCGCTAGTTGCTGGTGTTAGAGGTAGTGTGTTCCAAGCAGTTCCGTTCCAGTGCTGGATCAAAGCCTGGCTAGTATTGAGTTCGACTGGGCCAATAAAGGAGCGCATAGAGCCAACCGTCCATATATCGTTCCTCGACAGAACAGCTATGCCTCTAAGGCCATTTCCGCTCCCGATCTCCAGAGTGGCAGTGCTTTGCCAACTACCGCATGAAGAACGATTCTGACTTTGCTCAAAGGCCCGTGGCTGAGCCTCTAGAATCGGCATAATTACAAGCATCATCATAGCAGCTAGTGCCATTAGAGCTATTGTTGGGATTATCCATTGGCTGAAAGAGCGCGAATCTTCAAGGTCTACCAGCTTAGTGTGCTTGTTTGCGCATACGTGCTGGGTGCTGTTCTCAGGTTTGGTGACCATGGCCTTGCTCCTTGTCAAAGTAGTACCTCTAAACTAAGTTTTGATGATTGGATAGAACCACTTCAATTAAATACGTGCGTTAGTGGTGATGAATTGCTAGTCTGGCACGCGTTGGCTGGCATTACCCTGGGAGGTCCAGTCATTAGCCGTGACAGCACACTGAATCTATCTCCGCCCTCAACTTCACCAGCGGCATCTCCCCCTAGCGTTCAAGATGTTCAGCACCTACCGCTTGCTTGTATAAGCCACAGTCCTGTATAAGTGACGACATTGTCATAGACTTTGTCCCTCATCACCCATGCCAGTGGCAAATACTATTCCCAAGGCCAGTGCCACCTCGAAAACCAGTAAGGATCTGTCTTGCAGTGGTCTGGTCCGCACGACTTCCAGCCGTGGTCTGCTATGACGTATTCTGCGGTACCAACCAAGCCAGGGTCTTTTGGCAAACTATCTATTTCCTGACCATAATAACCGTTAATAATGTGTACGCTTTCAGCATTACTAAGTTTGTAGACGTGATTAGTGCCGTATCCTTCGATCCCACCAGATCCCTCTCCCATATTATCGCTTGTCCAACTATAAATAGGATGTGCATCATCCATCGCCTGAACCAAGTCAGCATCTCCCATCCCTATGCCTATAGTTGACTGATGCGGCCATAGAACAAACCAGCCTCTA
>JBBRMT010000222.1:0-7965 GCA_038230695.1 Chloroflexia bacterium
GCCAATCCCTTCGTAGACATTGATGGCAACGTCTTCTATGTGGCAATCCACTATCTGAACTGTCACGGCGTGATCAATGGCACCGATGCAACCCACTATACGCCGGATGGCACCGCCACCCGCGGGCAGTTCGCCAAGATCGTCGTACTTGGCTTCGGCTTGCCACCCTTCACCCCAACCGGCGGCCAATCGTTCACCGATGTGCCACCCGGCTACTTCGCCTACCTCTACATCGAGAGCGGCTACCATGCCGGTATCCTCAGCGGCTACGATGCGGCAAGCTGCATCGCAGCGGGCGCAACCCCGCCCTGCTACTTGCCCAACCGCCCGATCACGCGCGGGCAACTGACCAAGCTGGTGGTGCTGGCCGCGCACTACCCGCTGACTACACCGACAACGCCTAGCTTCATTGACGTGCCGCCATCCAACGTATTCTATGCTTTCATCGAGACCGCTCATGCACACGGCGCGATCAACGGCTATCCCGACCACACTTTCCGCCCCAACCAGAGCATCCGCCGCGACGAAATGGCCCAGATCGTCTATAAAGGGGTGACAACACCCTGACGGGATAAGGATTAAGGAATAAGGATTAAAGAAGACGCATCGAATGGTGCGCCTTCTTTATTTGGCTAATCACCACGTTTAGCGTATAATACGCGCCAACGGCAGCGTAAGCATAGGAGTGACAGCGTAGATGGCAGAGCAGGATAGCGTTCAACCACGACAGATTAACCTGGGCAGCGCCCTTAACGCGATTTGCAGCGCGGACGGGCCAACCCTGGTAGACAAGATCCTCTTTGCCCTGCTCATCTTCGTGCCGATCGCCTTCGTGGTAGGCTTCAGCGGCGCAGGTGGCGGGCTGTGGGTGTTCCTCACCAGCGCGTTGGCGATTGTGCCGATGGCGAAGCTGCTTGGCACTGCCACCGAGGAACTGGCATCGCGGGTGGGCAGCGGGCTGGGCGGGTTGCTCAACTCCACCTTCGGCAACGCCACTGAGCTAATCATCGCCTTCTTCGCCCTGCAAGCGGGCCTCACTGATGTGGTCAAGGCGAGTTTGACCGGCTCGATCATCGGCAACTTGCTGTTCGTGCTGGGTCTGGCGATCGTGGCAGGCGGAGTCAAACGCCCCCGCCAAACCTTCAACGCAGTGGCGGTTAGCGCCAGTTCCAGCCAGCTAGGGGTGGCGACTATCGCGCTGGTTATCCCTGCGGTGTTCGCCGCTACCACACCAGCGGGCTTGCGTAGCGGGCTGGTGGAGAACCTCAGCCTGGGGGTGGCGGGCGTGTTGCTGCTCGCCTACCTCGCGCAGCTAATCTTCACCCTGCGTACCCACCCCCAACTCTACACCGAGGAGGCCGAGGAGGAGGTCGGTGGCGTACCCTGGCCCATCCGCAAGTCGCTGCTGCTGCTGGCGTTCTGCACCATCATTATCGCCTTCCTCAGTGAGTTTCTGGTCAGTGGAGTGCAGTACCTTACCAGCACGCTAGGTTGGACAGATCTATTCGTCGGGGTCATACTCATCGCCCTGATCGGCAACGCGGCGGAGAATATGGCCGCGGTCAGCGTGGCGATGAAGAACAAGATGAACCTGAGCATGAGCATTGCGATGGGCAGCAGTACACAGATTGCCCTGTTCGTCGCGCCGGTGCTGGTGTTCGTCGGTTTCTTTATGGGTGGCAAGAGCGAGCTTACCCTGCTGTTCCAGCCTTTCGAGATTGCCGCCATCGTGCTGGCGGTGATGATTGTAGACCGTATCGCCCGCGACGGCGAGAGCAACTGGCTGGAGGGCGTGCAACTGCTGGCCGTCTACACCATCTTTGCGGTGGCCTTCTTCCTGCACCCTTTAGGGAGATAAGCATATTGGGAACTGAGCAGCAAGCAGGACAACGGCAACCCGGCTTCCGCCGCATCTTTAACGTAATCGCAACTGGCGACAGGGTTAGCGCCGTAGACGTGGTGTTGTACTCGATGCTCATCTTCGTGCCGCTTGCCTTCATCGTCGGGTTCATGGGGTGGGGCGGGCTGTGGGTGTTCCTCACCAGCGCGTTGGCGATTGTGCCGATGGCGAAGTTGCTAGGCGCTGCCACTGAGGAACTGTCGGCGCGGGTAGGCAGCGGGCTGGGCGGGTTGCTCAATGCCACCTTCGGCAACGCTACCGAACTGATTATCGCCTTCTTTGCCCTGCAAGCGGGGCTTACCACCGTGGTCAAAGCCAGTATCACCGGCTCGATCATCGGCAACCTGCTGTTCGTGCTGGGCCTGGCAATCGTGGCGGGCGGGGCGCGGCGCGAGAAACAGACCTTCAACGCCACTGCCGCCAGCGCCAGTTCCAGCCAGATGACCGTGGCGGTCGCGGCCCTTATTATCCCGGCGGTGTTCGTCGCCGCTGGCTCGACTAAAAGCCATAGCGACAGCGTGCTGGAAGGCATCAGCCTGGCGGTGGCCGCTGTGCTGCTGCTCACCTATCTGGCGCAACTGCTGTTCAGCCTGCGTACCCACTCGCACCTGTACCACGATGAGGCGGTCGAGGAAATGGGCGGCAAAGTTTGGCCGATTCGTAAGTCGCTAATCGTGCTGGCGGTATGCGCCATCATCATCGGCTTTCTCAGCGAGTTCCTGGTGCAAGGGGTGGAATATCTGACCAGCACGCTGGGTTGGAGCGAACTGTTCGTTGGCGTGGTGCTGGTGGCGATTGTGGGCAACGCGGCGGAACACATGAGCGCGGTAACGGTGGCGCTCAAGGATCGCATGAACCTGAGCATGAGCATCGCGCTGGGCAGCAGCACGCAAATCGCCCTGTTCGTTGCGCCGCTGTTGGTGTTCGTCGGCTACTTTATGGGCGGCAGCAGCCAGCTTACCCTGCTGTTCCATCCGGTGGAAATTGTCGGTATCGTGTTGGCGGTGCTAATTGTGGACATCGTCTCCCGCGATGGCGAGAGCAACTGGCTGGAGGGCGTGCAACTTTTGGCAGTCTATGCCATCCTCGCGGTGGCCTTCTTTGTACTGGAATAACCGTGAATCCAAGTAGTGAACCGACAATCCTAAACGGCGCGACTGGCACCCTGTTCATCATTGGCGGACATGAGGACAAGACTGGGCCGATGACCATCCTGCGCCGCTTCGTGGCGGCTGCAGGCGGCGCGGCGGCCCGCATTGTGGTAATCACCACCGCCAGCGCCATTCCTGACGTGATGGCCGCGATGTACGCCCCAGTCTTTAACCAAATTGGAGTAGCAAACTTCACCGCGCTGGAGGTAGCCAGCCGCGTCCAGGCCAACGACCCCGCCACCATCGCCACTTGCAACCAGGCGACCGGCATCCTGCTCTGTGGCGGTGAGCAGATCAGGCTGACGGTGGAACTGGGTGGCACGCTGCTGGAGGAGGCGATCAAGCAGCGTTACATTGCGGGCGCGGTAGTCGCGGGTACAAGCGCGGGCGCGTCGGCGCTGGGCGAAACCATCATCCTCAATGGCGATGCCAGCTTCGAGGTGATGCGCGAGGATATATCGCTGGGGGCAGGCCTCGACCTGATTAACAACCTGCTGATCGATCAACACTTCGACCAGCGGCTGCGTATTTACCGCCTGCTAAGTGTGATGGCGCTCAACCCCGGCCTGCTGGCGGCGGGCATTGACGAGGATACCGCCCTCATCGTCACGCCCGACGGCAACGCCGAGGTGCTTGGCAGCGGCGCAGTTACCATCGTGGATGGCCGCTTCGTCACTTACACCAACCTTCCCAGCGTAAATCAGGGCCAGCCGATTTCGATAACCGGACTGACCCTGCACATCCTCACTGACGGCCACAATTTCGACCTGAACACGCGCACGCCAATTATCCCAGCTACGTAGGCATTAGGCATGAGTCCGATAAACCCCTTCCCCAAGAGGGGCTGGGGGTGGGGCGTAACACGTAGCACAGCTAGGAGCAGAGATTTGGACAACGATAAACTGGACGTAGAGCAGCTATTGCGGGCAGGGGGGGCGATTAAGCAGGGCCACTTCCTGCTCACCTCCGGGTTGCACAGCAGCCGCTATCTGGAGAAGTTTCAGGTGCTGCAGTATCCTCGATACACCGACCTGCTGTGTGGCGCAATTGCGGCGCACTTCAAGGATGAGCAGGTTAGTGTGGTGGCGGGGCCAACTATGGGCGGCGTGCTGCTGGCTTATGCCACGGCGCGGGCGCTGGGCGGCGATGTGCGCGGCATCTTCGCCGAGCGGGCCAGCGGCGATGAGCTTGCCAAAATGGGGGAGCGGGTGTTTCGACGCGGCTTCGTCATCAACCCTGGCGAGCGAGTGCTGATCGTGGACGACATCCTCACCACCGGCCTGAGCCTGCGCGAGATCCTCGCGGCGGTAGAGCGGCTGGAGGGCGAAATCGTGGGCATCGGCGTGATGGTGGACCGCAGCCAGGGCCGCGCCAACTTCGGCTACCCGCTGCACGCCCTCGCCCAATTGGACATTCCCACCTGGCGGGCTGACGAATGCCCGATGTGCCATGACGGCGTGCCACTGGTCAAGCCGGGACGTTCGTGAGTTAGAACGGCTTGTACACCATCAATGCAACGATGATCACCCAGAGAGCGGCGTGGACCAAGACGTAGCTACCGTAGCGGCTGGCGGCGGCCTTATAGCCGGGGTCGCCTTTGGCTAGCAGCGCGGCTGCCGCTGCGCTTGCGCGGCTGGTGATCGTGCTAGTCATCCCTGCGGAGATGACGAACAGCACGATGGAAACCCAGATCCAGAGCTTGCCCCAGGCCACATCAGGCGAATTGCCGATAGCCACCATAATCAGGCCGGTAATCAACGCCACCACCCCGCCAAATGTGGCAAGGTATCTGCCGCTGACATCGCCAAGCCGGTAGACTCCGGCTAGCATCCCCTTGTCGGCGTTGCTGCCCATCAACCCGGCGGCGAGATACACCAGGATCGGCGCGGCAATGCCCGCAATGCCGAGGATGTGTAGGAAAAACATTGTCAGGTACATGACCTTACCCCTTTCTTCAACTTGTTTGCTCTAGGCAACATCTTATCACAACCAACCTGCATTGTCCAACGTAAAGCAACCTCGGCAAACACAACCTCGAAATCTGTAGCATCGTCCTCGGCGAAGCGCAGCAGCCGCTCGCCCTCCTCCACCAGCGCAACGCAAACATCCCCAGCCAGCGGCGCGAACGGCTCGATAATCAGCCGCGCCGACTTCTTGACCCGCTCGAATCTCCACGCGCCCGCCACGAAGCCATCCACCAGGAAGGTAGCCCGCACCCGCGCCGCAGTCAGGAAGACGTGCTTACGATATTCGTCGGGCAACACCCGCGTGCGATCATCATGCGATAGGATCAGGTTGTCGAACTCCGGCAGGAAGCGTACTGGGGCAGGGGTATCAGCATCAGGCAGCGGCGCGTCGGGCAGGTCGAACAGTTCGCGCTTGCGCTCGTCGCGGAAGGTGCGTAGCTGCGGCCTTAGCTGCTCCACTGCGCCTTTCAGCCCACTGAGATAGGACCAGGATTGTATATCGCCAACCGTGGCGGGGCCGAATGCGGCCAGGTAGTGGCGGATAAGCTCTGGCAAACCCTCCTCAGCGGGAATAAGCGGACGGCCCAGCCAATCCTCGGCCAGCATCTGCATCGCGCTGCCACCCACGCCCCATGTTCCAGCCGGGGGTATCTGGATCAGCGGCAGGAACGTGCGGGCGGTGTAGGCCAGCGCCGAGGGATCGCGCTCCGGCTCCAGCTTCGCCAGCAGATCGCGGATTTCCACAAAGGTGCGCGGCTGCTCCGCGACATACGCCCGCGCCGTCTCCACTACCCGCTCGACATCCAGCCCTTGCAAGCGCGTTTTGGTGATAGTCTGCCAGCCGCGAGTGAGCGCGGGCTGAATCGCCAGCCGGAAGCGCAGGTAATCATCAGCGGCGAAAAGGTGCAGGGTATGGCGCATCGCCGTCACCCTTACCACCTGCTTCTGCCACATCATCTGGGTAAGCTCATTGCGCTGAAAATCGCGCAGCCGCGACCACAGGCCAATATAGGGCGGGTTCGGTATCTGCGCCTGCATCCCCGCCAGCCGCTCGATTGCTGCCAGTGCAGACAACGGCTGCCGCTCCAGCAGCATCTGGCGGGCTAGCAAGGCGCGATTCAGTTCACGGCGGGTGAGGATACGGTCTGGCACTGGGTTAACTCCTCTTTTGCAAGCCTAACAAACCAGGATCAACTAAGCCCCCAGCGGGGGTTGGGGGAGAATGCCGCCACTCTTTTATGCTGAAGCAATCAGGCTATTCCCATCATTTTGCCTATTGCGCTCGTTCGACATTGACAGCACTTCAAGATTTCTCCCCCAACCCCCGCTGGGGGCTTAGATTGGTGGTTGGGCGGTTTGTGTGTCGCACTCATGCCTCCATACCTCTTGCCTCATCCTGATGAAGCCTTCGCCACCTCGACAAGGTTGGTGTGGAAGGTTGCGCCGCCGCCCATGTCGGTGAGGCGGTCGCTGGTCAACATGTTGATGCCGGTGTGGTCGGGCGTATCGCGCGTCCACCAGAGGGTCAGGGTGCAGGCCACGCCGGGGCGCACCGTGTCACCAACTTTGGCCCGCAGCCGCACCTCGCCGCGATCGTTGAACACGCGACACCAGTCACCCGTAACGATGCCCCGCGCCGCTGCGTCCTCCCCGCTCAGTTCGATGGTCGGCTCCACTTCACCCTTCTGGCTGCGCTCCAGATTGCTGAAGCTGCTATTCAGGAAGTGGTGGGCGGCGGGCGAGATCAGGTTGAGCGGGTAACGCTGGTGCAACTCCGGGCTGCCATCCGGCGACTCGGCAAGCGGCGTGTAGTTGGGCAGTGGGTCGAGGCCATCGGCGGCCATCTGCTTACTGTAGAACTCCACCTTACCGCTGGGGGTGGCAAAACCGCCGCGACCGAAGGGGATGAACGGGCGCGGGGTGCGGATGCGCTGCGGGCCTTGCTTCAGCTTGTCCCACGTAATGCCCTCCATCTGCGCCCCGCCCGCCGATAGCGCCTGCTCGATAATCGCCCGCTCGTCGTCATCGAAGGCGCTATCGCTGAAACCCATGCCCTTTGCGATGAGGCGAAACACCTCGACGTTCGGCTTACTCTCGCC
Organism: Chloroflexia bacterium; assembly: GCA_038230695.1. GTDB lineage: Bacteria > Chloroflexota > Chloroflexia > QHBQ01 > QHBQ01 > QHBQ01. The sequence continues at coordinate 7,118 of JBBRMT010000222.1, forward strand.
CACCGGCGCGATCGCTGGTTCGCTCAGTTGCACGTAGAGGTGGCCGTAGGCTCTGTACAAATCGGTATGCTCGAAGCTGGTGGTCGCGGGCATCACTATATCGGCGTAGTCGGTGGTATCGGTCCACAACTGCTCATGCACGGCCACAAACAGGTCATCGCGGCATAGTCCCTTCAACACCTTGCTCTGGTCGGGCGTGACGCTGGCGGGGTTGCAGTTGTAGACGTACAGCGCCTTGACTGGGGGGTTGTCCGTGGTCAGCAGCGCCTCGCCCAGTTCGTTCATGTTGATGGTGCGGGGATGCTGGCCGGCGGGTATCAGGTCGGGCCGCTCCACCGCGTTCCAATTTATCTTGACGAAATTGCCGGTGCTGAGGAGCGTGCCGCCACCGGCATAGCGCCAATGCCCCACCAGCGCAGGCAGCATATACACGGCGCGAACCGCCATCCCGCCGTTGGTGTGGCGTTGCATCCCGTAGCCAAGCCGGATCGCTGCGGGTTTGGCGGCAGCGTAGGCGCGGGCCAGTTCGATGATCACCTCGGCCTCGATGCCGGTAATCTGCGCCACCCGCTCTGGCGAATACTGCTGCACCCGCTCACGCAGTTGCTCAAAACCGTGCGTATAGTTGTCTACATATTCCTCGTCATATAGCCCCTCGTTGATGATTACGTTCATCATCGCCAGCGCAAAGGCAGCATCAGTGCCGGGGCGAAGCATGATCAGCTGGTCGGACAGGCTGGCCGAGCGGCTGCGGTGGGGGTCAATCAGCACCACCCGTGCGCCGCGCCGCTGCGCCTCCTTGATGAAGGGGATAGAATGCGGGTGGGTGGAGGCCATATTTGCGCCCC
>JBBRMT010000223.1:0-7759 GCA_038230695.1 Chloroflexia bacterium
CGGCACTGGCAAGACCACCACCATCGCCAAGCTGACCCGCTACTACCAGAAGCAGGGCCGCAACGTCATCCTTGCCGCCGCCGATACTTTCCGCGCCGCCGCCATCGAGCAACTGCAAATCTGGGGTGAGCGGGTCGGTGCGCCGGTGGTTGCTAGCCAGCAGGGCGGCGACCCCGGCGCGGTAGTCTATGAGGGCTGCCAGCGGGCGATTGCCGAGCGGGCCGACGTGCTGATTATTGATACTGCCGGTCGGTTGCACAACAAGGCTAACCTGATGGAAGAGCTACGCAAGATCAGCAAGGTGGCCGGGCGACTCATCCCCAATGCGCCGCATGAGGTGCTGCTGGTGATTGACGCAACCACCGGCCAGAACGCCCTCAGCCAGGCCCGCGCCTTCACCGATGTTGTCACCACCAACGGCGTAGTCCTCACCAAGCTGGACGGCACCGCCAAGGGTGGCATCGCCTTCGCTATCAGCCGCGAGGTCAATGTGCCGATTAAATATATCGGCACCGGCGAGAAGATGGACGACTTCGCCGAGTTCAACCCCCGTGCTTTCGTCAACGCGCTTTTCGAGTAGCAACTACCCTTCCCCTCCCATCGAGGGCGGGTGGCGAAACACTATCTACATATCTACAATCTGCAATTGAAGGAGTAAAACCCGTGTTCGATTCCCTATCCGACCGTTTGCAGGGCGTGTTCGACGGCCTGGGCAGCTAGGGCCGCCTCACCGTAGCCGACATTGACGAGGGTCTCAGCGAGGTGCGCCGCGCCTTGCTGCAGGCCGATGTCAACCTCAAGGTGGTCAAGGAGTTCATCGCCAATGTGCGGGTCAAAGCGATTGCCTCCGATGTGATGCAGGCGCTTGCCCCCGCGCAACAGGTGGTCAAGATCGTCTACGACGAACTGGTGGCGCTGCTCGGCGAGGGTCAGGCCAAGCTCAATCTGGCCCGTACGCCGCCCACCGTGGTGATGCTGGTGGGGCTGCAAGGCTCCGGCAAGACTACCACGGTCGCCAAGCTGGCCCTGCACCTGCGTAAGCACAGCGGTCAACGCGCCTTGCTGGTCGCCGCCGATGTCTACCGCCCCGCCGCTATCACCCAGTTGGAGACGCTTGGCAAGCAATTGAGCATCCCGGTCTACAGCGAACCGGCAGGCGCAAAGCCGCTGGATATTTGCGTCAACGCCCTGAAACGCGCCCATGACCTCAACCTCAACATGGTCATCCTCGACACCGCTGGTCGGCTCAACATTGACGAGGCGATGATGCAGGAGTTGCAGCAGATCCGCGACCGCGTTCACCCCAACGAGACTTTGCTGGTGGTTGATGCGATGACCGGCCAGGAGGCGGTGCGCGTTGCCGACGACTTCAACAAGCAGGTGGGTATCACCGGCCTGGTTATCACCAAGATGGATGGCGACACCCGTGGCGGCGCGGCCCTGTCGGTACGCAGCGTCACCGGCGTGCCGATCAAGTTCGTCGGCACCAGCGAGAAGCTCGACGGCCTGGAGCCGTTCTATCCCGACCGCACCGCCAGTCGCATCCTCGGCATGGGCGATATGCTGTCCCTTATCGAGAAGGCGCAGCAGGAGTTCGACGAGAAGCAGGCCAAGGAACTTCAGGCCAAGATGCGTAAAGGCACCTACGATCTAGAGAACTTCCTGGAGCAGATGCGTCAGATCAAGCGGATGGGTTCGATCACCGATATACTGGGCATGATCCCCGGCCTCGGCGGGCTAATGCGCGGCCAGGATCTCGATATTGACGAGAAGGATTTGAAGCATATCGAGGCGATTATCCTGTCTATGACTCTGCAGGAGCGGCACGACCCCGACGTGATCAACGGTCCGCGCCGCAAGCGCATCGCCAAAGGATGCGGCCTGGAAGTCAGCGATGTCAATATCCTGCTAAATCAGTTCAAGGATATGCGTAAGATGATGAAGCAGATGACCGGCCCCAACGCGCAGCGTGGCCTCGGCAATGTGATGCGTCAGATGAAAGCGGCGAAAGGTCAGGGCGGCAGCCTACCCTTCGGCATGGCCCGCGATGAGGACGGCAACCCGCTGCTAGCTGCGCCCAACGGCAAAGCCGACGGCCAACGTCCCCAGCCCACCAACGGCGCTCCTCGCGGCCAGGGCAACCGCAGCAAGAAGGCGAAGAAGGGCAAGGGGCGGCGGTAGCGTTGTTCCCTTAATAAATAATAAACATGATACCCTCTCCTAAGATGAGGAGAGGGCAAGTTGCTAGCAATCCATACAAGGATGACAGAGGTCATGGTTTACCGTATATACGTTGACGAAGTAGGTAATCATACGATGAAGAACACGGCGCATCCTGATAACCGTTTTCTCAGTCTCACGGGTGTGATTATTGAGTACGAGCATATTAGTTCAGATGTACACCCTCAACTTGAGGCGCTAAAAGCTAAATATCTTCCTTCTCATAATCCTCCTGATGAGCCGGTTGTATTCCACCGAGAAGACGTTCTGCATACGAGACCACCATTCGACATATTGAGGGATCGCAAGGTAAGAGAGGAGTTTGACGAGGAGCTTCTTACCCTTCTGCAATCATGGAACTACAGAGTTATTACTATCTGTTTGGATAAGCTAGCGTATACGAGCAATCACTTGGATATGCCTCTTGAACCTTACTACCATTGCCTTAGATTTCTATTGGAAGGCTATACTCGGTTCCTCTTGCGAATTGGTGATATTGGCGACGTTATGGCTGAGTCTAGAGGAGGTAATGAAGATCGAGCCTTGAAAGAAGAGTTTACCAGACTGTATGAACAAGGCACTGAGCAAATGAGTGGTACGATACTGCAGCAGGTGCTTACCAGCAGGCAGCTTAAAGTTAAAACAAAGGCCAGCAATGTGACTGGATTGCAACTTGCTGACCTTGTTGCACATGATAGCCAGAGTGACATTTTGCGAGAACATAATCTAATAGATGCGCCACCCTCACCTTTTGCTACAAGGCTCGCTGATATCTTGAGACAAAAGTATGATCAGCACGATGCGGCAATAGCTGGTAAAATTCTGCTGTTAAATGTAGAAGGCGGCCACAGATTTCCTGTAGCCGCCCCGACGACAAACGCCGCCCACCTCCGAACACGGATTAACCGTATTATACCCCAAACCTTTGTGTTTGTCAACAATCTTTTCGGTGGCAAAATATGACAACTGGCGTATCCCAAACGCTTGCCTAAACCTATTTCTGCCGTGCCGATGCCTGCAACTCCTGCACCATATGATAAACTTCGGTTACGTTGGGAATGTCGCTGAAGCTGTAATCCTCCTCGTTCGCATTGCGCCCAAAAACCAGCGTGCCGCTGCCATCGCCTTGCTCGATCATCTTCACCGTGTCGGTGGCGGCCATGTCAATTATGGTTGTGGTGTAGTCTGTGCTAATCACAGGTTTCTTGATGATGATTGCATGGCAGTTGGTTAGACAGTATTCGCTAGTTCTAGACGTAATACTTCTCTGTATTTGGAGCATAGTAATACCTACAGCGACAGGAATTGGCGCTATCACAAGGACAAAGAGCGCCGAAGGCGATTGGTTTATATAGGCATACAAGATGGCAATTGCAGCGATCACAGCGCCCAAAGTTATGAACTTCCACCCATACAGGCCAGTGCCTGATGAGCCGGTTGTGGGTTCGGATTGCCCCTGCCAAATCATCTGTTCGCCAGGTTCTAGCAGGTAGGTAATATCCGGCCGGCCGGCCTTCGTCAGTTCAGTTTTTGTTGTATCGGTCATCGCTGTGCCTTTTCCTAACTCAGCACTCGCACTCAGCACTCAACCCTCACCCCTGCGGCTGCGCCTTGGCCTGCTGCGCCAGCACCGCATGGTGCCGCCGCGAGTAGAGCCATACGATTGCCCCGGCGATGAGCAACGCGCCCTGTACCGCAACTCCCTCTACCGTGGGATAGAAGCCGAAGAAGTCGAGGCTGGGCAGCCAGCTGATTGCATGGGCGGGCAGCACGCCCACCCCTTGTAGCGCGAGGATGCTGGTGCCGACAAACTTGAAGCCCAGGTAGTAGATGAGGGCGCTGCTAATTAGGAAGAAGGTATGAATGGGGATACGAACCCCTATTTTCATAATCAGCACCGCCAGCAGACCCAGCGCCGCCAGCCCCCCGGCCAGGCCGAGCAGCAAGTCGCCCGTGCTAATCGAGCCAGCCATGCCGAGGTAGAACATCGCCGTCTCCGCGCCCTCGCGGAAGACCGAGAGGAAGGCCAGTATCGCCAACGACAGCAGGCTGCCGCCCGCCAGCGCCGCGCTACTCTTGCGTTTGATGTACTGTGTCCAGGCCGCCGCGCTGCTCTTGGAGTGCAGCCAGTAGCTAACGTAGAACAGCATCACCGCGGCAATCAGCCCCACAATACCCTCGATTAGTCTGCCGTTCGCCCCCGTGGTGGCCGCGCCTAGGATGAGCTGCAAGGCCAATGCTGCAAGCAGGCTGGCGGCAATGCCCGCTATACCGCCCGCCCATATCCACATACGCTTGTTCGCATTGCCCGATTTGACCACGAAGGCAACCAGCGCAGTGATAATCAGAATTGCCTCGAAGCCCTCGCGCAGCAGCACGATGCCTGCATCGAACGCCGTGTACGGGGAACTTGTCTGCGCTGCAATCGGAGTCAAGGTTGCGCTCAGGCCGCTCACCAGCCTGCCAGCAGTGGCAAAGTCGGGCGGCGACTGCTTCAACGCGGCCAGGGCCAGCGGCAAGCCCTGCTCGACCTGGTGGTAAGCGTCCACCGAACGACCCTTCACCTGATCTTCAGCCCCGAACCAATCACTCTGCGCCTTGTTCAGCGCGGCCAGCGCGGTAGTTGCATCCTGACGGCCAATCGCCCCCTGCGCGTCGCTCAACTCACTCAATACGGTTGACAGCGGCACGCTGCTGGTCGGCGCGGCAGTCACGCCGCTAGCCGCCAGTTTTACCACAGTGTCGAAATCGGTATTCATCGCGCCCAGCGCGGTCATGGCATCGCTGGCCTTAGCCCCGCTAATGGCCGCCTTGGCCTCACCTAGCCTTGTCTCGACATCTTGATATTGCGCGGTTGAAACTGCTTTCACCTGGTTAGAAACTGTATCCCACGTGCTATCAAGCTGATTGACATTAGTCGTCGCCGCAGCAAAGTTGCCCCCTTGCACCGCCGCCTCAGTCTGGCCCAGCAGGGTGTAGAGCGGATGTAGCGTCGTTGCCATATCGCCTGCGGCATAGCCGCGCCCAACAAACAACAGCGCCGCCAGCAACATTGCCAATGCCACTCCGCTAACCAGTTTCGTTGATTTGATTATGAACACAACTTGTACCCTCATCAAAATATTTGGCTGCCCCTTCAGCTATAATTATATCCCACCATTGGCTGCAAGTCAAGACTTTAGACAGCCTGGGCTGTTTTTATTGCCATATTTACACCAATTTTAACCTTGCATCCGTTTTACTCATGCCTTATTAACTCACAACAATTTTGATGAGAGCCTTCGTAGGGGCGCAGATTTATCGCGCCCCCTGTGAAGCGCATTACCGCTCATCGAAACCTTTGAGCGGCACTCCTGGCTCATCCCGCGCTTTGTCAGCGATCACGACCATGGCCACACCCAGGCCGTTCTTCCAACTTTGGGTACGCACGGTGAACCCAGCCGCTTCGAGGTTGGCGGTTAGCGCGGCAAAGTGGGTGTTGGGGTTCTCATTGCCATAGGCGGCGTGTTCGACGGCGCGGAGCAGCTTGCCCGCGTTGTCGCGGGGCAGCAGTTGTCCGGCGGGAACGATCACCAGCCGACCGCTGGGGCGCAGCACGCGGGCAGCCTCGGCCAAAGTGGCGGGGGCGGTAATGTAATCGGTGGGGAAGGTGCTGAGGACACTATCCACGCTGGCTGAGGCAAGCGGGATGGCTTCGCTACGCCCGCGCAGCAGCGTCACCCGCTGGCGGTCGGTGGCATTAGCGTATTTGCGTAGCCGCTTGCGGGTTTGACTCAGCATCGGAGGGGAGAGTTCCAGGCCGATGACTTGATAGCCGTCGCGGGCCATTTCCACCAGCAACACGCCGGTGCCGGGGCCAAGCTCCAACACCCGGTTGCCCTTCAGGTGGGGGAGCGCAGCCTGCTGCCACAGCCGCCACTGGTCGCGGAAGAAGTGTTTGCTTACCCAATCGTAGAGCCAGGCAAACTGGTAATAAAGGGCGTGAAAGGCGATTGCCCGCAAGTGGCGCATCATCGTCGCGCCTCGCCAATATCAGTAAGGCAAAAAGCCCCCAGCGGGGGTTTGGGGGAGAAATGCTGCCCGCTCACAACCTTGAAGCAATTAGCTACTGCAAGTATCATCGGCCCACCACCTGGCGCAGCAGCGTCTCAAGCTGCCCCGCCTGCGCCTCACGCGAGTATTCGGCGACCACCGCAGCCCGCCCGCGTGCGCCCATCGCCTGCGCTTCCTCACGGTGCGCCTTCATCCAGCGGGCAGCCTCGGCAATTGCGTCTGCATCCTCCGGCGGCACGCTAAGGCCGCCGTTGATGCGATTTAGCACGTCCGCCGCCTCGCCACCCACGCTGAGGATAACCGGCGTGGCGCAAGCGAGCGCCTCGAACATCTTGCTGGGCAATGCGCCCTCGAACAATTCGACCTTCTTGAGCGGCACCATTGTGGCATCGGCCATGCTCAGATAAGCGGGCATCTGTTCGCGTGGCTTCTCGCCCAGCATCAGCACGTTGGTGAGGCCAAGCTGCTGCACCAGCGCGGCGGTTTCCTCCTGTTTTGGCCCTGCGCCGATGAAGACGAGGCGAATATCATCGTCGCCGCGCAGCAACTCGCCCACCTGCACCAGCGTCTCCATCCCTTGCGCCAGTCCATGCACCCCCGCATAGAGTAGCACGAACTTGCCATCCAGCCCCAACTCGTGACGCAGCACGGTAGCCGCCTGCGGTTCGGGGCGAAACTGGCTGATGTTTGCGCCGTTGTTAATCAAAGCCAGTTTGGCTTCAGGCAGGCCGCGCTGCAACAGGCGGCTGCGTATGCCTTCTGTCACCACCACGATGCGCCGCGCCCGCGCATAGCAGACCCGCTCCAGCCGCTCGGATAGGGCAATCGCCCGCTGATTGTGCAACTCGCCGAGGATAACCGCCGACTCCGGCCAGATGTCGCGCACCTCAAATACCAGCGGGATGCGGCGCAGATAGCTGATCGCCAGTGCAGCCAGTCCGACGAACAATGGCGGCGAGGTGGCATAAATCACATCGTACTTGCCGCGCAAAAATGGCGCAATCGCGGTTGCCATTGCGCTGTAGCTGAGATAGAAACCCATGCGGTGGGCGAAATCCTTGCGTGGCGAGGCCATCACCCACAGGCGTACCACATCAATGCCGTCCAGCGGCTGGAACTGCGCCAGCTTGCCGCGATAGTGCGGCGGGATGATGCCCGATGGATGGTTCGGCACCTCGGTCAGCATTGTGACCCGATGCCCCTGCGTCGCCAGGTATCGGGCCATTTCGTAAGCGCGGGTCTGGGTTGCGCCCACCTCCGGCGGGAAATACTGGCTGAGGTAGAGGATCCTCATCGGCCGGTTGCAACCGCGTTTGTGCTGAACCTTGATATACCAGCCCCCAGTGGGGTTTTGGGGGAGAATCTTGCATCGTCATATATGCAAGCCCCCAGCGGGGGTTTGGGGGAGAATCTCGCCCAATTATAAAGCTGGTTGGAACCGCCTAGTTTATAAACGATTACGCTAAACTTGGTCGCCACATCGAGA
>JBBRMT010000224.1:0-7740 GCA_038230695.1 Chloroflexia bacterium
CTGGCAGGCAATGCGCCAGCTAACCTTTAATACAAGGAGCGCTATGCAAGCAAACCCCAATCTCGTTGCCCCTCCCCGCGAGGCGGTGATCACCACCAGCGGGCTGACCAAGCGGTTCGGCAGCCGCACAGCGGTCAATAACCTGAACCTGAACGTGATGCGCGGTGATGTGTTCGGCTTCCTCGGCCCCAACGGCGCGGGCAAGACGACCACGATTCGGATGCTGCTCGGCCTGATCGCTCCCACCGCTGGCACCGTATCGCTATTCGGGCGCGACATCCGCACCAACCTCAACGCTGTGCTGCACCGCGTCGGCGCGATCGTCGAAGCGCCCACCTTCTATCCATACCTCGGCGGGCGCGACAACCTCAAAGTAGTCGCCCTCGCCAGCGGCGGCCTGCCCGACTCGCGCATTGACGAGGTATTGAAGCTGGTAGATTTGCACGACCGCCAGCAGGATAAATATCGCACCTACTCACTGGGCATGAAGCAGCGGCTCGCCATTGCCGCGACCCTGCTGGGCGACCCTGAGCTAATCATGCTCGATGAGCCAGTTAATGGCCTCGACCCCTCCGGGGTGGTGGAGATTCGCCAGCTGATCATCCGCCTGGGGCAGATGGGTAAGACGGTGTTTATCACCAGCCACAACCTGTTCGAGATCCAGCAGGTTGCCACCCGCATCGCCATCCTCAAGCTAGGCAGCCTGGTTACGGAGACCACCGTCGCCGAGTTGCTCCACTCTGGCGACAGCCAGGCCAGCGAAATCTGGCTGCGCGTTCCCGACCCCGCTGCTGCCTCCAAGTTGCTCACCAGCCTGCCATACGTCACGGGCATCAGCGCCAATGCGGAAGGCTACCTGGTAGTTACCGCGCCGCCTGACCGCTCCGCCGACATCAACGCCGCGCTGGCCCACGCCGACATCTTCGCCGCCGAGCTACGCATCAACAAGCCGAACCTGGAAGAAATCTTCCTCGAATTGACCGAGGAGCCTGACCCCGCATTGCTGGGCGCTGGCATGGCGAAGGGAGCGACAAACTGATGATGCAATTGCGAACGATGGAGTGGCTGAAGCTACGCAAGCGCCCGCTGCCGTGGGCGATGCTGATCACCATCATCACCATCACCAGCATCGTTTTCATACTTACCTATGTCGCTTCGGGGTTTGCCAGCGGTCGCTCTCGCGGAGCCTTCACCTTGACCCCCAGCTTGCAGATGCCGAATGCGCTCTACACCTTCATGAGTGATAGCGGCTGGCTAGCGGCGTTGCTGATCAGCGTAGTAGCGGCGATTATAGCTGGCAACGAGTTCAGCCTCGGCACGGTGCGCTTGCTGCTGGTGCGCGGGCCAGGGCGCATCAACCTGTGGTTGAGCAAGGCGCTGCTGCTGCTCATCTTTGCCGCCGTGATCAGTGTGGTTGATGAGTTGCTTGGCTTCATCCTCGGCACCATCATTGATGCAATCACCGGCCACAGTAGTGTCTGGAGTTTTGGTGACACCCTGATCGGCGCATTGCGGCTAATCGGCGCAGGCACGCTGTCGTTCTGGACCTTCGCGCTGTTTGCCATGATGGCCGCCACCTTCTTCCGTTCGCCCATTGCCGGCCTTGGCGTATCGCTCGGCTATCGTGTGGCCGAACTCATCGCTGGGCCGCTGTTGGGCCTCGCCTTGCAGACCACTGGCTTCCTCAACCTGCTCGGTCAGTTGGACTACTTCCTGATCGGCAACAATATGGATAGCCTGCTGCGCTACGCCGCCCCCACTGGCTGGGTAGGCACGCCCTCCCTCTTCGTCATCAACGGCCCCCAACCGCTTATCTATATGCTGGTTGCCGCTGCGCTCTTCCTCGGCCTCACGCTGTTCAATATCCAGAGCCGCGATGTTACGAGCTAGGGGCGTAGCGTGGCTATAAGATCCTAAGCCCCCAGCGGGGGTTTGGGGGAGTATCTTGAAGCGCAATAATGCTATGCTCCTGATAAAGCCCTACCCTCATCACAAAGGATGAGGCTACCCTACATCCAAATCCCACTTTGTAGATACCACGCAAGTATGACGTGAAAAAGATGGGCGCTTGGTATAATAACAGTGTCAGCAATGACGAGCAGCGCGGATGATAAGTCCGCTAAAGCAGCGTAAGAAAGCGAGAATTACAATGCAAGTTACTATGAGCCAGCTATTCGAGGCTGCCAACAGCAGCGTCCCCAGGCCCAACCATCGTTAACGGTGCGGCTTACCCATCGGTAATCCCCGCCTGCCAACGTCGCCACTAGCACAAGAAAGCGAGGATTACCATGCAGACTACCATGGGTCAGCTATTCCTGACCTTGAACATCAGCCCTGGCAGATCGAAAGACAAGTGAGCAGTCGTACCCTAACCCCGATGGGGTACACGGCTCCAATTACAACCACACAACCTCTCCTCCCCGGAGCGAAAAGGCGCTTAGGCCAGAAGCCTACAGCGCCTTTTTGTTATGCTGCTATCCACCGCCCTGTGTTATAATTGGAACGTCGAAGCCTGCCCCGTTGTATATATATCAGGAGATTCTGATTATGCGTAAATCCGCTATACTTGCCCTTGTTCTGATTGTCTTCGTGCTGGCTGGCTGCAACCTGCTACCGGAGGGCCGTCCGGCATCGTATGCCCCCACCCTTGTGCCTATCAGCCAGATGGCGGCTACCCCTGCCCCGCCTGTGGGTGATAGTGGAGCTAGCGTGGCAACTGCCACCACTGTGCCTGCGCCGCTATCCGGCGCTGGTCGCCAGACTGAGGTGGTGCGCGTGGTGCAGAGCGTCGGCCCCGCGGTTGTCACTGTGGTCAACCAGCTTGGTAGCAACGATCCCAGCGGCGCGGGTGGCGAGGCGCTCGGCTCCGGCGTGATTATGGATACAGCGGGCCATATCATCACCAACAACCATGTGGTCGCGGGCCAGCAATCCATCACCGTCATCTATGCCGACGGCAAGAAGGTCAACAATGTGCAAGTGGTCGGCACCGATACGCTCAGTGACATCGCGGTACTGAAGGTGGACGGCCCTGTTCCCGCCACTGCGACCCTGGGTGACTCCAGCGCGATCATGCCTGGCGAGACGGTGGTGGCAATTGGCAGCGCGTTGGGCGACTTCCGCAACACGGTTACGGTGGGGGTAATCAGCGGGGTGCATCGCAACCTGGTGGGTACGGATACCAGCATGGAGGATATGATCCAGACCGATGCGGCCATCAATCATGGCAACAGCGGCGGTCCGCTTATCAACCTCGACGGACAGGTGGTCGGCATCAACACGGCAATCCTGCGAACCACCGACCCCAACAACCCCGATGTTGCCGAGGGGCTGGGCTTTGCTATCCCCTCGAACACGGTCAAGAGCATCAGCGCCCAGCTAATCAGCAAGGGCAAGGTCAGCCGCCCCTATCTGGGGGTGACAACCCTGGCGGTTACGCCCAGCATCGCCGCATATTACAACCTTCAGGACGCGCAGGGCAACCAGCTAGACTCTGGCGCGTTCGTACGCGAGGTCCGCGCTGGTACCCCCGCCGACCGCGCAGGCGTGCAGGTGGGCGATGTGATTATTGGCATTAACAACTTCAAGATTGACACCGACCACGGCCTCGGCACGACTCTGACCAACTTCAACCCCGGCGACACTGTTACCCTGCACCTGCTCCGCAATGGCAACACCCTAGATCTCACCACTACTCTGGCCGAACACTAATCTGGGGCGAACAGCGGTTCGCCCCTACGCAGGAAAGAAGCCTTGCCATGCTAATTCGCCGCGACACCCGCTTCTATGCGGTCATCGTCGAAGCCGCGCTGGCCCTGATTGGCCTGCCCGGTGTGGGCTGGCTGATGGCAGGCCGCTGGCAAGTGGGACTTGCGCTGATGCTTGGCTACATCATCCTGATCGGCTGGCTGTTCGGCCTGTTCTTCCCCAACGTGCCGCTAATCGGCTTCCCGCTCACCCGCAACATCATTGCTGCCGTCGTCTCCGCCACTGCGCTGTATCTTTATTTGCGACGGCGTTATTATGGCCCAGCCCGCTAGCCCGGCCCTAATTGCCAGCGGCGAACACGCCAGACAACGAGGTGTAGAGTGTGTTGCTGGCGCTGAGGTCGGTCCAGACCAGATATTCACCGGCAACCTGTGGCGAGTATATGTCGGGGTAGCCAGTGATCAGCGGCAGTGCGATGCGGTCACTCATTTTCAGACTCCAGATGTCGCATGGTCCACATTCGCCAAATCCGCCATTGCTGCTCCACAGCACATAGTCACCCTTGATGGTTAGCGCTTCCGCGCGCTTATTATAAAGCGTAATCGGCGGCGCATCGCTGTCCAAATTAGCGTAGGACAAACTACTGCTGCTACCCCATACCAGTTGGCTACCATCCAGCGCGAAGCTAATCGCATCTTCGGCCATCGTTGTAATAGCGCCGCTCTTCAGGTTGTAGACGCGCACCGCTGCGCCGCCCTGCCAGGCTATATAGCTGGCGCTGACCGCAATGGCGCGGACCGATCTGGGCGCGACGGTAGTGACGGTCAAGGTCAACCCGCTATCCAGGTTTTTGTACATCATATTATACTCGCCATAGGGCAGGTTGGTATGACTATCCGCCAGCCAGGCGACAGCGTGGGCGTAGCTGGCATGAACCATACTACCCGCGCCCAAATCGTAGCGTTGGCCGCTGAGTATATCTTCGGCGATGAGGGTGGGCGGACAGTTAGGGCATTTGTTCTGGTCGCCAGCCTGCTCCCACACCAACACGCTCTTGCCGTCCAGGGGCGATTGCTCCGCCATCTCCGCGCTGATGGGGTAGCCGAAGCGGACCAAGCCACCGTTTGCCTGCCAGTATGCGAGGAACTTGCCGCCCACGCTGAAGCCGGTCTCGGTGAAGTAATGCTGATCGCTCTGGGCGCGGGCGGGTTGATAGCCGCCGCTGGTCAGCAGCGCGAGGATGAGCAGTAGAGTCAGGGTGCGAACGCGGCGCATCGGCTACCTCCTTGTATACTATGGGCGATTGGGTGTCTGTCTACTGTAACGTTTATCCTGGCGCAAGGCTGCATAGTGGATATCAGTGGGTAAAAAGAAGCCCTCCCCACATTGGGGAGGGTCTTCACTGTGGCTATATAGCTGGCAGCCTCAGCGGGGCGCGATAAATCTGCGCCCCTACGAAGGATCTCATCAAGATCAGGTTGGTGAGGTATACAGTATGAGGTACTCATGCCTGCGCGTCAGGGCAACACCTGCACGCTGAGTTGCAACATCCCTACATCCAGCGAGGCGAGGCGGGCGAACACCTGGTTGCTGAGGTCAACTACGATGCCCCGCGCCCTTACGCTGGGGATGTCGCGGTAGGCGATTACGTCAATCAATTGCGCGTCCACGCTTTTGCTGCCATAGGTGATGCGTACTTTGTGGCCGTAGAGGTGCCACGCCTCGGTGATGTCTTCGGGGATGGCGGCGTACATCCCGCTGCCGTGGAAGTCGGGTGGCAGGTTGCCCCAACCCTGGTTCAGCCGAATCAGGGTATTCCAATCGGTGCTGAAGTAGGTGGACCAGCCGTACCAGTGCAGCTTCTCTGCGCCAGGCAACGCCTGCCACTTGGCGTAGCCATCGCCGCTCGGTGGGGTGGGGTTGGCCTTGCTGGGCGGGTTAGGCGGACTGGCAGGAGCCGACTTCTGTGCGGCGGTGGAGTTGTTGGGCAGCGTCTGTGAGGTGGTCAGCGGGTGTTGCGCCACGTATTCGCGGCCCAGCAAGCCCATCAACACCACATCGGGGTTGCTATCGCTCCACTCGAACCGCGCCCGCTCGAACCACTGGATGATGCGCCCATTGCCAGCATCGGTCGGTTCACTGATGGGGAAACCAAACTGAGCCAGCCCCCCATTCGCCTTCCAAAAATCAAGGAAGCGGTTGTTAAGCGAGTGGCCGGTGGCGGCAAAGTATACGTGCTTGCTGCTCTTGGCGAAGGGGGCAACCGTGGGGAAGTGTTGGCCCTGGGTTAGCGTGTCGCCCAGCAGCCCCATGGTCACGCTGCCATCCGCCCACAACTCCAGGCGGTTGCGCTCGAAGAATTGGGCGGTAGCCCCATCGGGGCTGGCAAAGGCGCGGCTGATCGGGTAGCCGATGATCGCAAGCTGACCGTGTCCCTGCCAGTAATCCAGCAGCGGCCCAGCCACCATGTAGCCGGTTGCCGCAAAGTAGGCGCTGGTGGGTGAAGCGTTGCTGCGGGTCGCCGGTATGGTAGCGACCAGGAGCGCCGCAACCAGCGTGGCGGCAGCCAGCGAACGGCGACCGGAGTCGCCGCGTCTATTACCTTCTACCACTGAGAACTTGCACCTCCACTAGTTGTTCGATGTAGCGCCCTGCCTCTGCCAGCGACGAGTGAAAATAAGCTGGCGGGTGCAGCGCGGTCATTCCCCAGCCTGCTGCCGGTTGCGTTGCGTTTGCGCCCTACAAACGCGAACCGAAAGCTGCCCCACATCTGCGCTGCTCCCGGCCTGCCCGGGCCGGTTAAACCGCCAATATGACATAATATTGCGTGCAGAATGTGGCGAATGACTTAACTTTATTCTGGAAAATCGGACTGATAATAACATACTTGCTGCTGCTTTGTCAAATTGCCAGCCCTGCTGATCGTTTAGTTGCACATCCCATTTACCTGTTTAGTGGTAATTACTTACCAGAATGGTAAGGTAATCAGTAAGGTTCAAAAAGCGGGTAGGAAAATAGTACTAATTGGCTATATACCAAAAGTTGCAAAACGGCTTTGAAGGTGATAAACTATGCCATCCCCCTTCATCTGCATCTACGGCAGCGTTCGTGAGGGTGGAGTCCCAGCGGTGGTGGCTGCTGGCCTGAGAACCCAACCCCGGTCGAAGGAGAGCGGATCAATAAGTGTTTATGGCCCACGGAAGGAAGAGGTTAGCGCATGATGTGCCAACTTGTGTTTAGCATACCCAACCTTACCTGCGCGGAAGTAATAAACATCTATCGTTACCCCATGCCTGGAAAGGCATTGCCCCACGGCTCCCTAACCTGTTGTCCCCCATTAGCAAGCCAACTCCTGCCTGACGATCATAATACACGGTTATCCCCTTTCCCACGACTGCCACCACCATATGCGTATCGGACGCGATAGCGATGCGAATCTGCTATCCTCGCGCAGCAGCAACGACGCTGTTGCAATCCTAGCCTACGGGCCGCCATGTCAATGACGACTGGTTCGCTCAAATGCTCCAAAGCGGAGCAGAAGAAAGGATACGCTCAGTGCATTCTGTAAACCCCACCCGGCGGCGCAACCTTGCGCTATTTCTCGTGCTAGTTGGTGGCCTGGCAATCGCCACCGTAGCGTTCATCAGCAGTGTCGTGCAACCCTCGGCAACCCTCGGCAATGGCGGCAACCTGGCTGGCAACACCCACGCCCAGTATGCCAGCGCCTACGGTTCTTATTCTCTCGCCGACTTCACCAGCCCAGCGGGTAATGGCATGGTGGTCGGCCACGATTATTATCACGACACCACTTCCACCCCCCTCCGCGATATGCCCCAACTGCCAATCAAGAGTCCGGCAGAACACGAGACTAGCCCCAACCACTCGACTGGCATTGCCCACCGCAATGTACCCGATGCCTCCGCAGTGCAGCGCAACGCCAGCCCTCTGGCGATGCCCGCTCCATCCCTCAACTTCGACGGCATTCCTTTCCCTGGCGTATCTTGCAGCTGCGCCCCGCCCGATACTAATGGC
>JBBRMT010000225.1:0-7704 GCA_038230695.1 Chloroflexia bacterium
CGCCGCCGTGAGCCGCTGGTAGACGGCATCGCCCCGCGCCTGCCAACCAAGTTC
Source organism: Chloroflexia bacterium (assembly GCA_038230695.1). Taxonomy (GTDB): domain Bacteria; phylum Chloroflexota; class Chloroflexia; order QHBQ01; family QHBQ01; genus QHBQ01. The sequence goes on from JBBRMT010000225.1 coordinate 55, forward strand.
ACCAACCTGAAGGTTGGCTTGCTGGCGCAGCAGCGCGAAGTAGCCGACACTGCTGCCGCTGGTAAGCAGGTGTGGATCTATCACTGCGGCCTTGCCATCCGTAGGGGCGAACCGTTGTTCGCCCTGGCTGGGGCTAGCTGCAGCTATGGTGAGCAGCAGGCTGGCAAGCAATAGCCAGGCAAGGAGATGGTGCTTGTTCATTCTTCCCCTACCGCAAACTCTCTATCGCAATGCCAGCAGGGCTGGTAAGCGGGATACGGGCGACCACGCGGGTGCCTTCGGGGCGGCGCGGGCCGATGCTGAGGCTGCCCCCCAGCAGGGCGGCGCGTTCGCGCATCGAGGTGAGGCCGAGGGAGCGTGAAGCGGCGGCCCCACCGTTGCCGTTCGCGGCGGCGCGTTGCTTGCTGCTGGCGCTGATGCCCACGCCGTTGTCTTCCACGGTGAGGATAACCTGGCTATCGTCGGCATCAATCGCCAGGCTAGCACGGCTGGCGCGGGCGTGCTTGACCACGTTGGCAAGCGCCTCCTGACCGATGCGGAACAGCGCCACCTCCACGTCGGCGGGCAGGCGGGGCAACGCCTCGGCGCAGAAGTTGACCTCTAGCCCGTTGCGGCGGGCCACTTCACCGGCGTGCTGCTTGAGCGCCACTGCCAACCCCACCTCCTCCAACCGCGCCGGGCGCAACTCGAAGATAAGCGAGCGCATCTCCTGCAAGGCGGCGGAGGCAGTCTCCTGCAAGGTTGCGACCTTCTGCTCCGCCAGCGCCAGATCGCCACCCTGCTCGATAATGGTGCAGGCCACCTGCGCCATCAGCACCATGCTGAATAGCGACTGGGCCACCGAGTCGTGCAATTCGCGGGAAAGACGGTTGCGCTCCTCCAGCGAGGCCATCGCGCTGCTGCGGGCGTAGAGGCGGGCGTTCATAATCGCGGTGGATGCCTGGTTGGCGAAGGTGTGGACGATGCGCCCGTCGCGCTCCTCAAAGTTGGGCGTGGTAATCAGCCGATTGATGGTCAGCAGGCCGATGCGTTCATCCTTGACCGCGAGGGGCAGGCCCAGCCACCAGCAATCCTTGCCAGTGATACTGTCATCGGCGCTCAGTTCGGCGATGATGAAATCGGCGGGGCCGTTGCTCAGTTCGGCCAGCAATGGGCGGCTGGCAAGTGGGATAATCTCGCCGAGTACCACCGGCTCCGGCAAGCCCTGGGCAGCGACCACGCGCACGTTTTCGGGGTTCTCCTCCTCGAACAGCATGATGCGGGCGCTATCGTAGGAGACCACGCTGCTTAGGGCGACCAGGATGAGGTCAAGTACCTGGCGCAGGTCGAGAGTGGAGTTCAGCAGCGACGCGCTCTGGTTCAGCGCGCTAATCTCCTTGACGCTGCGCTCCAGTTCGCGGCGCTGCTCCTCCAGCTCGTGGTTCTGCACGGTAAGCTGTTCCTCGCTGGTACGCAGGCGGTCCACCTGGCGGGCAAGCAGCGCGTTCAGGCTGTTGGCGTAAATCTTACTGAGGCGGATCACCGACCAGTTGATCAACTCGTCCAGATCGGAGGCCACGCTGAGGGCAGCGCTGCGCTCGAAGTTGACCTCGCGCCATACCACCGGCATAATCGCCTCGCGCAGGGAGATGAAGCCCTGCACCAGTTCGCTGACATCGAAGCCCTGGTTGGCGCGTTCACCGCTGATGCGCTCGATGTAGGTTTCAAGCTGGCGATAGCTACCCCGCCTGAAGTAATCGGCTACCGCCGCAATGCCGTCGCGGGTGTTGCCGGTCAACTCCGCTGGCGTGCGGGCGCTGTAGCGGGCGGGGCGCGGCGGGTTGCTGCCATCGGTCATCTGGTACAACAGCTTGACCCAACTTTGGGCGATCTCGTCGCGGTAGCCATCGAGCAGGTTGGCAAGGTCGAGGCTCATCGTACCCCCGTGCCGAAATGTTGAATGATGAATGCAGAATGTAGAAGGATGGTGTTCATGCCATCGTAATGTAGCATTTTTTGTGGGTTGATGTCAAGGCTATCTTCTGACATCACGTCATAACTCAAAACCACGCACAAATGGGGTACGGTGAGTAGATGTAGCTGGGTGCAAGATTGAGGCTGGCGCAACATCACCCTATAAGCAGTAGGACATTTATGACGTGTTGTCAGTATCTTGTGTTGACAAGATGCGAACATAGGTGCTATAATGCACTTGAAGGAAATGAAACCTCGCAATGCGTAATGCTCACCGCTTATTTCTAACCCTACAATTAACAGGAGGTCGTTATGACAACAACGGAACACCCTGAAGCACAACAAGGTCACTATATTCAGGCTAATGGCCTGGACATTTATTACGAAGAGTATGGTCAAGGGAACCCCCTGCTCTTGCTCCATGGCGGTCTGCTCACCAGCGGCTCATGGAAGCCCTATATCGCGGGCTTTGCTGAACATTACCGCGTGATTGTGCCAGACAGTCGCGGTCATGGTCGCACTGCCAATCCAACTGGCATAATGAGCTACCGGCTGATGGCGGATGATATGGCGGCGCTCGTGCAGGCGCTTGGCCTCCAAAAGCCCCTGATATTCGGCTACAGTGATGGGGGGCAGACGGCGCTGGAGCTTGGCATAAACTATCCCGACCTGCCCCAATCTCTCGTATTCGGCGGCACCCAGGTCAAGCTCAGTGAAGCGTCTATCACATGGGTGCGCTCCGTCCTCGGTGATGAGCAGTCGCCAGATGTTGATGCCCAGCAACTGGAGCGTGAAGATCCAGACTGGGCGGCGATGCTCAAGCGCATTCATGGAGCGGACAATTGGCAGACATTGTTGAAACAAATAAAACCGATGTGGAACATACGGTTCAACTATACCGCGCAGGATTTCGCCCAGATCGTAGCGCCTACCCTGGTGCTGCTTGGCGACCGTGACGATTTTACTGTGGTCGAGGAAGCGGCTGAGATGTATCACCTGCTCCCCACTGCCGAGCTTGCCGTAATACCTGGCTCCTCACACACCGACCTCATATTCTCCAGCGCGAAAGTTGCGCTTTGCCAACCGCTCATACTGGACTTTCTGCACAGACACAGCGAGTGACTGCAACCCCGCGAACTGCGCTTCATCGCGTTGACCGTCAGCGCGGGTTGGTGTATACTGCTTGCAAGCATGTAGCGAGCAAGGAGGCAACCAGTGGCGGGTGAACATGATCGGCATAACGAACCGCGAGCCTGGCGCGACAGTGGCGCAGCGGGCGGGAGGGTGATGGGCAGCGAGGGTCAGGCAGCAATTACCCAGCAGATGCAGGCGCTGCAAACCTTCACCCGCGAGGAACTGGAGGAGTGCCTGACCTTCTTGCAGCGGATGAGCGAGCATATCCGCACCGAACTCAAGGATAAGCCTAATCTGGACCGTGATACCCGCACCCGCCTGCTAACCGAGGTGGAGCGCAATGAGGCGTGGGGTGAGGAGATCAAAGCGCGACTCGACGGCCTGCCAAGCACTGGCACTGGAGCAACCACCCGCCGCCTTGAGCGGCTGCCCAGCGAACCGGAGGTGCTGTGTGGCGCATGTGGCGCACGCAACCGTGCCGGGGCCAACTTCTGCACCGCCTGCGGCCATACACTGCCCACCGCTGCCGCCACTGCCCAGCTTGCCACCGTCAAGGTGACGCTAGGCCAACTCAGCGATGTGGGAGTAGTTCGCAAGAACAATGAGGACTCGATCTTCGCCCACGAGCTTGACCTGCCCAAAGCGTTGGGCGGGGGTCGGGGCTGGATGGGCATTGTTGCCGACGGCATGGGCGGAGCGCAGGCTGGTGAGGTTGCCAGCGGCATCGCGGTCAATGACGCGCCCCGCTATGTGATGGAGAACCTCGCCGCCGTCAGCGATGGCGACGGCATCGAAGCCCTGCTCAAGCGGGCGCTGGAACTGGCTAATAAGAGCATCTACGAGCAAGCCCACAAGCGTAGCGGGCAGCGGGGCATGGGTACTACCTCGACCTTGGCGCTGCTTGCGCCCACCATGGAGCGGGTCTGGCTGGCACACATTGGCGACAGCCGCGCTTATCTGATTAACCGCCTGGGCGTTTCGATGAAGGGCGCAGGCAATCGCACCATTGTGCAGCTTACCACCGACCACAGCGTGGTCGCCCGCCTGGTGGAGTTGGGCCAGCTTACCCCCGCTGAGGCGGCCAAATCGCCGCACCGTAGCGTGCTGTACCGTTCGCTTGGCACCGAACCCAACTCTGAGATTGACACCTGCTCCTACCCCTTGCAGTCGGGCGACCGCCTGTTGCTCTGCTCCGATGGCCTGCAGGCCCACCTCAAGGATAGCGATATGGCTAACCTGGTGCTGCGCTACGATGCCCAGAAAGCCGCCCGTGCGCTCATCGAGGAGACCAAGCGGCGCGGCGCTACTGATAACGTCAGCGTCATCATATTTGCCCTCGATTGATACCCATCTTCACCGAACAAATCCTTTTTTCTGATGGTAACGTAAAGGATTTGTAAGTTTGGCAATTTTAAGAAGCGTTAAGGAGGAACCCTCATGCCACGTGACCTGCCGCTGGGCAATGGCGCAATGCAGATCAACTTCGATACCAACTACAATGTGCGTGACATCTTCTGGCCACACGTGGGTAGGGAGAACCATACTGAGGGCGACATCTGTCATACCGGCGTTTGGGTGCAGGATGGCGAGAATATGCAGACAGATTTTGCCTGGTTCGATGATTCCTCCTGGCAACGTGATATGCACTATCAAGCCGAGACCATGGTGACTGAGGTGATACTGACCAACCAGCGGCTGGGGCTGAAGATTGTCTGCCACGATACCGTGGATTTCGACCGCGACATCTTCTTCCGCCGCTTCGACATCACCAATCTGGGCAACCACGCCAAAGAGGTGCGCCTCTTCCTCCACTATGATTGGCACCTCTATGGCGAGGCGGTTGGTGATACGGTCTATTACGACCCTCACCAGGACGGCATCAACCCCGGCAACTTCATGATCGCCTACAAAGGGCAGCGATACTTTTTGATGAATGGGTTGGTGGGCGAGAAGTATGGTATAGATAGCTGGGCCTGCGGGGTGAAAGAAGTGGGCGGAGCGCAAGGCACCTGGCGCGATGCCGAGGACGGCCACCTACAACGCGCTCCCATTGCCCAGGGGTCGGTAGACTGCACCATCGCTCTATACATCGAGGATCTTCAGGCCAACGACTGCGAAACCATTTACCATTGGCTGATCGCGGGGAAAACGCACGAGGAGGTGATGGGTGACGACAGCCTCGTGCAGGAGCGCCACCCCCAGAGTTTTCTCGACCGCACCGCCAACTACTGGAAACTGTGGGCTAACAAGACCTCCGTCGCTTGGGACGACATTCCCGCCAACCTCGCAGACCTCTACAAGCGCAGCCTCCTTATCATGCGTACCCAGCTCGACCGCCATGGCGCAGTCATCGCCAGCACCGATTTCGACATCCTTGCCTTTGCCCGCGACAGTTACGCCTATATGTGGCCGCGTGATGCCGCGCTGGTCATATATGCCTTCGACGAGGCGGGCTTCCAGGATCCGGCGCGGGCGCTGTTCAGTCTTATCCACGACATCATCACCCCGCACGGCTATCTGCTGCACAAGTACAACGCCGATGGCTCGCTTGGCTCTAGCTGGCACCCCTGGGCCGACAGCCAGGGTCGCCCCCAACTGCCAATCCAGGAGGATGAGACTGCGCTCATCCTCTACGCAATGTGGCACCACTACGAAAAGTATCACGACCTGGAGTTCATCGCCAGGTTCTATCGCCGCGTAATCAGGGCAGCGGGTGATTTTATGGTCAAGTACCGCGAACCGCATACCAAACTGCCGGAAGCATCATACGATTTGTGGGAAGAGCGGCGCGGGATTATGGCCTTCACCGTGGGCGCGGTCTGGGCCGGGCTGAATGCGGCGGCAAACTTCTGCTACATCTTCGGTGACATCGAGGCGGCAACCGAGATGCGTAACGCCGCCAATGAGATCAAGGCGGCCTGCGTCGAGCATATGTACGATCAGGAGCGCGGCACCTTCCTACGTATGGTCAATGTGGACGAGCATGGAAACATCAGCAAGGATTACACTATGGACAGCAGCATCGTCGGGCTGTTCAAGTTCGGGATGTTCGACCCCAACGACAACCTGACCGCTAGCACGATGAAGGTGATGCGCGACAAGCTGACCATCAACACCGAGGTTGGCGGCTTGGCCCGCTATGAGGATGACTATTACCAGCGGGTGAGCCATGATGTGACCGGCAACCCCTGGTACATCTGCAACCTGTGGCTGGCCGACTACTACATCGCCATCGCCCAAAACATGGACGAACTGAAGCCCGCGCTCGACATCATGGATTGGGTGTGCAAGCACAGCCTGCCCAGCAGCGTGCTGGCCGAGCAGATCAATCCCTATACCGGCGCACCACTATCCGTCTCGCCACTAACCTGGAGCCACGCCGAGTACGTCACCACCATGCAGCACTATCTGGCAAAGCAGCAGCAGTTCAAGCTGGCGGAACGGCTGGGCGACTCAGTGTAGGTGAAGGCTAGTACCTCTAACGGGCCGGTGGTGGATGTGGATAACAAGATGATGGTGTAACCACTATCACGCGCAGCAGGCGTAGTACGCTAAAAGAATGACATTCGACCTCGCAGCGCTCGCTGGTAGAGGCAATCCGCAATACTTGTCCTCCGGGTGCCTGGAAGTAGAAGTAGCCGTTACCTGAGTATGACACCCTCGGCAGACCCAACTCCAGAACTTTCTTCTTCAGCGCAGCCGCATCGTCAGTTTTCAACTCAAACCACGCTCCGTGTCGTGCTTGCTCCGCATCAAGGGCATCTGCTGTAAACTCAACGCTCAAAGATGCGCCATTGGGGAATACGAATACGACGATTGTGGTTGGCATACTCTTTGCATCGGAGATCACAAGAAGTTCGCAACCTAGAATGCTGGTAAAGAATTCAATCATCCTCTCCTTGATCTCGGGGCGAGCAAACGTATGTAGGCGATTGCTAAGGGCGATCATGATGGTTTCCTTTACAACATTAGTCAGTGTTATTTATAGCGATACTGGTCGGGACGCTGGCGATAGTCGTCGGCCTGGATAAAGATCTGCTTGCAGATAACCTTGTCGCACAGGCGAGAGCGGATGCGCGGCTCGATCAGGTCGAGGTCTACGTTGGTAGTGACCACGGTAGGCATCTTGTAGTTGTAACGATGGTTGAAGATCTGGTAGAGCTTCTCCCGCGCCCAGGGGGTAGCGTTCTCGGTGCCGAGATCGTCTACCACCAGCAGGGCTGCACCGCGAATATGCTCGAAGCGTTCGTCGAAGCTCAATTCGGTAGTGGGGCTATAAGCGGCACGAAGCTGATCCAAAAGGTCGGGAGCTACCGCGAAGTAGGTGCTGATACCGCGCTCCAGCGCCTCGTTGGCAATTGCGGCAGAGAGGTGGGTCTTGCCGCAGCCAAAGCCGCCGAATAGCAGCAGCCAGCCTTCCGGGTGGCGGGCGAAGTCGCGGGAGACATTGAACGCCTCGCGCACACCGGGTATGTTGGCATCGTAATTGGCGAAGTTGAGCGCAGCGAAAGCGTCGAGGTTGGACATATTCATCAGGCTGCGCTGGCGGCGCGACTCGGTCTC
>JBBRMT010000226.1:0-7603 GCA_038230695.1 Chloroflexia bacterium
GCCCGGCCGGGTTGCTGTTCGCCCTCGCGGGCGAGATAGTTGCGAGCAATCTGCTGCTCATCCGGCTCGTAGATAAACAAGCCGCGTACCTGACCCGCCGCTGCGATGCCATTGTAGGCGGGCAGGGTTGCCAGTTCAGGCAGGATGAAGTCGCCCTCCAGAATGATGGGTGCGCGGCTCTCAATATGGTTGGCGATTACCAGTTCGAGGGCCACCGCCATTATCCGCGCATAGCTGATGAAGAACTGCAAGTGCTGCTCCTCGTCCATGCGCCGCGCCGCATCGGGGTTGGTACGCCAGAAGTGCAACGCGGGATACTGCTCAGGGCCGGTCATGCGCTCCAGAATCACCTGAAAGTCGTCCACCTCGGTGATGCCGATGCCATAGTGCTGCGCCAAGCGGTAGCTGATGCTGGTCTTGCCCACGCCGCTTGCGCCACCAATCAGCAATACCTGCCAAGCGCGGGGAGGGTTATTTGTTTGCATGGAGTTATTATATCAGGTTGAGGCATGATATAATCAGGACATGAAAATCACCATGATCGCGCCATTTGCGCTGCGGCCAAAGGGGACCACGCGGGAGCGGGTCTTGCCACTGGCGCGGGCGCTGGCGGCGCGGGGGCATTGCGTCAGGGTCATCATCCCGGCGTGGGACAATCCCAGCGAGGGGGGGTTGTGCTGGGAAGATAGCGGCGTGAAAGTAGAGAGCGTGGCGCTGCCCCACCCGCTGCTGCCGCGCCTGCCGCTGCTGCTGGCGCAGCGGGCGTTGGCAACGCGGCCCGACGTAATCCATGTGTTCAAGCCGAAGGCGTACAGCGGGTTGGCCGCCGACATTCTAAGGGTGCGCCGCGCCCGCTGGATACTCGACCATGACGACTGGGAGGGGCGTGGTGGCTGGAACGAGCGCAACCGCTACCGCTTGCTTCAACGCCTGCTGTTTCAGTGGCAAGAGCAGCATCTGCCCCGCCGCGCCACAGCGGTGACGGTGGCGAGCCGCACACTTGAAGCGCAGGTGTGGGGACAAGGGGTCGCGCCGCAACAGGTCTTCTATCTACCCAACGGCGCGGAACACGCCAAGTACGACCCCTGGCTGGCGGCAGCCAATGAAGCCGAGGTGATGCGAATGCGCGAGGAATTGGGCATTGCCGCCAACCCCACCCTGCTGCTGTACACCCGCTTCGTCGAGTTTCCCGTAGCGCGGGCGGTGGAATTGCTCAAACGGGTGGTGGCCGAGATGCGCGATGTGCGCCTGCTGGTGTTGGGCAGCGGCTTCTTTGGCGAGGAGAACGAGATGCGACGGATGGCGGCGCAGGCCGGGCTGGCGAGTTGCATCGTATATCGCCCCATCCAGCCCTCAGATCTAGAGAACGGCACCCTGGCGCGGCTGATCAGCGCGGCGGATGTCAGTATCTTCCCGATGAACGATACGCTGGTTAATCGGGCCAAGTGTCCGGTGCGACTAGTAGATATGATGGCGCTAGGGTTGCCAATTGTAGCCGATCGGGTAGGGCAGGTGGGCGAGTACCTGGAGCATAACGTGTCGGGGTTGCTGGTAGAGGCGGGCGATAATCTTGCTTTCGCCGAGTCTACCCTGCGGCTGCTACGCTCCAGCCAGTTGCGTGCCAGCATCGGCACAGCGGCCCAGGCACGGCTGTGGGCCAGGTTCGACTGGGCAACGTTGGCCGCGCAGGCGGAGCGGGCGTATTCAGTGATGAGGGCTGAGGACTGAAGACTGAGTTGAAGTTTAAGTATTCATATTGTCATAAGCAAACCCGCAACTCCTGGCAAGAAGAGGCGGGCTTTATATTATTGTGAGACTAATACGCTGGTAGAGCCGCAACTCTGCCCCACTGATTCCTCAGTCCGCGTCCCTTAGTCCCACGGTTTAGGCTAGCTGATCCTCATCCTGCTCATCGAGAGGGCCGCGGCTGGGGTTGTAGTCGGGCGGAGCGAGTTGCTCGTTGGTGGGCGGATAGTTGACCGGGTTGTAGGGTTCGTAGCCTGGCCCGTTCTGTGCGTTCTGGGGGTTATAATCGTTGCCAGGGTTGCGGCCATAATCGTTAGTGGGATAGCCGCTCTGGGGCGCGTAGCCACCCTGTGGTGGGTAGCCACGTTCGGTGTTGTAGCCACGCGGACCACCACCGCGCTCGTAGCCAGCCGGAGGCTGGTAGCCACGCTCACCGCCGTTACCACCCTGCTGGTAGCCACCCTGCTGGTAGCCGCCCTGCTGGTAGCCGCCCTGCTGGTAGCCGCCCTGCTGGTAGCCGCCCTGCTGGTAGCCACCCTGCTGGTAGCTACGCGGCCCACTGCGCTCGTTGCCGCCCTGCTGGTAGCCACGTGACCCCCCGCGTTCGTTGCCATAACCGCTTTGTGGCGCATAGCCTTCATTGCCAGAGCCACGCCCAGGACCGCGCTCGTTGCCATAGCCGCGTGGTCCGTTGCTACGCTCCGCACCGTAACTCGGAGCGCCGGGGCCACGTTCGTTGCCATAACCACGCGGTGCGCCATAACCGCCTTGCTGCCCATAATCACGCGGGCCTGCACTGGGGCGCGGGGCTGCTGCTGGGGATGGGCCAATCTTTACCACATTGCGGGCCTGCGGCCCCTTTGGGCCATCCTCAAGGTCAAACTCTACCTCCTGACCTTCGACTAGCGACCGGAAGCCCTCACCCAGCACTGCGCTGTAGTGAACAAACACATCCTCACCGCCCGGTTGTTGGATAAAGCCGTATCCCTTGCTGTCGTTGAACCACTTGACTGTGCCAGTTGTCCTCATTAGACTGCCGTCCTTCCTTTTTCGGTTTGCTGCTGCCTGGTACTGCGGAGCAAAGCAATATGGTGTGTAAAATACGTTCGATAACCTTGTTTAGTTCTAACTTCGCCTTGATTACTGCAACGGTCAAGCGGGGCTGATGTTACGCCGTTATGCTACAGGCAGGTCACTGTTAGCTGGTCTGAATGGTATCCTACTTGCCCGTTACCCTGATAAGATATAGTTGCAAGGCAATAAGTGGGTCAAGCGTGTCGCCTATGTTCACCCCGATCGCCATGAAGGTAGAAGTCAGAAGGTGGATGGCTTAATGCAGCTGGTGAACGCTGCCACCTTATTCTACCTTCTACCTTCTACCAGCTTCATTCACTACTGCAGGTCGGCGGCCACCTCGTCAAGTTTGTCGCCAACCGCGTTGACGGCGCGACCGAGGGTCTTGTTCTGTTCGCCCACCCGGTCGGCCAGGTCACGAACCATATCGGCTTCTTTACCCATCAGTTCGCCTACTGTGCCACGCGCCCAGGTTAGCAACTCCTTACGGTTCTCCTCACCGGTGCGCGGCGAAAAGAGCAGACCCAGGGTGATACCGATGGCAAAATACTTGGCGGCTGTGCGTACTCCTCGAAACATGGTGCTAGTCCTCCCTCTTGGTAATTGCAGATTGCAGATATTTTAGATTGCAGATTGTTGGTGACAGATCAGGCTGACCTGCATACCGGACAACATAAAGATGAATAGGGCTGGTCGTTGGCGCGAACGGGGATGATGACCACACTATCCGGCACGTCGTCGGAAGTAATCGGGTTGGGCGACGCGCCGCGCAACTCGTCAACCTTCTGCTTTACGTTGCCCACCGTACCACCAGTGGCCTGACGCACATCGCCCGCCTTCTGACGGACTGTATCGGCCACAATGCCGCTCGCCTGGCGGGCATTCTCCACCCCTGTTTCTGCGGCGCTGCGTACCGTATTGGCGACATCGCTGGCGCTGGCTTTCACGTTATCGGCAGTGGCGCTAACCGCCTGCTGCACCTGAGTGGCCTTCTCACTAACCACCTGCTGCACCTGGCTCGCCTTCTCGCCCACAAACACCTGCGCTGTATTGGTGGTTTCGATCACACTATGGCGCAAGTCTAGCGCCAGCCGCTTGGCCTTTAGCTCCAGGGCGCGACGGTTCGCTTCCCCGTTGCGCGGTGTGATCGCAAGCCCTACGCCCGCGCCAATCAACGCGCCCGCCAACAGCCCGCCAAACATCAGGCCATTGCTTTGCTCTTCCTTAACCATGAATCATAACCTCCTACTTTCACTTTGCCATTCGATGCTTTTGTCAAGAAGCAGGAATTGTGCCATAAGCGCAGTGAGGGTCGGCGGGTGAGGCGTAGGGCTACGCGCACCAACAGGGCGGCAGTTAGCGTAGCAACCAGAGCGGGCCAGAATGAGAGATTGCCGATAAAGGGATAGATGTCGCTGAAGGAGTAGCCTGCCAACGCGCCGCCCACCACCGCAGCCAGCATGGTAAGCAGCCAGGCCCAGGGTCGCTTGCCAGGAACGAACAAATCTACAAAGAAACCAACTGCCACCGCCAGCAGAACCAGCACAACTATGTCCATAAGGGGAACTACCTCTGAAGCGATAATCTCAACTTCGATAACTCTTACTCTATTATACCACAATTTCGATAAAACAACATAACACATAGGGGTGCGGATCACAACGATGACGCAGCAGGGCGGACGCAATCTACCCCTTCGCCAGCCACAGATTGCAATTTGATGTATCGAACCCTACACATAATGACCGATGCGCTACGTTTGCACAAGAGCGGCAAAAATGTTATACTCTGTATTATACAAGTGCAGCCGCAACCCAATCTATACCATATAGCCGAGCAGCCGGTGTAAATTGCACCAGGGCGGGCAGCCGCCCGCCCCTACTGAACATAACATCTGTTTGACAAAAAGGTATAACCCTATGACGCACTTGATTATCGCAGGCCGGGTTGTGACTTTTGCAGAGCCGAGGAGATAACCGCCTTGTCGGAGCAGGCCCACGCTGAGACCTTTACCCCCTACCTTACCGTCGTAATCCCTGCATACAACGAGGCGCACCGGATGCCCAAGACCCTGGGGCTGGTGGCCGACTATCTGTCTAGCCGGGACTACGATAGTGAATTGCTGGTAGTTGACGATGGTAGCGCCGATGATACCGCCGCGATTGCCGAGGGCTTCTGCAACGCGCATCATCTTGACCATGGCAAGGTGCAGATGCGGGTGCTGCGTAATGAGCATCGTGGCAAGGGCTACACGGTGCGGAGCGGGATGCTGGCGGCGCGGGGTAAATATGTGCTGTTCAGCGATGCCGACCTCAGCACACCGATAAACGCTGTCGAGCAACTGCTGCCCTGGGCCGAGCGCGGTGGGGTGAAACATGGGCCGTACCCGGTGGTGATTGGCTCCCGCGAAGGGGTGGGTGCAACTCGCTACGATGAACCAGCCTATCGCCACCTGATGGGCCGCGTATTCAATATGATGGTGCGGGTAATCGCCATCCGTCGCATCCAGGATACCCAGTGCGGCTTCAAGCTATTCAACCATGAGACGGCGCAGGATTTGTTCCAGCGGATGCAACTGTACGGCGCGAACGCCGGAGTGGTCAAGGGCGCTATGGTTACGGGCTTCGATGTGGAGGTGCTATACATCGCGCAGAAGCGCGGCTATCGCATCCGCGAAGTGCCGGTCGAGTGGCGGCACTATGAGGGCAGCAAGGTTAATCCGATCAAGGACTCGCTGCGTAACTTCAACGACATCCTCAAGGTGCGGCTGAATGATCTGCGTGGCAAGTATGATTAGTTTTGAGTTTTGAGTTTTGAGTTACGAACTGCAACCCCCCAGTGGGCTGATTGTTACCTACAAAAGGAAAAGATAAGTATTCTGTAGGGGCGGGCTGCACTCGCCCTGGGTAGGGAAAACAATGAACGAGCAGCTACAATCTATAATCTGCAATCTGCAATCTGCAATTAATGGCGGTGGGCAAGGGCGTGATGCTAAATCACGCCTGGTTATGGGCTTATCAATCACCATAGCCGGGTGCAATTTACCGTGCCTGCTTGCCTTATCTTGTTTGGGGCAGCAACAAACATTTGAACTACGGGATATGTATTAAGGAGCAATCAAGCAAATGAGTGACAACGATAAAGAACGCATCCTCGTGTGCGTAGCGTGGCCCTACACGGTGGGGCCGCGTCACCTGGGGCATATCGCGGGCGCAGGCATCCAGCCCGACATTTTTGTGCGCTACCAGCGGATGAGGGGCAAGGAGACGATCATGGTCTCCGGCAGTGACACACACGGCACGCCCACCACCGTCAAGGCCGACGCAGCCGGGGTGCATCCCGCCAAGCTGGTCAATCGCGTGCATACCCTGTTCTGCGAGAATTGGCAGCAGATGGGCTTCAGCTACGACCTCTACACCGACACGGAAACGCCCAACCACTATCAAACCACCCAGACTATCTTCCTCAAGCTGATGGCGCAGGACTATATCTACAAGGATACCGCCGATGCGCCCTACTGTGAAACCGACCGCCGCTTCCTGCCTGACCGCTATGTGGAAGGCACCTGCCCGATCTGTGGCTACAACGAGGCGCGGGGTGACCAGTGCGACAACTGTGGCAATCTGCTCGACCCTATCCAACTGCTGGACATCCGCTGCAAGCTGTGCGGCAATCCACCCATCTTCAAGCCCAGCGTTCACTACTACCTCGATCTGGCGAAGCTGCAGCCGATTCTGGAGCAGTGGGTGATCGGTGAAGGCCATGAGCAATACTGGCGCACCAATGTCTACAACTTCACTCTCGGCTCACTGCGCGAAGGGATGCACGGGCGGGCGATTACTCGCGACCTCGACTGGGGCGTGCCGGTGCCGGTCGCCGACCCGGAGTTCGACTCCAAGCGCATTTATGTCTGGTTCGACGCGGTGATCGGCTACCTATCTGCGACCATCGAGTGGGCCGCGCTGCAAGGTACGCCGGAGCGGTGGAAGGACTGGTGGCAGCCGCAGCCGGATGCGCCAGTGCGGGCAGTCTACTTTATCGGCAAAGATAACATCACCTTCCACACCATCATCTGGCCTGCGATACTGCTCGGCTATGGCGACCTGGAGTTGCCTTACGATGTGCCAGCCACGCAGTACCTGACTGCCAGCGGGCAGAAGATGAGCGCCAGCAAAGGGGGGGTGCCGCTGCTGCCCGATGTGTTGGAGCGCTACGACCCCGACCCGATCCGCTACTACCTCTGCGCCGCCGCACCCGACAGCCGCGACAGCGAGTGGAGTTGGGCCGAGTTCTTCCGCCGCAACAACGATGAACTGGTCGCTACCTACGGCAATCTGGTCAACCGCGTGCTGAACCCCACCTACAAGAACTTCGAGGGCAAGGTGCCGGAGCCGCAGCAAGAGCATATCGGTGATGATGATCGCCAACTGCTGGCCGATGCCCGCGCTGCCTTCGACACGGTAGGTGACCTGATTGACAGGGTGAAGCTGAAGGAGGCGCTGCGCGAGGTAATGGCCCTGGCAACCAAGGCGAACGTCTATCTCGACAAGCAGGAGCCGTGGAAGACGGTCAAGGTAGACAAGGCCAAGGCGGCGACCGCTTATTACGTCGCGCTACAAGCCCTGGCCGCGCTACGCATCCTGACCGCGCCGTTCCTGCCTTTCTCCGCGCAGAAGCTGCACCAGATGCTTGGCTACAGCGGTGAGGTGAGTGCAGAAAGCTGGGAGATGCGCGACCTGCCGCCGGGCCAGCCATTGGGCCAGCCCGCTCCGCTGTTCAAGAA
>JBBRMT010000227.1:0-7602 GCA_038230695.1 Chloroflexia bacterium
CAAACCGAATTGGCGCAGCTAGTGGTTACGCCCACTTCGCTGTTCGTCGCCTTGCACGAGGTGGGCAACCCCGGCAACCTTGGTACTATTATCCGCAATGTAGATGCGGTAGGCGGCAGCGGCATCATCCTGCTGGGCGAGTCCACCGACCCTTATCACCCCACTGCGGTGAAAGCCAGCATGGGGACGTTGTTCACCGTGCCGACCGTGGCGCTGGACGATAGCGCGGCGTTGCTGGCCTGGTGCCAGGCACAGGGTGTCAGCGTTTATACCACCTCTGATCGGGCAGACACACTATACTGGGCGGTGCGTTACCAACTACCCGCCCTCTTGCTATTCGGCAGTGAGGGCGAAGGATTGGATGCCGCTCTACTGCAAGCGGGCCAGGCTGTGCGTATCCCCATGTCTGGCAGCGCCGACTCGCTCAACCTCTCCGTTGCCACCGCCGTGCTGCTCTACGAGGTCAAGCGGCAACAAGAGACAACTTGATGAAAATAGTTATCCTCGGCCTATCCATAACCTCATCGTGGGGCAATGGTCACGCCACCACCTGGCGCGGGCTGGTGCGCGGACTGACCGCGAGGGGGCATGACGTTCTGTTCCTGGAGCGCGACGTACCCTGGTACGCCGCCAACCGAGATTTGTCCCATCCGCCATATGGTCGCACCGAACTATATGCTAGCCTGGAGCAGCTTAAACACGACTTTGACGGCGAGGTGCGCGATGCGGATGCCGTAATCGTCGGCTCTTATGTGCCAGATGGGGTAGCGGTAGGCGAATGGGTCACGCAAACTGCCACTCGGCGCACCGCCTTCTACGATATTGACACGCCAGTGACTTTGGCGAAGCTGGCGCGGGGCGATTGCGAATACATATCGCTAGAGTTGATCCCCCGCTATGATTTGTATCTATCCTTCACTGGTGGGCCTACCCTGACGCGGCTAGAACAGCAGTATGGCTCCCCTGCTGCCCGCGCACTTTATTGCTCTTTTGACCCCGAACTATATTATCCTGAGCGTGAAGAACTGGCCTACGACCTCGGCTATATGGGTACATACAGCGATGATCGCCAACCGCCGCTGGAGCGATTGTTGCTTGAGCCAGCGCGGCAGTGGGCGGCGGGCCGCTTCGTGGTCGTCGGGCCGCAGTATCCCGCCCGCATCGCATGGCCGCCCAATGTGGCCCGCATCGAACACCTGCCTCCTACGCAGCATCGCGCCTTCTACAATAGCCAACTCTTCACCCTGAACATCACCCGTGCCGACATGATCAGTGCCGGATGGTCGCCCAGCGTGCGGCTGTTCGAGGCCGCCGCCTGCGCTGTGCCAATTATAAGCGATTGGTGGGAAGGGTTGGACACCTTGTTCGTGACTGATCGCGAGGTATTGATCGCCAATACCGCCGCCGACACGCTGCGCTATCTACGCGAGTTGAGCGTGGATGAACGCCGCGCTATCGGTGAACGCGCCCGCGTCCGCGTGCTGGCCGCACACACTGCCGCGCACCGAGCGGCGCAACTCGAAGATTATTTGCGGGCAGAACATTGACTAACACGCACAAATATGCTATATTATATGGTGTAAATTGCACGCAACGCTTGGGCATAGCGCCTTTCCGCAAGATCGCCCCAGGCTACCCAATCTGCAATCTACAACCTACAGTAAGAATAAGTGAGAGGAGCAATAACATCGCCAGGAACCTACGCATCAACGAGCGTATCCGCGTCCGTGAAGTAAGAGTAATTGACGAGAACAACGAGCAACTGGGGGTAATGCCCACCCGCGACGCGCTGTCGCTGGCGCAGAGCCGCGGCCTTGATTTGGTCGAGGTTGCGCCCACCGCCCAGCCGCCAGTATGCCGTCTGCTTGATTATGGCAAGTTCCGCTACGACCAGGGCAAGCGCGAACGTGAGCAACGCAAGACCCAGAAAACCATCACCATCAAGGAACTACGCCTCTACCCCAAGATGAGCGCAAACGATCAGGAGACTCGTGTGAAGGCGGCTCGCCGCTTCCTCGAAGAGGGCCACAAGGTCAAGTTCGTGGTGCAGTTCAAGGGACGCGAGAACGCCCATACCGAGCTTGGCCGCGAGATGCTTACCGCCATCAGCGAACTGCTGCGCGATGTGGGTACTCTGGAGCAAACCCCTCGCCTGGAGGGGCGCAATATGTCAATGATGGTGGTGCAACGCACCGACCACGCCCGCACCACGCCCCGCCCACCCCGTGATGTCGCGCCTGATGCTGAAACGGGCAACCTGCCCGCCGCCGCCACCGCTGCGCTGGCCGCTGCTGCCGCTAACAATGATGGCGCTAATGCCGCCGCCACTGCCCCGGCTACCCTTCCGCCGACCGCAACTGCCAGCAATGATGGCGCTACTACCACAGCGGTTGCAACTCCGCCAGAGGGGACACAATCCGCCCCTATCACGCCCAGCGTTGCTGAGGTTTCCACCATTGTTGTTGCTGCTCCTGTGCCTACGGTTGTTACCGATCCACCTGTATCTGCGCCTGCCACCCCTGACTCGACTGCGGCCAACCCCCCACCCAAGCCAACCCGCCGCCGCGCCAGCTCGAACAGCAGCGAGACCAGTTCCTTAGCGCTATCAGGGTGAGCGCAAGCCGCCTTAATAACGTAAATATCTACATTCTACATTCTACATTCTACAACTCCAACAAGAAGGGGGAATCAACAACGTGGTTGAAACCTTGACTGAGAAGAAAGCCGCACCCGCCGGGCTAGAAGACGTGGTGGCAGGCAGCACCGCAATTAGCACCATCTTCGAGAAGCAGGCCATGCTCATCTATCGCGGCTACACCATTGATGATCTTGCCGCCAACGCCAATTTCGAGGAGATTATCTACCTGTTGTGGCACGGCAAGCTGCCCAACCAGCAGCAGTACGATCACCTGGTTGGCGAGCTGGCTGCCCACCGCGAAGCGCCTGCGCCAGTGCTAGAGCAGATGGCTAGCTGGCCGAAAGGCGCGAACTCCATGGACGCGCTACGCACCGCTGTCTCCCTGCTGGGTCTATACGACCCCGATGCAGGCAGCAACGATCATGAGGCCAATCTGCGAAAGGCTGTACGCATCACCGCGCAGGTGCCAACCCTGGTAGCCGCCTATGACCGCATCGCCAAAGGCAAGCAGCCGATTGCCCCAAGTAAGGATCTTAACGCCGCCGCTAATTTCCTCTATATGCTCGATGGCGAAACGCCCAACGAATTGCGGTCTAAAGTAATGGATACCGCCTTCGTGCTGCACGCCGACCACGAACTGAATGCCTCGGCCTTTGCCTGCCGCGTCACCGTCTCCACCCTATCCGACCTGCACTCCGCCATCGTAACCGCCATCGGCACGCTGAAAGGGCCGCTGCATGGGGGCGCGAACCAGGAAGTGATGAAGATGCTGGAAGCGATTGGCGAACCCAACCTTGCCGACGAGTGGGTGACAAATGCGCTGGCAGGCAAAGGTGCGCGGGTGATGGGCTTCGGCCACCGCGTTTACAAGCACGGCGACCCCCGCGCTTTCATCCTCAAAAAGATGTCTCAGCAGCTAGGCCAACAGACCGGCGACACCCGCTGGTACGAGATCAGCGCAAAGGTAGAGCAGGCGATGGCCGACAAGAAGGGCATCTATCCCAACGTGGACTTCTACTCCGCCAGCACCTACCACAACCTGGGCCTGGAAACCGAACTTTTCATCCCCATCTTTGCGTGCAGCCGCGTGGTTGGTTGGATTGCCCACGCGCTGGAGCAATACGCCGACAACCGCATCATCCGCCCCCGCGCCGAGTGGATAGGCGAGAGCGATCTGCACTACCTGCCAATCGCGGAGCGCAAGTAATAACCCATTTGCCGAGGCGATGCTACAGTTCTGTAGGGGCGAACCGTTGTTCGCCCTGGCTCAATCTATAGACAAACCCATAGTGCATTGCCATAATACCAATCAGCCGAGGATAAAGAATACGGTAAAAGTGTCTGCAAATGGCGAACCGCGGTTCGCCATTTGCAGACACTTTATGTTTGATACTTCCTTATTTGCCGCTGCCATTCAGCCGATACCCTACTCCGCGCACTGTTTCCAGCAAGTGGGGATCGGAGGGGTCAACCTCAATCTTTTCGCGCAGCCAGCGCACATGGACATCCACAGTGCGGCTATCGCCCACATACTCATAGCCCCATACCTTGTCCAGCAACTGCTCGCGGGAAAAAACCTGGCCCTGGTTGAGCATCAGGAAGGCTAGCAACTCGAACTCGCGCGGTTTAAGGTTGAGTTCCACTCCGTCACGGCTAGCGCGATGCTGGTTCATATCGAGGAGCAGGTTGGCAACCCGCAGGATGCTGCCCTTTGGGCTGGTCGGTTCACTCTCGATTAGAGTGCGAGTACGAGCGACTTCGTTGCGGCGTAGCAATGCCTTAACCCGCGCTAGCAGTTCGCGCAGGCTGAAAGGTTTGGTCACGTAATCGTCCGCCCCCAGTTCAAGGCCCAGCACCTTGTCTATCTCTTCGTCGCGGGCGGTAAGCATGATGATCGGCACATCGCTCTCGCGGCGTAGCAGGCGGCAAACCTCGATGCCGTCCAACCCTGGCAGCATCAGGTCCAGCAGGATCAGGTTGGGTTGGGCCGTTCGCGCCGTCTGCAACGCCTCCAACCCATCCTCGGCGGTACGCACATTGTAGCCAGCCTTGACCAGATTGTATTTCAGCGTATCCAGCAGTGTCGGCTCATCGTCAACTATCAGGATTGTCTCCATGCTTTCTCCTTTTACGCCGTTAGCAGTTGGCGCAGGTCGGCTAGCAGCATCCCGTTTATCTCGTGGCGATGGCTGGCGCGGAACTCGCGGCGGTATGCGCCATAGGCGGCGTTCTGCTCATCAGTGCGTTGGTCACGGTCTATTGAATAGTCGGGGTGGGCTGCCAGGAACTCCTCCCCAGCCATCCGCAGCATATTGGTCACGGCAGCGGGGCGTTCGATGAAGTGTCCAAGCTCCCGCATCTGCGCGTCAAAGAAGATGAGTACCGGAATGGCACGGTAAGCGCCATCTTGCAAATAGGCATCGGCAATGTCGAGGTTCTGGTCGCGCAGCAATACGCGCAGCTTGAGTGTATCTTCGCCCAGCGCGTCGGCCAATTTTGCCATTACCGGCAGCGCGGCAAGCACATCGGGACACCAATCCTCCACCAGCGCCAGTATCTGCAGCGGACCCCGCGCTCGGAAGAAGGCAAGGTCGGCCTCGTCAATCTTGGTTTGCTGGTAGTTTGCAATAAAAGTCTCCTGGTTTTCCTGCATCTGGTCTACGAACTGCGCCGTGGTCATGGCCGCCTCGAAGCGGGCCTCGTCCATATCCATGTTCTATATGCCCTTCTATCCTGATCTATGGTCCGATTTGTTTAAGCTATGAACATATTATACTGGCTGGCACGAGGATATAGCAAGCAGCAAGAAGCACAGGCACTGCCAACTTTGCGACGAGCGCAGCAGGTAAAAGCAAAAGCCCCCAACGAAGGTTGGGGGAGAATCTTGCCTAACTCAATGTTTATCATAAGCGGGTCGTTTCTGGCATCAAGGGTTAACGACTGCGATAAACATGGTGGTAACTTCGAGATTTCTCCACAACCCCCTTCGGGGCTTAGTTGATCAAGTTTAGGGCGTGTGGTGTTGCCACCAAATAATCGCTGACCGGGCTGCGCCTGCGCGACCCATCAGCAATGCGCCATCCTCCTCGACCAGCAATTCGCGCAGGCGGTGACGCAACTGCCTGAGCCTGACACTATCGCCTGGTCGTACGCAGAGCCGATCCTGGTAGATAGCAACTGCATCGTCAAGCGAGTCGAAACGCCAGCGCAGGCCGGTCTTCACCATAGTAATATTGGCAGCAATGCCTATCTGGGCCAGTACGTTGTAAGCATCGAGGTAATCGGGTTGGGGGGTAAGTGGCTCGTCGTATAGCTCCTGCCACAATTCCTGGGTATTATCGGTGGCCTGACCTACCCGCAGGTAGAGGAAGAGCAAGCCATTCATCTGCGTGGCCTGCTCCAAAGCGGTAACGAAAGGTTGAATCTCGCTAATCGGGTAGAGAACGTGCGAACAAATTGTGATGTCAGCCTGCTCCACCCCCACCTCGGCCAATGCGGCAGGCCAGGGGCTGGCGATAATGCGGACGTTGCCAAGCTGGGCAGCAGCGCAATTATCAATCAACAGTTGGCGAGTAATCGCCGAAGGTTCGGTGGCGATCAGGCGGCAAGCCTGGCGAGCGAGGGGAATGGCGAAACGGCCTGTGCCAGCGCCTACATCCAACACTGTCATGCGTGGATAGACCTTCTCCGCCACATGGGCAAGGAAGGGATCGCGCAACGGTCTGCCATAGTCGTCGTAGCGGGTGCGGGCCAGAGCGTTATGGAAATTACGCACTTGCTCAGTCCAGCCCGTTATCTCAGAATGGCCGACGCGCCGCTCATCAATCTGATGTTGCCGCGACTCGACCATCTCACGCCAGCGCGAGATGTAGTCAATGCGGTCAAACTGGCTGCTGGTTGTTGGTTTGGTCATTTCGAGTGTGGAGATAATCATCGTTAACTGCCCTCCCGCCGATCCTCGTTGATTTGCGGAGTTGCATAAAATGCTCTCGATATTATCCGCGATAACTGCCCGCTTGTCAATATCTCTGGCGTAAGCGAACCACCACTTTCTTGCCATCTGGTAAGGTTGCAGCAAGGCGCTACTTCTACAGGGCGAACAACGGTTCGCCCCTACTTATCCCCTACTTGCCAGCTAGTTCACGTCCTAGCTGACCGAGGCTGACGATGTAGGCGGGTGGCAATTCAGGGTGCAACTCGAACCGCGCCCGCTGGAAATACTGTATAATGAACGGCTTTCCGCCAACGTTTGCTACGAATTCCTCGCTGATGGGGTAGCCATTAATTGCCAGCCCGCCGTGGGTCTGCCAGTAGAGGGCGAAGCCGTGCGCCAGATTGTGGCCGGTTTGGGCAAAGTATTGGCCTTGACTATTGTTGGCAACGCGGGCAAAGGGCGGCGCGGCTAGCTTGTTACCTTCGGCCTGGGCTGCCTCCACTCCCAGGAAGCCGAGTACCACCGCGCCGCCATTGCCAAACTCAGGGTGCCACTCGAACCGCGCCCGCTCGAACCACTGCACGCTGTAAACCTTGCCGTCAGTCTTACTGGTCTCATTATGCTGCGGGCCGAGCGGATAACCGAACTGGGCCAGCCCGCCATTGGCGTTCCAGTAGGCCAGAAAGGCATCCTGCACGCAGAATCCGGTGGCGCTGAAGAATTGCTGGTTAGCGCCGCTACAGCTCGTGGTGTCGCTGGGCAGCGGTGTTGATGTAGGCTGCGGGGCTGCGCCGAAGTATTTAGCCGTCTCGCTGCGGGTCAGATCGAGGTAGGCATTGCCGTAGCCCTGCCCTGGCTCAATCTGGCTGCCCTCCAGCCATTCGTTATAACTTACAATAACGATCCAGTCGGGGTTGGCATCAATCGCGCCGTCGAAACTGGCGGTGTAATACGCGCCATCTGCACGCGGACGCACCGGGTTGCCGCTGCGGATACGCGAGTCGTCGTAGCCCGGCTGCACTCCCGCCAC
>JBBRMT010000228.1:0-7591 GCA_038230695.1 Chloroflexia bacterium
CGCCACCGGCTGGGGCAGCGAGACGGTTCACGATTTCGCCGACTACATCGAGGCGGCGGAAACCAAGGCGCTCGGTCGCGCCCTCGCCGCGCTCGGTTATGGCACTCAGTTCTGCCAGGACTTCGACTTTGCCGCGGTTGCCAACGATAGCGCCGTTCGCGCTCAGGTTGTTGATGCGCCAATCAACTTCGGCCAGACGCTCGGCTTCCAGCGCATGAACGGCAACGGCCACAGCAACGGTTACGCCAATGGTAACGGCCACAGCAATGTCAGCAGCGGTTACACCGCCGTCGAATCCTTCAGCAGCCCGACTTATGCCGAGACCGCAACCGCAGTCGAGGAGCGCCCGCGCATTACCAGCCTGGCAGGCCAGCTTACTGACAAGCAACTCAAGGCCATCTACGCCATTGCCCGCAACCAGCGGCGCATGAGCGAGCCAGAGGTTGACCAACTCTGCCAGGAGACGTATGGGGTCGAGACGGTAGCCTTGAGCAAGGCTGAGGCCAGCCGCTTCATTGACATCCTCAAGCAGGAGCAGGCCGCCTGAGCGGAATGTAGATGATCCAAGCCCCCAGCGGGGGTTGGGGGAGAAATCTCGAAGCTAATACCATGCCTATCGCAAGCACGAACCTTGATACTATGGCAACTACACTTGCGACAAGCATGGCGGTGAGGCTAGATCCCCCCCCAAACCCCCGCTGGGGGCTTAAACATATAGCAACTTAGCCGGGCGAACCACTTTCTACGCCGAAACGCAGCATCTAGCCGACGGTTCGCCCCATGAAAAGGACAATCCCCCTGGCCCGCCGCACCCAGAGTACCCCCGACCAGGAGCAATTGTTTGCTGTGCTGGAGCAGCACGCGCCCAAAGCGGCAAAGGTTGCCAAAGCGAAGGCGAAGCAGCAGCAAAGCGCGGAGAATAAAACCTATACCCTGAAGGAAGCCGCCAACCTGCTGCAGATCAGCGAAGGCGTGTTGCGCCTGACCATCCGCTGCGGCAAGATCGCCGCAACCCGTCGTGGACGCGGTCTGGTGGTACGTCGCGCCGACTTGATGCCTTTTATTGACCCTCTCTACGATACCAAGAGGGCAGCCTGACTTGCCAAATCCCACCCCTTGCGCTAAAATGATACCCAGAACCCACAGCAATGTGCGGCTCTGGGTATTCTTATTGCAGTTACGATGAGGTACGAGGAGGGCAATGCGATGAAAGCAGTTGTGATGGCCGGCGGCGAGGGGTCGCGCTTGCGTCCGCTCACCCTGGGCAGGCCGAAGCCGATGGTATCAGTGGTAGACAAGCCGATGATTGAGCATATCATTGACCTGCTCAAGCGTTACGGCATCAATGATATGGTCTTCACCTTGCAGTACATGGCCGACTCGATCCAAAGCTACTTTGGCGATGGCTCCGCCTTTGGGGTCAACATTCAATACAGCATCGAGGAGACCCCGCTCGGCACGGCGGGCAGCGTCAAGCAGGCCCAGGCGTTGCTCGACGATACCTTCATCATCATCAGCGGCGATGCGCTCACCGACTTCAACCTCGAATCAGCTATAGATTTCCACAAGTCGCACAAGTCACTCGCCACCCTGGTGCTGAAGCGAGTGCCGAACCCGCTCGAATATGGCGTGATTATCACCGACGAGCGCGGCGCAATCAAGCAGTTTTTGGAGAAGCCATCGTGGAGCGAGGTGTTCAGCGATACGGTCAACACCGGCATCTACGTGATTGAGCCAAGCATCCTCGACTATTTTGAGGAGGGCAAGGTCTTCGACTTCAGCAAGGATCTGTTCCCCATGATGCTGGAGAAGAGCGACCCTCTGTTCGGCTACGTTGCCGACGGCTACTGGTGCGACATCGGCAACCTGCCCGATTATCTGCGCTCATGTGGCGATTATCTCAGCGGCCAGTGTGACCTGCCCATCAGCGGCACCGAAATCCGCCCCGGTTTGCGGGTGGAAGACGATGTAGAGATTGCTCCTAGCGCCCACCTGGAAGGGCCGATATACCTCGGTCGCGGGGTGAAGATCAAGAGCGGTGCGACCATTATCGGCCCCACCGTCATCCGCGACGACACTATTGTGGACACCCGCGCCACCATTGACCATAGCATCATCTGGCGTAACTGCTACATCGGCGAACGCGCCGAGCTGCGTGGCGCAATTCTGGCCCGCCAGTGCGTGGTCAAGGCACGGGGGATGCTGTTCGAGGGAACGGTCATCGGCGATGATACCCAGCTAGACGAGGGCGCGGTCGTGCAGCCGGGGGTGAAGATCTGGCCGGGCAAGCACGTCGAGGCGGGCGCAACCGTCTCTACCAGCCTGGTATGGGGCAGCCAGGGGCGGCGGGTGCTGTTTGGACGCTTCGGTGTAACCGGCCTGGTCAATGTGGACATCACCCCGGAGATGGCCGCCAAACTGGGCGCGGCCTATGGCGCAACGCTGGCTAAGGGTGCGACGGTGATGGTCAACCGCGACGCGCACTATACGCCACGTATGATCAAGCGCGGCATCGTCAGCGGGCTACCCTCGGCGGGCGTAAATGTCTCCGACCTGGGCAGCGTGCCAATGCCAGTGGCTCGCTACAACGTGCGGGCTACCGATGCGGCAGGCGGTATCCATGTGCAGCTATCGCCATTTGACAGCCGCTTTGTGGACATCAAGTTCTTCGACCGCAACGGGCTGGATATTGACAAGAACGCCGAGCGCAAGATTGAGGGGGTCTTCTTCCGCGAGGACTTCCGCCGCGCCTATCTGGAGGAGATTGGCCGCATCGAATATGCCAGCAGCGTTATTGACCGCTACGCCAAGGGCTACCTCGCCAACATCAACGTCGAGGCGATCCAGAAGAACACCCACGACCTACACATTGTGGTTGACTATGCCAACACCAGTTCGGCCCAGGTGTTGCCCGACATCTTCAGCCGCCTCAACCTCGATGTGGTGGAGCTAAACGCACACATTGACGATAGCGCCACTACCAGAACGCAGGAGCAGTTTCCCGAAAGCATGGAACGCCTCAGCGCCATCACCAATTCGTTGCGGGCGGCGCTGGGCGCACGCCTCGATACTGGCGGTGAGCGGGTTTACTTCGTGGATGATCGGGGGCGGCAGGTTGATCGCATGAAAGCGCTGTGCGCCATTATCGAATTGCACCTGCGTACCTACGGTGGCGGCATCGTGGCGGTGCCGGTAACAGCCCCCAGCGTCATCGAGCAGATCGCCAAGAAACATGGCGCGGAGGTGATTCGCACCCGTGCCAACAACTTCGCAGTGATGACTACTTCGCTACGTAGCGGCGTAACCGTAGCAGGCGATGGCGCGGGTAGCTTCTTCTTCCCCGCCTTCCACCCCACCGCTGACGGCATCTTCGCCATCACCAAGCTGCTGGAGATGCTGGCCTTGCAGAAGACCAGCTTCAGTGAGGTACTGGCCTCGTTGCCTCCTTTTGCCATGGCGCGGGGCAAGGTGCAGTGCCGCTGGGAGGATAAGGGGCGGGTGATGCGCCTGCTCAACGAGCAGTACGGCAACGGCAAGGGCATCCGCCAGATTGACGGCATCAAGATCGAGCTTGGCCGCGAGTGGGCGCTGATCCTGCCCGACCCCGACAACCCCTACTTCCACATCTACGCCGAAGCCGACAGCGAGGATCACGCCCGCGCCCTGGTAGAGAAATACACCGGCCTGGTCAATGGGCTGCAATAGCAGTGCTGAGTGCTGAGTGCGGAGTGCTGAGTGCTTGAATGAACCAAAACTAAGCCCCCGCTGGGGGCTTGGGGGAGAATCTCATGGCCTCGCTGATGACGATTGCCATGATTAACGCGGTGGGCAGCCGCAAAGGGAGAATTGATGCGTAAACTAATAACCCCCCTACTTGGCCTGGCGCTGTTGCTGGCTGCCATATGGGCAGTCAACGTCGGGGTTGCGGCGACGGGGCAAATCAGGGCCGGATTCGCGCCAGCAACCCCCATTGTTGGCTACGACTTCGAGAATGGCACGGTGCAGGGTTGGGTGGTCAATACAAACACCATAACTACCACCCTCGGCCCGGTTAACACCACCAGCCAGCACTATAGCGGCACCCACTCGCTGCAGACCGACATTCACGACACTTCGGCCAACAGCATCACCCTGTCGGCAGTGGATGTGCCTAACGTATCTACTGGCAACATCATCACCGCCCATGTACAATTGCGCTCAAGCGGCTTGATCCTTGCTGCTTATGGCGCGTTGGGGGCCATTGATGCCAATGGCAATCCCCACTTTGGCGCTCCCGTAAGTTTGACCACCAACCAGTGGGCGACCATCACCATAGTCTTCACGAATGGAGTGGCATTGCCGTTGCAAGAACTGGGCGTGGGCGTGGGCGTAGGTCGCCTGCCGTTCGGCACTTTCGACGGTTCGTACTACATTGACGACGTGGAATGGGATACGGTGGTGTTCCCCACTGCTACACCAACCGCCCCGCCAACTGATACTAGCACGCCAGCGCCCAGTGATACACCGCTTCCGCCAACAGGTACTCCGGTGCCAAGTGGCACGCCACTCACTACAAACACCCCACTGCCAGCGACGGATACCCCGCCTGCTACCAGCACCCCGAGCGGCCCGACCGACACGCCAATGGCAACTGATACACCCGGCGGACCAACTGACACGCCAGTTGTCACTGGCACATTGACGGCTACTATCACACCGCTGCCATCAGTAACCCCCACCGACTGCCCCAACCCGTTCGTGGATACCAACGGCAATATCTTCTACCCCGCCATCCACTACCTGAACTGTCGTGGCGTGGTCAATGGCACTGATGCCAGTCACTACTCGCCGGGCGGCACATCCACTCGCGGCCAGTTCGCCAAGGTGGTCGTCCTCGGCTTCGGCACCACGCTATATACTCCAACGACACAGGACTTCGTGGATGTGCCATCCAGCTACTTCGCTTACGTATTCATCGAGAGCGGCTTCCACGCCGGTATCCTCAGCGGCTTCGACCCCGCCACCTGCGCGGCGCACGGACTGAGCAACCCCTGCTATCTGCCCAATCTGCCTATCACTCGCGGTCAGCTTACCAAGCTGGTCGTCAATGCGGGCCACTATCAACTATACACCCCTAGCGGCGGGCAGGATTTCACCGATGTGCCACCCAGCAACGTCTTCTACGCCAGTATCGAGACCGCCTACCACAACAGCATTATCAACGGCTACTCTGACCACACCTTCCGCCCCAACAACAACATCCGCCGCGACGAGATGGCTCAGATCGTGTATGAGGGTATCGTCCACAAGCCCTGAGCCGCAGCGCTGAGTGCTGGGGTTTGAGGTTTGAGTAAAAACGGGGATGGGCGCGTCGGCAGCGGTGCGCCCCTATTTTACCCAAAATGGCTATTGCGCCACTCAGCAACATCGGTTACAATATGCGCTACTAACCTCGATGTCATGGAGAGATTATGCCTCGCAATTTGCTTGACGATATTCAGGAAACGCTGATCAGCGCGGAGCAGATTCAGCAGCGGGTGCTGGAACTGGGCCAGCAAATTAACGCCGACTATGCCAACACGGAGCGCGATATTATCTTCATCGGCGTGCTGAAAGGCGCACTGATGTTCATGGTAGACCTCGCCCGCGCCGTGACTCTGCCGATCAGCATTGACTTCATGGCGGTATCCAGCTACGGCGCATCCACCCAGAGCAGCGGCATTGTTCGCATCATCAAGGACCTCGATGCCAGCATCGAAGGCAAGGATGTGGTGGTGGTCGAAGACATTGTGGATAGCGGCCTGACCCTCAGCTATATGCTCGACAACCTGCGTTCGCGCAACCCTGCCAGCCTGAAGGTCTGCGCCCTGCTCAACAAGAAGGACCGCCGCACTGTGGATACGCAACTCGACTACCTAGGCTTCGATGTCCCCGATGCTTTCGTGGTTGGCTACGGCCTCGACTACAATCAGCTATACCGTAACCTGCCGTTCATTGGCGTGCTGAAGCCGGAGTTGTACAGATTATAATACTCCCTCGCCCCACCGGGGGAGAGGGTTGGTTAGAGGGGCGGCGTTAATCATCCTCTAACGAACCATTTGCCTTTATTGTTCGTATTATTAGCACAGAGTTCAATTCTGTAGGGGCGGGTTGCACTCGCCTGTGCCCCTTTCCCTAACCCTCTCCCCCGGTGGGGCAAGGGGATTCGGTGGGGAAGGGTTGTACTGAGTTAGAGTCGGGTTAGAGTAACCCGACTATGGAACATATAAATACCTGCTTCTTTGACAGGGTAAGGTAAAGCAGGTATAATAGAGCGTAGGATACCCTCTTTATAGCAAGAGGGAGCATCACGTTATTTGCCTCGTCGCTGCAATTTTCTGCCCAGTGAGTTGCTTCCGCAGCCGACTATTTTAACTGGCATCGCGCCAGTGGCTACTACCCACCCTGCCGCGCCCACGCGCCTCTCCCAGTAGCCAAACAACCCGTTCCACCCACACACTGGAGGTTTGAAATAATGGGTGACAATAAGCTAGTCAAGAACAGTCTGCTCTATGTGCTTATCCTGGTGGTGCTACTGGCGGTCGCCTTCACCTTCCTGGGACACAGCAATAGCACAGTGGTGCCGATCAGTCAGGTAGTCTCTGAGGCCAAGGACGGCCAGATCGGCAAGATCACCTACAGCAACGATAGTGATACGATCAACGTCTGCCTGAAGAACGATGCCCAATGCGCCAGCCCGCAGACTTCGACCAAGGAAGGTGGCAGCGGCACCGTGCGCGATTACCTTGCTGGCGCGGGCGTGCCACAGGATAAGATGCCCGACATCAGCGTGCAGCCGCCCAGCCCCTGGGCGGGCCTGCTCAGTACCCTCACCTTCATCATCCCGATGGGCATCCTTATTCTGGTGTTCTTCTTCATGATGCGTCAGGCGCAGGGCAGCAACAACCAGGCGCTCAGTTTCGGCAAGAGTCGCGCCCGAATGTTCATGGGCAACAAGCCGAGCATCACCTTCGCCGATGTCGCCGGAGTAGAGGAGGCCAAGCAGGAGCTTGCCGAGGTGGTGGAGTTCCTCAAGTATCCCGACAAGTTTGCGGCGCTGGGCGCACGCATCCCTCGCGGCGTGCTGCTAGTTGGCCCTCCCGGAACCGGCAAGACGATGTTGAGCAAGGCAGTGGCCGGTGAAGCGGGCGTGCCGTTCTTCAGCATCAGCGGTTCGGAGTTCGTCGAGATGTTCGTCGGCGTGGGCGCAAGCCGCGTGCGCGACCTGTTCGATCAGGCCAAGCGCAACGCCCCGTGCATCGTGTTCGTGGACGAAATTGACGCGGTTGGGCGGCAGCGTGGCGCGGGCCTGGGTGGTTCGCACGACGAGCGTGAACAGACCCTCAACCAGATACTGGTGGAGATGGACGGCTTCGATACTTCGACCAACGTGATCGTCATCGCCGCGACCAACCGCCCCGACGTGCTTGACCCTGCCCTGCTACGCCCCGGTCGTTTTTACCGTCAGGTAGTGCTGGACCCCCCCCACAACAAGGGTCGCCAGGCCAACCACGAAGTAAACACGCGGGGCCAGCCCCAGGAGAAGGCAGTCAGCCAGGGGGTTGTTTCCAAA
>JBBRMT010000229.1:0-7543 GCA_038230695.1 Chloroflexia bacterium
ACCTGGAGACCGCGATGCGAATCGTCGCTGGCACGGCCCGCAGTATGGGTATCACGATACAGGGACGATTTTAGTTCTGAGTTCTGAGTTTTGAGTTGGGCCTCAATACGCTTCGACTCTATCGCAAACCTTAGCTCGGACCAAGGTGGGAGAGCCGCACGGCTCGATTGACCACAAAGGAGAAACATACTATGGCATACGAACACGGCAAGAAATATCGCGCCGCAGCGGCGCAAATCGAACCGGAGAAGCTCTACACCGTGCAGGAAGCGGCGGATCTGCTGAAAAGCACTTCCTTCACCAAGTTCGATGGCACCATCGAAGTGCATATGCGGCTGGGGATTGACCCTCGCCACGCCGACCAGATCGTGCGCGGCACCGCAGTGCTACCCCACGGCACCGGCAAGAAGATCCGCATCCTGGTCTTCACCCAGGGCGAGGGTGAGCGCATCGCTCGTGAGGCGGGCGCGGACTTCGTGGGCAACGATGACATAATCAAGCAAATCGAAGGCGGCTGGATAGATTTCGACATCGCCATTGCCTCCGCCGATATGATGGGTAAGGTCGGGCGGCTCGGCAAGATTCTAGGTCGGCGTGGCCTCATGCCCAGCCCCAAGAGCGGCACCATCGTGCAGCAGGTTGGCGACCTTCCTCGCGTAATCGAGGAAGTGAGACGCGGCAAGGTAGAGTTCCGCAATGACAAGACTGGCCTCATCCACATTGGGGTGGGCAAGATCAGTTTCGAGCAGAAGCAGATTATCGAGAACGTTCTCGCGCTGATTGACGCAATCAACAAGGCCAAGCCCACAGGCGCGAAAGGCACTTACATCCGTAGCATCACCGTTACCAGCACCATGGGTCCCGGCATCCCGCTAGAAGTCGCCCCCGCGCTGGCGGCCAGCGCAAACATGGGAGCGTAACAACAATGGTAAAAAGTGAATGTTAAATGAAGAGGTAGGTTGGCAGAGTGAACCAGCTTGCTATCCGAATTCATTCAACTTATCATTCATCATTCATCATTTACCATTTACCATTTACCATTTACCATTTCCTTACCAATGACCGCCGGTGCGTCTGAGGACGCTTAAACCGCAAGGGCCTGCCGAGGTGAAGGAGCGGAAAGAGCAATAGGACTGGCGCAGCGGGTGAACCCTCGTTGCCGCGCCGCGAGGCGCAGGCCAGATTACTTGCCTCGACCAATCCCCAACCCTCTGCGGTTGGGGATTTTTCTTTTGGCTTATTGGCCCAGGGTGGGGATTTATCCTACCCCTACATTGCGAGAAGGCGTGCATAACACGCTCACCCACAATCTACATTTTACATTTTACATTCTACAATCCTAAGCGGAGGGAGGTGAATTGATTGCCAACAGCTGAGAAGCAACAAACGATTACAGAACTTTCCGATCTGATGAAGAAGAGCGCGATGATGGTGCTGACCGACTATCGTGGCATGACGGTGGCGGAGATCAGTGACGTGCGCCGCCAGATGCGGGCCAAGGGCGTTGAGTACCATGTCACTAAAAACACCCTGACCGTGCTAGCCGCGGAGAATGCGGGCATAGACATGACCAGCGAACTGCGCGACCTGCTTAATGGCCCAACCGCGATTGCCTTCTTGACCGACGACATTGCGGCGGGTAGCAAGATGATCAACGATTATCTGCGTACCGCACGGGTGATGAAGGTCAAGGCTGCGCTACTCGAAGGTAGGGTGATGAAGGCGGATTCGCTAGCCGACATCGCCAAGCTGCCCGGAAGGCAGCAACTGCTAGCCTCGATACTGGGGACCGTACAAGCCCCACTTACCAGCCTGGCCTCCAGGCTCAACCAGATTATCAGCGGCCTGGCGACTGCGCTAAAGCAGCACGCCGACAACCAGAGTAGCGGCGATACCGCTGCGGCTACGATTGCCGAAGCAGCGGCTACCAACGAAGCAGCGACTACCGAGACGGCTCCTGCTACTGAAGAAGCAACTTCTACCGAGGTAGCTCCAACAAGCGAAGCAGTAGCTTCTGAAGAAGTAGCCCCTGCTAACCAGGCAGAGCCTGCTAGTGAAGAAGCCACTACCGACCAAGCAGCCACAAGCGAAGCAGAGCCTGCTAGTGAAGAAGCAGCCATAAGCGAAGCAGCCCCTGCTACCGACACAGAGCCTGGCGAAGCGGCTTAACTTTACCGACTACTGGCATGATAAACTTGCCATTATCAACTCAATCAACTAACGTATTGCCCGCAACGGGCCAAGCACAAGCGACAAGAAAGGAAGTTCAGCAATAAATGGCTACTCTAACCCGTGATGAAATCGTGGACGGCATCTCCAACCTTAGTGTGCTGGAGCTGTCCAAGCTGGTGAAGGACATCGAGGAGAAGTTTGGCGTAACCGCCGCTGCCCCGATGATGATGGGCGGGTTCGCCCCAGCGGCGGCTCCGTCGGGTGACGGCGCGGCTCCGGTCGAGGAGAAGGAAGAGCAGACCCAGTTCGACGTAATCCTCACCGAAATGGGCGCGAACAAGATCAGCGTGATCAAGGCCGTGCGCGAACTGGTACCGAGCCTCGGCCTGAAGGAAGCCAAGGATCTGGTCGAGGCTGCGCCCAAGCCGATCAAGGAAGGCGTGCCGAAGGCTGAGGCCGATGCCGCTGCCGCCAAGCTGAAGGATGCTGGCGCAACCGCTCAGGTTAAGTAGGGCTTCATCACACTGTCTTCATGGCTATGAGGTATGATTAAAGCTCCTATCTAATAGAGCTGAGGAATGGGCTACCATGTTGTATTGGTAGCCCATTTTTCTTTTTGCATTTGACAACTGCTCTACTAACGTGCTAATCTTCCACCTGTAAACATCGCGGATGGCTGTGTGCATTAAGGTGCGCCGCTGTTGTTACCAGCAGCGTTAATGCTGTAACCCCCTTTTTACAACTATATTGGAGAGCATGGGAAAGGAACGCAAAATATGAGTAGGAATTACCGCATATATCGTTGGATGCTGGCGATAGTTGCGCTATTTATGGTTGCTACATCGGTAGCGGCTTGGAACGGCGTGCAGGCTGCTCCCGCGCACTCATCATCCACAACCACGCAACCAACCACAAATAGCGAGGTGGTAGGGCATAAGGCAAAGAGCGGGACACAACCCGCCACAGGCCAAACGCGCCCCAACGTACTGCCTGTCAGTGGCATCAATTACAACATTGCCACCAGCACAGGAGCAATTACGCCAGGGGTCTACAATATCGGCAATAGCTGTGACGACTGCACCACTATCGTCACTCCCACCTTCCCAATTACTTACTATGGCACGGCTTACACAACCTTCAGCGCCGATGCCAACGGCGATATCCAGTTCAACTCGAACAGCAGTAAACTTCACGATCAGAGCGATGTCTGCGTCCCCACCGGCAGCGAGAGTTACTATACACAAATGAACGGGGTGCTGGAGGTCTATTGGGACGACCTACGAACGGATCAGGGTGGTGGAAGTGGTATTTATACCGCAACTATCGGCAGTGCGCCGCATCGCCGCTATATAATCGAGTGGCGGACCACCTACTACGATCGTCTTGGTACGAGCGATGAGGAGGCGATATTCTACGAGGACTCACCTCATATCACCATTATTTACGGCCCGAACGTTGATAATGGCTATAACGAAGGGGCGGCCATCCAGGAAGGCAATGGCTTGAGCGGCAACTCCTACAGCCTCTACTCGTGCGACCAGCGCAGCCTCAGCAATGGGCTACGCCTTGATTATGTGCCTTACAACCCACAGACTACCACGCCCACCCCGGTTAGCAGCGCAACTGCTACTCCAGTGGCAGCCTGTGCCGATCTGGGTGGTTGGGCGTTTACCCAGCCGCTAAACGTGGCCGCCCAAGCACCAGCAGTGGCAAGCGATGGCAGCTACGTTTACGCCGCTGGCGGTTTGGTCTACTCTCCTACCACCTACCTCGACGAGCTTGGCCGTTATGACCCGACCAGCGGCACCTGGAGCTACCTAACCAGCGTGCCGCTCGCTCTATCCAACGCCAGCGCCGTGTACGCGCCGCTCAACAACAAACTCTACCTCTTCGGCGGTGTCCAGGGGTCTTCGCAGCTAAACTCCACGCTTATCTACGACATCGCAACGGATAGCTGGTCGAGCGGCGCAGCAATGCCCGATGCGCGATACTCGATGGCCGCTGGCTATTACAATGGCAGCGTGTACCTGGTCGGTGGTAAAAAGAACTACAGCGTATACAGCCAGACATGGGCATATGATGTGACGGCGGACATCTGGACGACGAAGACGACTGCGCCTAATAACATATATGGCGCGGCTTCCGGGGTGATTAACGGTCATCTCTACATGGTGGGAGGTTATGACGGGAACAACTACCTCGATACCACCTACGATTATGACATTGCCGCCGACAGTTGGTTGCAACGCGCCAATCTGCCCACCCAAATGTATTTCGCTGCAGGCGCAGTTCTGAATGGCAAGTTCTACAACGTAGGCGGTGGCGGTCAAAATGAGCTAGCGCCTCTAGGTGCGAATTATTCGCCGCACCCGGCCAGCCCCCTTACCTCCAATGCAACCTTCATCTACGACCCCACCACCGATAGCTGGAGCGAGGGCGCAAGTTTGAATCAGCCCCGCAGCTACCTCGGCGCGGCCAGCGTGGGTAATTCGATCGTTGCGGTTGGCGGTTTTGCATACAACGCTGGCAACAGCATTTCGCTGAACAGCGTAGAGGTGGCCTCGCTTCGGGCCTGCACCGCTACACCAACACCCACCAATACGCCCACCAACACATCCATCCCCACCAATACCGCAACCAACACGCCCACCGATACTGCTACCAACACGCCCACCAACACTGCTACCTACACGCCCACCAACACCAGCACCCCACTACCGACGCAGACAGCGGGCGGCCCGACTGATACACCCTCACCCCTGCCCTCGGCCACGCCGTACCCAACTTACACGCCGTATCCATCCTATACACCATACCCAACCTACACTTCGCCTCCAAGTAATACTCCCGCCCCTACCAACACCCCAGGCGGCCCGACCGACACGCCCATCGCGCCAACGCTAACCCCGACCGACTGCCCCAACGAGTTCACCGATATTACTGGCAACATCTTCTACCCTGCTATTCACTACCTGAACTGCCGTGGCGTAGTCAACGGCCTTGATGCTACCCACTACGGTCCGGCGGGAACGTCTACTCGCGGCCAGTTCGCCAAGGTGGTGGTGCTGGGCTTCGGCACGCCACTATTCACGCCAACTACACAAGACTTTGTGGATGTGCCACCTAGCTACTTCGCCTACGCTTACATCGAGAGCGGCTTCCACGCCGGTATCCTCAGCGGCTTCGACCAGGCCTCCTGCGCGGCACACGGCCTGGGCAACCCTTGCTACCTACCCAACCTGCCCATCACTCGCGGCCAGCTCACCAAGTTGGTGGTCAATGCGGGCGGCTACGCCCTGACTACACCCCAGGGTGGCATCCAGGACTTCAGCGACGTGCCACCATCCAACGTCTTCTACGTCAGCATCGAGACGGCTTATCACAACGGTGTCATCAACGGTTATCCCGGCGGCATCTTCCTGCCCAACGCCAATATCAGCCGCGACCAGATGGCCCAGATCGTCTACGAAGGCATCATCCATCGGCCCTAAACGAGCGCTGAGTGTTGATTGCTGAGTGTTGAGAAAGTGTCTGATAAGTTGTTTTAGTCAAGCAGATGAAGTGTTTCCCTATGGGCGGGCTGCCGCCCGCCCTGGTGCAATTTACATCATCTGCCTGGCTTAATGGTATATGCAGCCGTGAACTTTGATCAACTAAGCCCAGTGGGGGTTGGGGAGAAACCTCGAACTCTGTCAATGCCAAATGGAGCTTTTTGCCAGTCTGAATGGCTACCTTCAGCATTGATGTAAGGCGGCATATCTCCCCCAAACCCCCGCCTTACCATTACCCATATCTCGGTAAGGTCTGTTCTACGGAAGGTAGATATGGTAGAATCTAGCCATGGACACTCACCTTAATGAGCTTTCTTGGGCCGAACCAGAGTTTGCCTACGCTGCCCTCGGTGACCAGCGCCGCACTGAGCGGCTGGTGCAACTTGCCACCCGGCTCGCTCAACAACCCGATGCCTCCCTTTCGCAGGCGCTACTCGACAACGCTACCCGCAAAGCTGCTTATCGTTTCTTCAGCAATCCCGCCCTTACGGAACAAGACATCCTCGCTAGCCATCTCAGCGCCACCTACCAACGCTGCCAGCAAGTGCCGCTCGTGCTGGCAGTGCAAGACACCAGCGAACTTAACTACTCTAATCACCCCGCCACTACTGGTCTTGGCCCGCTCCGTACTGACAAGCAGAAAGGCTTGTTGCTGCACACCACCCTAGCCTTCACCCCCGATGGTCTGCCCCTCGGCCTGCTCGGTCAGCAGCACATCGTGCGTGAGCAACTCGGTCAGCGCCGTACCCGCAAGCGCCGCGCCATTGAAGATAAGGAGAGCTGCAAGTGGCTGCGCGGTCTGCAAAGCATCAACCATGCTGCGGCGCTCGCTCCCCACACCAACTTCATCTGTGTGGCTGACCGTGAGGCGGACATCTATGAGTTGCTGGTTGCCGAGCGCGAGGCCAACGTGCGCTGGCTAATTCGCGCCAGTGAGCCGCGTAAACTGCTGACTGCCACCAACTTGTTCAGCGCGGTGGCGGATATGCCGGTAGTGGGTAAGGTCAGCGTGCTGGTGCAAGGGAGTGCCGGTAAGCCCGACCGCGTTGCCCACTTGCAAGTCAAGGTCAGTCGCCAGACCATCCTTGCACCCGCTCGCTATCAAGGAGCAGGGCCGCGCCAACTGGAAGTGTGGGTGGTGGTCAGCGAGGAAATCGCACCGCCCGACGGCGAACCAGGCTTGCTGTGGGTGCTGCTCACCAACTGGGAGTTGGCTCGACCAGAGGATGGGCTAAAGATAGTAGAGTGGTACAGTGTGCGCTGGGGCATCGAAATCTGGCACAAAACGCTCAAGAGCGGCACGCAAGTGGAGCAGCGGCAATTGGGCAGCGCCGAAGCGCTGCGGACGATGGTGGGATTGTACAGTGTGATCGCCTGGCGCATCCAGTATGGTGTGCTGCTGGGGCGGGTCGCGCCGGAACTAAGCTGCGAAGTATGGTTGAGCAAGGCAGAGTGGCAAGCGATGTATTGCACGCAACATCGAAGTCGGCAATTGCCCGCGCAGGCTCCGCGCTTGGGTGAAGCGGTGGTGATGGTGGCGAAGCTAGGGGGATACTGGGGGCGCAAAGGGGATGGCCCGCCGGGAGTGAAGAGTGTGTGGCAGGGAATGCGCCGTCTGGCTGACCTGACCATCATGTACAACATTATGCGTTCCTTACCGAGATGTGGGTAAAGGTAAGACCTCCGCTGGGGGCTTTTTGCATTCGATAAGGTATAATAACCATAGCGGGAACCAGGTTGGTGGCGAGAACGTTGTTGATATGTGGAGGTGGCGAAGATGAAGCGATTGTTGATCGTGATATGCGGGTGTGCCTTGCTCG
>JBBRMT010000230.1:0-7525 GCA_038230695.1 Chloroflexia bacterium
AGATAACAATCATTATCGCTACCATAACCAAACAGGAACAAGGAGGACTTTGATGAGAAAGATTGCCTACCTCATCGCCTGTTTTCTCGGCGGCCTGCTCACCAGTGTATTCTGGCTGCTAAACATCAGGCTTGCTTCCGATGCTCAATTTCAGGGGCTGATAATCGAATCGCTGACGGTTCTCGTTACCCTTGCTTTCGGGGTAGCAGCATTCGTTCCGAACAGATATGTAGGGCAGGTCTTCCAGCTAGCAGTCTCGCTTATTGCCTTTGTCGCTGGCATATTTATGGGTTTGATCATTGGCTAGAAGTAGGAAAGGTGCATCAAGTGAGCAACAAGCTAGTAAACACCAGACAGAACATAGCCTCAGTGCTTGGCTTCCTGAAATCCGAGACATACAACCACCGGCGACAACTGATCAGCTTCATCCTGATCTGGCTGCAACTTGCCGGGCTACTGTACATCGCATTGCTCAACTATGCCACCCAATCAGCCTTGGCCCAGGGCTGCACCTCAGTGCATTACACGCAGTGGTGTGCTGCTGGAATATCGCTGTGGTGGAAAATGCTGCCCAATGCCTTCTTCACAACGATGTCAACCGTACTCCCTAGCATAATGGCTTTGGTAGGTTTCTCGTGGGCATTTGGCCGCAATCTGTTTAGCACGATGTATCCTAACCCGTTGGGGGCGAAGCGTAGCTGGCTGCGAACACGGTTGGTTGGGCTGTGCCTTTACTTCATGCTGGTCTGGGGGCTGACCATAGCCGAGCCGCTGTGGTGGGCAGTCGTTGCAGTCAACACCCTATGGCAGTCTACGCTCTGGCTGCTGATTACCGACATCATCGGCTACTTTATCATGCGGTGGTTGCCCACACCAGAAGAAGGATTGGTGAGTAGAGGATGAAGACAGCACTAGTCATCAACACCGCAAATCAGTACAACCTCGGCGCGGCCAAGCTTGCCGATTGGCTGCGCGCCGAGGGATGGTAGGTTGACTGTACAAAAGAGGTGATTAAGTCGGCCGTAGAGCGACGTAGACCGTCCCATCCTGACCCAGGCTGGTTGGCGCTTGGCTACGACCTGGTTGCAATCTCGGTCATATTTAGCTGGCACGCGCCAATTGCCCGCGAGATTGCACTCAGGGTGAAGGATAACGCAGAGGTTTGGTGCGGCGGCCCAGGGATGTTCACCCTGGGCAACTGGTGGAAGCGCGAAACGGGACTGGATGTTATGCACGGGTTGGACCATCGGTTTGAGCATCAGCGTGGCGACTACCTGATGACCTTCGCCTCGCGTGGCTGCCCAGTTGGTTGCAACTTCTGTGTTGTGCCGAAGCTGGAGGGAACCTCATTCACCCTCGATTGGGATTTTCAGCCAGCGCCAATACTTTGTGACAACAACCTGTCTGCCCTGCCGGTAAAGTTCCAAGAGCATATCATCCGCCGCTACCAAGAGACTGGCGTGCCATTGCGCGATGCCAATTCAGGTTTTGAGCCTAAGAGCTTCGATGAAAGTACTTACCGGCGCTGGAAGAAAGTCCTGCGCGGCCCCTGGCGCTTTGCCCTCGATGAGCAACGCGAGGTTGGGGATGTGCGCCGCATGATGGCGATACTTGCCGGTGAGCCACGTCGCCGCAAGCGGGTGTACGTTTTGGTCGGCAACGAGTCGGTCGAGTCGTGCTATGAGCGGGTACTTAGCGTACTTGCGTGGGGAGGTGAGCCTTACGCTCAGTATGTCTTGCCACTTAACTGGCTGGGCGACGAGGCAACCCTCCACCATCGCTACGACTGGAACAGCCAGTGGCGTGAGGACTTTGCCCGATATGTTAACCGTTTCACCTGGCGCTATGCTCCTGTTGGCGAGTATCAGCCACGCACCGAAGGCAGCCGCGCCGAGCGCCAGCCGTTCGCGGGCAGTTTGCTGGACACCCCAGAGTGGGAGGCACGGTGGCAGGCCGCAATGAAGAGCCATCAGGCGTTCAGCCATGTAAGCGAAGGAGAAAAGCGATGATTTACCTGGGTTGGTACGACGACAGCACCAAGAAGAAGACTGAAACCAAGATTGATGAAGCGATGCAGCGTTATGAGTTCAAATACGGGATTAGCCCCAACATCTGCCTGGTGTCAGAAAAGGAATTGATGACCCACCCTCGTATCACAGTGCGGACAGCTCGCCATCTGCGGCCCAACTACTTTTACGTTGGGGTTGATGGGACAATCAAGGTTATGCCAATAGCCCAAAATGGGGAGCCAACTGAGCAGGTAGAGAATTGAGGCGCTAAGTTGCTATGAGGAGGTCGCATCCTCAACCCATACCAACCCCACCTCGGCAGTCGGCTGGTCGAATATTCCGCGCTGCCCATTCTCGCGGAAGAGCCTTCGATAGTCTTCATCTCGAAACGCCTTACGCAGTCGGGCAAGGTAAGAATCACGCAGCAGCCGAATATAGTACCTTGTGTCATAATCCCGCTGCTCATCAATTGCCGCCCCGCCGCCAGCAACTAGACCCGACCCGCGAATTATTACCCTATCATCGTAGGTAAGTAGGGCATAATTTTTTATCATGTTCGAGAGCATCGCCTGATACCTTCCCTCGAACTCAAGTCTAATTCCGTCCGGTAGCTCGGCGGCTACCTCACGCACCAAGGTGCGTTCGTCAGCCTCGGTATAATGCGCGGGTACTGAGAAGTAGGCACCATCAATATCTGCTTCCAGCAGTATCATACCGCGCCTTCGCAGTCCCTCCACCACCTGGTCGAGGATGACGCGGCTACGTGCAGTGATCGCGTCGGCACCGTCCACGTCCGCGAGTATCGCCATACCGCCTGCCGCCAGGTAGCCATACGCACTGTTAATTATAATTTTCAGCCCCGCTGATAGCGCCTGAAACGCCCTTGCTGATGCAGAGCCAGCAGTGGCTACCCGTCCCGCCCGCTTATGTTCCAGTCGCATCTCCATCAATCGGCTCACGATGCTAACTAGCACTCCCAGCCGATCATACTGCGACCCGATGTTGTACAGCGTCATGATGCTGGGGTACATACTGGCAATGTCGCATTTGACCACGCGCCGCACCACCCCGCCCCGGAACAGGTACGAAGCTCCGCCGGTGGAGTGCCTGAGATCTGGGTTGTC
This sequence comes from Chloroflexia bacterium, assembly GCA_038230695.1. Taxonomy (GTDB): domain Bacteria; phylum Chloroflexota; class Chloroflexia; order QHBQ01; family QHBQ01; genus QHBQ01. The sequence goes on from JBBRMT010000230.1 coordinate 3,134, forward strand.
AAGGTCGGCGCTGCGGAGTAGCGCCGCGCCTTCATGGTAATAAGCCCTGACCAGCATCGGCTCGAGGATACCCATGGCCGGGCCAGCAGTAGTGATTCGCGAGTATGATCGTGGGGTCATTCCTGCCAGACCAAAGTAGGCGGGCATGAGGATGCGCGATAGGTTATCAGTATGGCGCACCGCCTCCATCGCACGGATGCGAACCCGCGCCGGGTGAGATTGGAAGCGCTTATAGACATGGTGTCCGTGGATGGGGGTGCTGGCAGGATTGCCAATTCCGAAATAACCGGCGGCGGTACCCAGGCCGTAGCCGGGCATATTACGAGCCGCCGCATCATGCCGCCAGAGCGCGGGTAGGATGTCTATTATCTCGCGGCCAGCAACACTGTAGCGAATTCGCGCCGTCTCGTAATGGCTGGCGGGAATGTCGGTATTTACCCAAATTTGAGAGCAATTCACAGTGATATGTCATGAAAACTCACGAATAGGCCGGGTATCAGTGCTATAATACCCTGGGCTAAGGTCCTGACTTGAGATCGCTTCTCAGGAAAGGACTATTTGTCGTGATCAGAACACCCCTCCAGACACCACTAGCCATAATCAATCGGGTAGCCATCCTTGCCCGCAACCTCTTTGCTCCGCCAGACCCCAAACTGGCCTATAACCGCATCTCCACACCACTGCCAGATGAGCGGCCGGTGTGGGTTGCCTCATGCTTGGTACGTTTAACAGCACTTCTAGCGATATGTTGATGGGGTTATCGGGCCACCCTGATGCGATGGCCCAACTTTAGGCGCTCGTGGCTTATGTAGCAAAATTGCACACGTTTTGCTACATAAGCCAGATGATAGAGTGCAGCGGTAGATAAGCATAGGGATGGTTGGCTTATGTAGGGAAAGCGAACGAACTTTTCTACATAAGCCAATCAGAGGGAGAGAGCAAATGTGGGTTAGAAGGGCAATAATAGGAGTAGGCTTTGTGTGGCTGCTTGCCTGTGGCTACCTGTTGTGGGTCGGCTACGGCCCTGAGCTGGCTGGGCTGCTGCATATGGGTATGCAACCACCACCAGGCGGCAAAGGGCTGCGGGCCAGGGGGTTGGCGCTAGCCTGGTCGAGGCTGGCTGCCGACCCTCGCCCGCTGGCTGGCGCGGGCGCTACTGCGCTACTGACCTTTGCCATAATTGCCCTCTTTATCTGGTCTGGATACAAACAGAGGGAGAGCGCCCGCACTGCCGAGCGCCGGGCGGTGACGTATCTGGTCACCCTGGCCCGCGAGGAGCAAGTCGCCACTATCCAGATGCGCGAGTTCTGGCTGGGGGTGCGGCAAGGGTTGACGGCTAGCTTCTGGCAACGGCTCACCGGTCGCGCCCCCTACGTCGTCTGGTGTGATAATGCCAGCGCGGGGGCGCGGCACCAGGCCGCTACTTACGTCCGCGTGGTGGGTGACAGTCGCGCCCGCAATGCGGTGCTGAAGGCGCTACAGGGCCTCAACTCCTCAGTACAGGTGCAGGAAGTTGCCTACCCTCGCCCGCCTAAAGCCGCAGTACGCTTCATTCGTCTGCGCCTGGCGCGGCCATCAATACACCCCATCCGTACCGAGTTTGACCCGGAAGTGGAGGTGCGGGCAGTGCTGGGTAAATACCTGCACACCAGCGCCAATCTACCCTGGGTGGAGATCGCTTACCGGCTGCGACCCGCCGCATCTGGTTGGGCCGTGGCTGCCGAGCGGCGGGCCGCAGCCGGGCGACGCAAGCAAGATCAGAGCGAGTGGCGGGGTGAACAAGAGCAGCGTAACCTTGCATCTCGCGCCAAAGTGCCGCACGCGGTGATTCAGAACTGGCACGATAAGCTGGGGTCAGACCAATACGGCTGGGATGCGGACATCACAATTGCGGCTGCTGGTAGTACAGATGAGGCAGACAATCTGATCAAGTCAATCGGCGAACATTATTTTGGCTTCTTCAGCGGGGACAACCGCTGGCTACGCGGCGCAGTTGCCAGTGGTGCGCCAGGGGTCGGCTATGCGGTGCGCTACGGAGATAAGTATATCCTCAGCCCCGCCGAGTGCGCTGCTGTCTGCCACCTGCCCCGCGCCCAGGATGTGCCAGGTCTCGCCGCTAGCTCCGCCCGCACCATCGAAGCGCCCAAGGCGCTGTGGTTGGGCGAGTTGCCCATGCGCGGTGGTAAGCCTCTCTGGCTACCTCAGCCACTGCCAACGCTGCCGCCGGTGCAGGCGGTAACCCGCAAGTCGGTGTTCGGCTACCAGGGCAGCAGGCTAGTGGGTATCTCCCGCATCGAGCGCTTCAAGGGCGCGTTCTTCCTCGGCCCACCAGGGGTGGGCAAGTCCTGGGCGCTGGCTAACCTCGCGCTCGGGGATGCCTGCTCCGGTGATGGCGCGGCGGTGATCGAGCCGCACGGCGACCTCACTCGCGCCATCCTCGCCCGCCTGCCGCGTGAATTGTGGCCGAAGGTTATCTACTTCGACCCCCAGGAGCTGTACGAGCGCGGTCGGGCCGCTACTCTCAATGTGATGGAAGGCGATGACCCCGTCCGTCGCCCTGCGCTCCAAGCGATGATCATGGAGGTGTTTCGCTCCATTGCTGGCACTAACTGGACTTCGGCCAATCGGATGCAATCGCTGCTGGAGTCGGCGATTGCCTGCGTGCTGGAGACGGTTGCCGAGCCAACCCTTAGAGACCTGTTCCGCTTTATCACCAATCCCGGCTACCGTAAGAGCCTGGAGCAGGCCAGCCACAACCCGCTCATCCGCGAATACTGGTCCGAATACTTCGACAAGGTAGACTACCGTGAGCAGCAGAACATGATCGGCCCACTGGTGACCCGCATTACCAAGACGATGCTCAACCCCTATGCCGCCAACATCGTGTCGGGCAAACACTCGACCATAGATCTGCGCGACGTGCTGGAGAACGGCAAGATCCTGCTGGTCAATCTGCCCGGCGCGGGGCAATCCAGCGGCGACCCCACTATGGCCCTGATCGGGATGCTGATGATCGTGCGGCTACGCATCGAGGCGGCGCGGCGGCTGCGTCTGGATGAAGCCAAGCGGCGAGCATTCTACCTCACTATTGACGAGGCGCACCTGCTCGTCAGCCGCGATATCGAAGATATGCTGGCCCAATTCCGCAAGCTGAGGGTGGCGCTGACGCTGGCGTTTCAGTCACTAGGTCAGATTGAGAAGGGGATGCTCGACGTGCTGCTGGCAACCATCGCCAACCGAGTTATCTTTCGCGGTGAAGGCACCTACGCCGAGCAGCTTGCCGAGGAACTGCTCAACCAGGAGGTCAAACCGACCGACGTGGCGGCCCAGCCGAACTTCTCCGCCTACGTGCGATTGATGCAGGACAGCACCCCGCAACGAGTTTGCACCCTAGAGACGCTGCCACTGGCTGAGGCTAGAGTGATCAGCTACCCCCGCACCGAGATCGCCGTTGGCCGGGCAGCAGCGGAGGCCAGGTATCCGGTCACCGCCGAGGCCGAGACACTGCTAGGTCAGGTGCGGGAGAGCTTGACGCAGAGCGAACAGGCTTACTGGCAGCAGAAGGACACCAAATTGAGGTTCGCCGCTGACCGCGCCCAGCAAGCGGCGATTGTCTCGCTAACCGCCGCCAGCGAGGCGACGTTTGGTGCGGTATGGCAGGCACAGGAAGCGCGCGACCGCTACCTGTCCGACTGGTTGCTGGCCCATCCTGGTGCGTGCCGCAATCAAAGTGAGCTGATCAAGATGATCAGTATGCTGCGCTATTCGCGGCCTGCCGCGCTGGTCATCGCCGAGGCGCGGCGCGAGGATGCCCGCATCGAGGCCAAGACCAAGAAGCGGTCGGGAGTTACTTCAGCGGCGGGGGGTCAGTCGCCCGCTAATCAGCCAGCGGCCGCCACACCACCGGCGCAGGTGCAGCCCCAACTTAGCGACTACCATAGCGGCGGGGCAGCACCCACGCCCACGCCGCACGTAGCAGAGAGTGCCACACCCACGATTGCGCCAATTGCCACTACGCCGCTCACTATGCCACCAACCGTTACCCCACCAGCGGTCAGCGAGGTGGAGACCCCCAATGCGCCCAGGGGCAGCCGACCACGCCGTCCGATGGGTTGGGGAGCAGCAACGGAAGAATTATCCACAACTATATTGACCCGGATGCTGGGGATGAAACCATCTGCATCCAGGCAACAGATGAGATCGAACTTTAAGGAAAAGGAGAATCAACCACCATGCCGTACCAAGAAAGAGTCCACATTGACAAGCTCCAACCATCACGCCATCAACCCCGCCAGGAAGTGGGTGACGTGAGCGACCTGGTTAGCAGTATCCTCGAAGGTGGGGTATTCCACTCCGCCCTGGTCGCCAAGCGGCGCAAAGATGGGGAGTTGG
>JBBRMT010000231.1:0-7524 GCA_038230695.1 Chloroflexia bacterium
GGCCACCGCCGCACCTACATTGGCGCGTTGCCCGGCCGTATCCTGCAAACGATGAAGACGGTGGGGGTGTGCAACCCGGTTTTCATTATGGATGAGATTGACAAGCTAGGTATGGACTATCGGGGCGACCCCGCCGCCGCACTGCTCGAAGTCCTCGATCCGGAGCAGAACAACGCCTTCAGCGATCACTATCTGGAAGTACCGTTCGACCTCAGTCGCGTGCTGTTCATCCTCACCGCCAACGTCCTCGATCCGGTGCCTTCTGCGCTGCGTGACCGCATGGAGATAATTGAGCTACCCGGATACACCGAGGAGGAGAAGTTCCACATCGCCCGCCAATTTTTGGTGACCAAGCAGCTTGAGCAGAACGGTCTGGATGAGGCGGAGATGACCTTCGGCGACCGCGCCCTGCACGAGATTATCCGCAGCTACACCCATGAGGCGGGCGTGCGTAACCTGGAGCGTGAGATAGGCGCGATCTGCCGCAAGGTGGCCCGCAGCGTGGCTGAGGCGGGCGAGGATGATGCGGCCACGCCGAAGCCCCGCCGCAAGGCCAACCCAAATCGCTACAATATCACCGAGAAGACGTTGGAGAAGTACCTTGGCCCCACCCGCTTCACCTATGGCATCGCCGAGAAGCGCGACGAGGTGGGGGTTGCCACCGGCGTGTCGTGGAGCGCGGCGGGTGGCGATACCATGGGCATCGAGGTGACGCTGATGGACGGCTCTGGCAAGCTGACCTTGACTGGGCAACTGGGCGAGGTGATGCGCGAGTCGGCGCAGGCGGGCATCAGCTATGCGCGGGGCTGGGCGCGGCAGCTTGGCATTGACCCCGCCCGCTTCGAGAAACTGGATATCCACATCCACGTGCCAGCCGGTGCGATACCAAAGGATGGTCCCAGCGCAGGCATCACCATGGCGACCGCGCTGATCAGCGCCCTAACCCAGCGGCCAGTGCGCCGCGAAGTGGCGATGACCGGCGAAATCACCCTGCGCGGTAAGGTGCTGCCCATTGGCGGCCTGAAAGAGAAGGTATTGGCTGCCCATCGTGCCGGTATTACCACCTTCATCCTACCTAAAGAGAACGAGAAGGATTTGCTAGAGATCCCCGCCAACATCCGCAAGCAACTGCGCTTCGTGCCAGTGGAGCAGATGAGCGAGGTGATTGGCGCGGCGCTGCGGCAGGACTGAGGATAAACCTTCTTCAATAGATGGGGTTGCTCTAAGCTGGTAAGCTACTCTCAGCGCGGCAACTCCAACCAGGCCCATCAGCAAGCCCGGTACGATGTGATCGAACGCGGCGGGGAAGTGGTAATAGGACAACTGGAACACTGATTGCGACTGAATGTAGCCGCGCTCCAGCAGCCGCCAGGCATGACCAGCGGGGGAGGCGAATGGGGAGAAGACCACATTTGTGTACCAGTTAGACGCGCCAACGTAGTTGTATCCATAGTTCCAATCTTCGCCAGCATTGGTAAGCGCACCAAGTATGGCTATCCACGCCCCTACCGCTACCAGTAGGCGATAGCCCCAACGTTGCCACCGCTGCCACGCCGCCCAGCTTTGCAAAGCCGCGCCGCTGAAGATAATCAGCAGGCCCAGGTAGGGCATCAGGAAGCGCGGCCCCCAGCTAACCCCACCTTCCCAGTAGATGTAGGTGCCGTAGAACCACAATGCCACAACCAAGAGCGCCGCAATCAGGATTGCCTCCCAGCGATAACGTAGCCAGAAAGCCTTTATCGCCCAGGCGCAGAGCAGCACCGGAGGTGCGAACAGTAGCAAACCCTTGCCCGAACTAAGCAGCAGCCCATACCAGCCGCCCAGCACCGACTTGTCGAACCCGAGGATGTTCTGATAACCGCTGCTGAAGATACTGCCACTGCGTATGTAGTTATAAGCCAGATGGATGCTATAAAGGCTAAAGACAGGAACGGCTAGCATGGACCCTTCGGCAATCAAACGGCCAAGCACCCCCCGCAAACTCTGCCGCTCCCCCCAAACCATGATCGCACGGCGCACCAGCCACCAAAGACCAAAGATCGCCGCTGGCAGTACGTACTCTTCCTTAGTCATCGTCATGTAACCTAGGCTAGTACCCGCCAGTATCAACCAGCGGGCGTAATGAGGATTGCCTGGTTCGAAAAAGCGCAGCATCGCGTAGAAGGTCAGCAGTAGCATCATCCCCATCAACGGTTCCGTCCAACTGGTAATGGCATAAGGAAGCGCAAAGGTGGCGAAGAAATAGACCAGGCTGAGGATGGTCGCCAATCGTTCACTGCCATAAAGGCGACGAGCGCAGAGGAATAGCAATGCTACGGTTATCGCACTAACGATCGGATTGAAGAGGAGGACAAAGAAATAGCGAATTGTCTCTGGCGCACCCAGTATCTTCTCGAATAGCAACCCCACACTCAGCAATGGGATGAGAGCAAAGGAGTGGCCGAGCGCGTAACGCGAGTAAACGCCAATGGTGGTGTTGGGGTCAGTTTGCGGCGGTGGCAGTTGCAGCGAACCTCTTACCACGATCGACTCGGCGGTTAGGTACTTGAAGACATCATCGCCAGCCTGAAAATCGGGGACCGCCAGTAGCAAGCCGACCGCGAGAGTGAGTACAAAGAGCCAGCGCAATGGGCTGCCTTTGCCTCTGGCCGCTGCCAGTATCGGCCAGCCAAGTCTGATCAGGAGCAGCCCTATAAATATGCTGCTGGCGTAAACAACAAAGAGCGGGCGATTGTAGGCAAGCAGGGCGGCCAATGCGACGGTGGTGGTGAGGCTGGCGATCAGGCCGCACGCAAGCATCAGCCGCCTGCCGCTGGGGGCGAAGAAGCTGTAAACGAGCAGGACGATGGCGGCCAGGTAGACGATGTTGCGCCAGTTCAATTCGATGTCGGTGGGCAACTCCGCGCCAGTTTCGCTGGCGGGCTGAAGGTCCAGCCCATCGGCCAGCATTCCAAATGGTGAGGTGAGCAGGCCGCTGAACATCGCTGGCACTTTGAAGCGCAAATCCAAGCGACCATCGCTGATCGCATCCTTCTCAATACGCCAGGTGTACCCTTGATAGCGGGGTTGCAGCGCGGCGGGTGGGTAATCCCTGCCGTTGACGCTAAGGGTGAACGATACCACCTGCCCGGCGGGAATATCGGTGCGCCCTTGCCCGCTGAGGTGAACGCTGAGGGTGAGCGGGTGGCTGGCGCTGACCCCAGGTATGGAAATCTCACTATCGTCGCGCAGCCAACGCATTGTACCTATGGGGATGATCCGCCCGTTGACATTACGCACATAGGGCGCATCGGCACCGCCAATGGTGAGGTGCCATGAGAGCGGCTGCTGATATGCCCAGACTCCAAGCGCCACCGATAGCGCCGCCAATCCAGCCAGGATCAGCAGGTTATAAAGGCGGGCCAGCCCATTAAAGCTGCGCCCCATATGGGTAAGCAGACCCCCCATTCTTGACAACCTCTCGTGTCCTCCAAACACTAAAACAAACGTGACCGCCGCAAGGAATATGCAGCGATCACACTGATCTTCTTTATTCTTAATCTTTAGTAATCACCACTACGGCCCATTCCCCACCTGCGGGTAAACGTAGTGCGGCACGATACCGAAATCGTCGAGCGGCCAGAAGCCCGCCTCGGCTTTGCCGATGATGCTCTCGTCGGGGACGAAGCCCCAGATGTGCGAGTCGCTACTATTGTTGCGATTGTCACCCATTACATATACATGGTCGGGCGGCACGGTCACTTCCTGGGTAGTGGGGTATTCGGGGATATCCTTGATGTACGGCTCGTTCAACTTCACCCCATTGATGTACACACCATCGTTCTGCCGCACCTGCACCCGTTCGCCGGGCAGGCCAATTACCCGCTTGATATATGGCTTGTCGCTCGGCACCGGCGGGTTGAAAACGATAATATCGCCGCGTTGCGGGGCGTGGAACAGGTTGACCGGCTGCGGCGTGTCGCTCTTGCTACCAAACAGTTCACTCAGCCAGTTGGTGTCGTAGCGAAAGTAGACTGCCTTGTTCAGCCAGATGCGTTCGCCATCGTGCAGGCTCGGCTCCATGCTCTGGCCGTCCACCTGCGATGCTTGCACCACGCTGTAAAACATCACAAAGATGATGGCGGTGAGCAGGATGGTCTCCACCATCTCGCGCACGAACGACCCCGCCCGGCCACCGCTGGATGTGGCAACTTCCTCGGCGGGGGGTTCTATTGGGTTATCAATGTCGCTGTGCTTACGAAAGTTCAAGGCTGAACACTCCTTGCATAAGATGGGATAGGCGATTGCATCAGACAGAGCTAAAACAAGCTTGGTGCGCTTCACCTGGGCGTATGCAATTCGCCCCTACGCCAGCCCCAATCCGTTTATCCGTTTTTACAATCCGCTGGCTGATCCGTGTTTTGCCACTCAGTCCTTAGTCCTCAGCACTTAGAATCTAGGGTCCGTTGCCTACATTGGCGTATGCGGGATGCTGCAAGAAGCCCCAGTAGTCAGTCGGCCAGTAGCTAATCCAGGCTTTGCCAATGATATTCTCATATGGAACGAAGCCCCAGATATGTGAGTCGCTGCTATTGTTGCGGTTGTCGCCCAGCACGTATACGTTGTTGGGTGGCACGGTCACTTCGGGCGGATCGCCGCTAGGATAGTCGGGGATAGCCTGAATGTAAGGCTCGGTCAGCTTCTGTCCATTGATGTATACACCATCGTTTACCTTGATCTGCACATGGTCGCCGGGCAGACCAATCACTCTCTTAATGTAGTCCTTGCTGGTATCTAGGGGATACTCGAAGACGATAATATCGCCGCGCTGCGGGGGGTGGAAGAGGTTGACCATGTTGCTGGGTAGGTTATGATTGCTGGGGAGCAGGCGGGGCAGCCAGTTGGTGTCGTAGCGAAAGTAGACGGCCTTGTTGATCAGCAGGTATTGGCCGTTGTGCAGGCTAGGATCCATGCTCTCGCCCTCGACCTTGAAGTTCTGCACCACCGCCCGTACCAGCACAAAGATGATCAGGGTGAGCAGTAGGGTCTCAAGGATTTCGCGGGTCAGCGACTTGCCGGTGCGTCCCTCGGCCTGCGGCGAAACCTCGTCGGTGATGGCGATCGCGTTGCTGCCGCCACCCTTCCAGTATGAATCATTGTGGATCTTCAACGCGGACCGCTCCTTGCAGTAGACAGAATCTTACCAGCGCATTATAATACATCTCAATGTAAAATGCTAGCAGCAGCCCCATATTTGCAGGGCGGCGCAGGCTAACTTTAACCAGCATCTAATCCGAACCACGACGAGGAAACCTCAATGCGCGAAGCCAGTTACTATCACCCCGACAAAGAGCGGGTAATGTGCGAATTGTGTGAGTACCAGTGCCGCATCGCTGAGGGACATAGCGGCGCGTGCCGGGTGCGCGGCAACATAGGGGGCAAGCTGTACACCACCAACTATGGTCAGGTGGCAACCGCCGCCCTGGGGCCAATCGAGCAGACCCCGTTCTACCATTTCTTCCCTGCCACCCGCGTGCTGCACGTAGGTAGCAGCGGTGGCAACGCGCATAGCATCCACGGCCTGGCGGCAGCCAGCGTCACCGAGGAGCGACGCGGGCGTGAGGTGGATGCCGACAAGCTGGTAGAGGTGGGCATCAAGCAGCGGGCGCGTGGGCTAGTCTGGGATTTCAGCGAACCGATCATCTGGTTCGAGTACGTGCTGGCAAGCACCAAGCTGGCCGATGCGCGAGGGATGTACACCGCATTTCGCACCGACGGCTATATCAGCAACAAGGCGTTGAGTGCCATCGGCCATTACCTCGACGGCTGGGCGGTGGAGATTATCGGCCTTAGCCCCTCCATGTATCGTCATCTGCGCCGTGCGCCCCGCTTCGAGCAGATCCTGGAAGCGACCGCCGCTGCCCAGCGCGAGTTCAAGTGCCACGTGGAAGTCAGCACCCCGCTCTACACTGGGCTGAACGACGATGCTGAGAACCTTAGCCGCGTAGCAGAGTGGATGAGGTTGGCGTTGGGGGCGCAAACGCCATGGCAGGTTAGCCTCGCGCCAGGGCGTGAACTCGATATTGAAGGTCAAGCTGCGCTGGAGCGGGCGCGAACGGCGGGCCAGGCAGCCGGGCTACAGTTCGTCTATGTCAACGATGGCAACGGTGAGCCAGTCAACACCTATTGCCCTAATTGCAAGGCGCTGGTGATGAGCAGGGTAGGCGACGAGGTGCGAGCCAATATTACCCTCGGCCATTGCGGACGCTGCGACTACAATATCAACATCCGCAACACCATCTTCAAGGTCGAACTGGGCAATCATTAATAGCCCTTTCAGCTACATGGTGGTAGGACTTTATTCCTAATTTTCGTTTAGTTACGTCAATCTAGCAGCAGGGTGTTGCAATTGCGCGTAGCTTGACATATAATTGTAGGCAAGGCTGGGTCACAGCGCACGCAGAACCCGGCAAGGCAGGCATCCGCTCGCAAGGTTGGTTAATAGCAAGCAGCAAAGGTGGCAAATTAAATATTATCATTGTATCCGGTTTCTTTCTTTTCCCGCCACCATTGCCCGCTCCACGCTTCAACACCACTGCCGCGCCCTCGGCTGCTTAGTCACTCATACGCGCCAACTTTATCGTTCATCGAATACAGCTATGCCCAGGCCGTGCTTTACCGCGTGTGGTAAGGAGGCGGGCTGCGCTATAGTTTGCAGATTGCGGAATTGTAGATGTGTAAGGCCATTTAGCCTTCTACCTTTTACCTTCCACCATCTACCTTCGTCTAGATTCCTGGGGGCTGGCTATGCTAATCAAGCGGATGGGCATCAACGAGACCGCCAATGTGGGCGGCAAGCGCGATGGTGGCACGGCGGAGATCGCGGCCATCGAGGTTGGTGTGGGGCTGGGCGCGGCGGCGCACATCGAGCAGAGCGAACATATCGGGCATACCAGCCAGCTTGACGCGATGCGTAACACCGTCAGTGGAATCCCTACCCTGCCACGCGGCAGTATGCTGCTCGACCGCTACGAGGTCGAACAGGTGCTAGGGGTGGGCGGCATGAGCATCGTATACCGCGCCCGCGACTTGCGCTTCGAGCAGGTGCTACGCTATTGCGCGGTCAAGGAGATGTTCGACACCGCGCCCGACAGCACCACAGGCTTGCGCATCGGCAACTTCGAGCGTGAAGCCAGCATCCTCGCTACCCTCAGCCATACCTCTATCCCCAAGATTTACGATTACTTCAGCCAGGAGGGACGTATCTACCTGGTGATGGAGTACATTGACGGCAAGGATCTGGAGACGATTCTGGAGAACCGTCAGCAGCCAATGCCCGAAGATGACGTGCTGCGCTGGTCAATCCAGATCTGCGAGGTACTCAGCTACCTGCACAAACACCAACCCCAGCCGATTGTCTTCCGCGATATGAAGCCCAGCAACGTGATGATTGACTCGTCCAGCCGCGTGATGCTGGTTGACTTTGGTATCGCCAAGGTGTTCCAGAGCGACAAGAAGGGGACTATGATCGGCACCGAGGGCTAC
>JBBRMT010000232.1:0-7286 GCA_038230695.1 Chloroflexia bacterium
ACGTTGACCAGGAAGATCCAACGCCACGAGAACGAGGTGAGCAGGCCACCTACTACTGGGCCGAGCAGGAAGCCCGCCGCCGCTGCAATCTGGTTCACGCCCAGGCCGAGGCCAACCCGCCCGTGCCGAAAAGCATCGGTGACGATTGCCGCGCTGTTGGTGAATAGCAGCGCCCCGCCAATGCCCTGAATGGCGCGGAAGAGGACCAGATCCCATCCATTAAATTGCGGCTGGGCGAGGCCGCCCAGCAGCGAACCGAGAGTGAATACGGCGAAGCCTGCGTTATACAGCTTCTTACGGCCAAAGATGTCGGCCAGCCGACCGACCACCGGCACTAGCGCAGTCGTGATCAGCAGGTAGGCAAGCAGCACCCACATGATGGTAAGGAAACCGGCGTTCAGGCCAGTGAGAATGTTGGGTAGCGCAATAGTCAGCGCCGAACCCTGGATCGAAGCGAGCAACGCCCCCACTGTGGTTACCGATAGAGCTACCCACTCGTATCCCTTCCACTCGTCCTGCGCCTGCGCATCAATATTGTTTATATTGGTTTTACTTTCGCTTATCGCTGCCACGTGATCAATCTCCCTTTATTAGTTACATTTTGCAACAGTTTCAGTTTCTAATTATATCTAATGCTGAGTTCAATGTCAAGATTTGCCCCTGCGCCTTTCTTGACACGCAGGCACGCTTACTGCTACAATAAGCATGGATGATAAACAATTGGCGAATGGTGACTAACGGAGGTTTGCACCTTAAATGGCAGCAGCGACCGAGGTAAAGGTAAGTGAACCAGAGTTGGCGATGGCAATGGCCGAGGCCAAGATTGAGGCGATCGCCGAGGCCAGCGAGGCAGCGCGGATGGCCGAGGATTTGCGTGATGAGCTGGTCAAGCTGAAGCCCAATCTGTACTTCAATCGTGAGATGAGCCTGCTCAAGTTCCAGCGTCGCGTGCTTGATAATTCGATTTCCCAACGGCACCCCTTGCTGGAGCGGGTCAAGTTCCTGGCAATCAGCCACTCCAACATTGACGAGTTCTTCATGGTGCGAGTCTCCGGCCTGCGCGAACAGACTAAAGCGGGAGTGAGCGAGACCAGCCCCGACGGCATGACTCCGGCGGAGGAATTGGCGGCGGTGCGGATGGAGTTGCTGGCCTTGTTCGAGCAACAGGCCACCCACTGGCATGATACCTTGCGCCCTGCGCTGGAGCGGGCAGGCATCACCATTTGTGACTACAAGCAACTCAACCATAAGCAAAAGCAGTTTGTCAAAGATTATTTCGAGCGTGAAGTCTTCCCTGTCTGCACTCCGCTGGCGGTTGACCCCGGCCATCCCTTCCCCCACATCTCCAACCTCAGCCTCAATCTGGCGGTCAGCCTGCGCGATCCCGACGGGCGCAAGCACTTTGCGCGGCTGAAGGTGCCAAACGTGCTGCCCCGCCTGGTGCAGATCCCCGATGATGACAGCGCCCAGATAACGCTCGTCTGGCTGGAACAAGTGCTTATTGCCCACCTCGACCAACTGTTCCCCAGCATGGAGATCGTCGAAGCCCACCCCTTCCGCGTCATCCGCGATGCCGACATCGAAATCCAGGAACTAGAGGCAGACGATTTGCTGGTGACCATCGAGGAGAGTTTGAACCGCCGCCGCTTCGGTAGCGCGGTCGCCTTGATTACAAACCCGACTATCCCCCACCACCTATGGACTATGCTGATGGAGAAGCTGGAGCTATCGGTGGACGAGCATTATCCCATCAGTGGGCCGCTGGGCCTTTCTGATCTCATGGAGGTGTACCGCATCGAGCGGCCCGATCTGAAGGATGCCACCTTCACCCCGCACGTACCCGCCATCCTCCGCAGCCACAGCATCTTCGATGCTATCCGTGAACGCGACATTATCCTGCACCACCCCTTCGACTCGTTCAACCCGGTGGTAGATTTTATCCGCCGCGCCGCCGAAGACCCAAACGTGCTGGCAATCAAGCAAACGCTCTATCGCACTGGCACAAACTCGCCTATCGTGGAGGCGCTAGGTGAGGCCGCTGAGGAAGGCAAGCAGGTTGCGGTTCTGGTCGAACTCAAAGCCCGCTTCGACGAGGAGAAGAACATCGGCTGGGCGCGAGCTTTGGAGCAGGCGGGTGTCCATGTTACCTACGGGCTAATTGGGCTGAAAACCCACTGCAAGGTGGCGCTGGTGGTACGCAAGGAGCGCGATGCGTTGCGCCGCTACGTCCACATTGGCACCGGCAACTACAATGCGGCCACGGCCCGCCTTTATACCGATATTGGGATGTTCACCTGCCGCCCGGAAATCGGCGAGGATGCCAGCGACCTGTTCAACTACCTGACCGGCTACTCCAAACAGACGCTGTACAACCGCTTCCTGGTTGCGCCCATCAATATGCGTGATGGGGTGCGCGAACGTATCAAGCGCGAGGTAGCGCAGCATCGGCGCAGAGGCGGTGGACACATTATCTTCAAGATGAACTCGCTAGTTGACCCACAGCTAATCGAAGACCTATACAATGCCTCCTGCGCTGGGGTGCAAATTGACCTAATCGTGCGGGGAATGTGCTGCCTGCGTCCGGGCGTGGTGGGAGTGAGCGAGAACATCCATGTCACCAGCATCGTTGGCCGCTTCCTCGAACACAGCCGCATCTACTACTTCCGTAATGGCGGCGAGAGCGAGGTGTTGATCGGCAGCGCTGATTTGATGCCCCGCAACCTTGACTTTAGGGTGGAAACCATGGTGCCGGTGCAGGATGCCACGCTCAAGTCGTACCTGATCAACGATGTGCTGGCCGTCTACCTGCGCGATACGGCCAACTCGCACCTGCTGCAACAGGATGGCAGATACACCCCCAAGCTGCCCGCCGAGGGCCAGGTGGGCGAGGATGCCCAGCTTACGCTCATTGCCAAAGCTGCCAGCGACTCGCAAAGTATCGAACCCGATGCCAAGACGCTGCCACACAGCGAGTATGGCCGGGTGGATGTGCGTTAGTCCTCAGAGATAATGTACAAGGTATCATACCAAAGTGAGAGCGCAGCGTTGCGCCCCCACTTTTTGTTGAGCTGGGCAATAACCTTGACAAACATCAGTAAAGTGTTTATAATTAACTATATAACAGTTAAGGACTTAACCATGAAACGCAACACTATTAACAATCTATCCGAAGAGCATAGCCGCGAAGCTATAGCTAAGTTTGATGGACGTGACACTCTTCCACCACATTCATTGAGTGATGCAATTAAGCTACACCAAAGTCCCTACTCAGCCAGCGATCCCTTGGCGCTGGAACTGCTGGTCAGCATCTTCCGCACCGCCGGGATATTGCACGCCAGCCAGGAAGCAATGCTACGGAACTACAACCTTAACATCCAGGAGTGGCGCACCCTCGGCATATTGTTCTTCAATCAGGATCACGCCGCGCCTCAGCATATCATCAGCAGTATGCTGGGGGTCACTCGCCCGCACGTAACCGGCATTATTGACGCGCTAGAACAAGAGGGTTTGGTCGAACGCATCGCCCATCCTGATGACCGTCGTGTTACGCTCGCCCACCTAACCGACAAGGGCATTGAACAGTTGAAGGAGACTAGCCCGCATTACAACACGCTCCTGGCGGAAATGTTCAGCCCCTTCAACGAGGAGGAGAAGCAGCAGATGCTGACGTTGCTCTACCGCCTGCGCCAGAATGTAATTGGCGATAACAATAGTCGTTGCCACGACGAGGAGTCTAACGGCTGAGTTGCCTACATCAAAAGCAGTAATTTTTCAGGTATATGTTAACTTTCTCAAGGTTGGTATTGACGGGATCAAGTGTTTGGTGTATCATCACACCGTGAACAAGTGTGAGTAAAACAAGGAGGGAACTAAATGACCGCAGTGGAACCTCAAGTCAGTGAAGTAGTGCAGCCATCGCTCAACGGTAACCAGCCCGCCGCTTACCCCAGCGGCAAGGCCAATATTGTCCACACCGAGCAGCTAACCCGGCTCTACGGCCAGCTTCACGCCGTTGATGGGGTTAACTTCGATGTGCGTGAGGGTGAGATCTTCGGCTTCCTCGGCCCTAATGGTGCGGGCAAAAGCACCACCATCAAGATGCTTACCACCCTGGTCAAGCCCAGCTCGGGCCATGCCACCGTGGTCGGCTACGACCTGGCGACCCAGGCGAACCAGATCCGCAACGTCATCGGCTATGTTGCCCAGGAGATTGGGGTGGATGGTCGCGCCAGCGGATGGGAGAACCTGGAATTGCAGGGCCACCTCTACCATATGAGTAACGCGGAGATCAAGCAGCGCGTTACCGAGTTGCTCGAACTGGTGGACCTGACGAAGGATGCCAAGAAGCTGGCGGGCGCATATTCAGGAGGGATGCGTAAGCGTCTCGATATTGCCACCGGCCTGATCCACCGCCCCAAGCTACTGTTCCTGGACGAGCCGACCACCGGCCTCGACCCCCAGACTCGCGCGAACCTCTGGGAGTACATCCGTCGTCTCAACCAGGAGCAGGGCGTGACCATCTTTCTCACCACCCACTATCTGGAGGAGGCGGACCGCCTCTGCGATCGCATTGCTATTATTGACCACGGTAAGATTATGGCGCTGGACACCCCCAGCAACCTCAAGGATCAGGTCAGCGGTGACGTGATCAGCATCACTTTCGACAGCCCCGAAATGCCAGCCGACCCCACCAAGCGCGAAGCCGCCAAGGCTGCCCTGGCCGACCAGCCCTGGGTTACCGATATCAAGGAGTCGGATAAGGGCGGGCTGAACGTCTACGTAGCGGGCGGCGAAACCGCAATGCCACAGATGCTCCGCATACTCGACCAGCACAACCTGCCCGTCGTCTCCATTTCGATGAGCCGCCCCAGCCTCGACGATGTGTTCCTCAAGTACACCGGCCACCAGATGCGTGACGAAGCAGGCGGTAGGCCGACCATGGCCCAGATGGGCATGAACTTCGGCGGGCGGCGCGGTGGCCGACCCGGGGGCCGCTAGCCAAGTGCTGAAGGTTAAGTGCTGAGTGATGTGTACATTTCTCCCTCTCCCCTCGTGGGAGATGGTAGGTAGTAACTCCTCCCCAAAGGGGGGGCTGGGTAGTAACTCCTCCCCAAAGGGGGAGGCTGGGTGGGGGAGTACATCCCTCAGACAAAAACAAAGGAGGAGTTCCAACATGAATACACTTGCCGACATCTACTATCTAACCAAACGTAACCTGATTGCCTCGGTACGCATCCCCATCCTGCTGGTTTTCACCATCGTGCAGCCGTTGCTCTGGCTCATCCTATTCAGCCAGTTGTTCACGAAGATGGTTAGCGGGATGGCAGCTAGTCCGAACAATCCCTACGGCACCAGCAACTTTCTCGATTTCTTCGTTCCCGCCATCATCATGCAAACCGTGCTATTCAGCGGGGCGTGGAGTGGCAACAGCATCATCAGCGATATGGAAACCGGCGTGCTGGACAAGATGATGGCAACCCCGGTCAGTCGCGTGGCGATCATCCTGAGCCGAATGTTCGCCTCGGTCATCTACTCGATGATCCAGGTGACTATCATCTTCATCGTCGCTTTCATCATGGGCTTCCAGAGCGCCAGCGGTGTCAGCGCAATCCTGATTACTTACCTGATCGCCTTCCTGTTCGGACTGGGCATCTGCGGCCTCAGCACACTCCTGGCGGTGTGGACCAAGCGCACCGAAGCAGTTACGGCGGCCAGCACCTTCGTCACTATGCCGATGTTCATGCTCTCCGGCTCGTTCCTACCACTCGCGCTAATCGGTGGCTGGGTCGCCGAGGTCGCCAAGTACAACCCGCTGAACTACGCCCTCGATGCAACGCGTGGCCCCATCCTGAAGGATGCGATCGACTGGGGCACGTTCAGCCTCTCGGTGGTAATCCTGTTGGCGATCGCGGTAGTGTTCGTCACCGCATCCACCTACATCTTCCGCACTCGCCTGGCGACGGCCTAGCGGAGTTGCAAGTTGCAAGTTGTAAAACACTAAGCCCCCAGCGGGGGTTTGGGGGAGAAAACTCGAAGCTCCAGACAGGCTCATAGTAAACACGGCAATGGTCCGTGCTTACTATGAACCTACCAGCTAGTCAGGAGTTCTCCCCCAAACCCCCGCTGGGGGCTTTTTGCCTGAAGCTCAGGAATGCTGACCTTTATATGATATAATTTAGCATATTTGATTTCAGAGGGGGATAGTGATGGAGACAAAGCAAAGTGAAGCGGCGCGACAGGCGCTGGCCCGCATCGAGCGTGAACGGGTGATGGTGGTGCTGCGCGGTCTGCCTGCGGACGCGACTCTGCACATCGGCGAGGCGATGCTGGCGGGCGGCATCAGCGTAATCGAAATCACCATGAACTCGGAGCGACCACTGGACAGCATCAGCGCTTTGTGCGATAAGTTCGGCGATCAGGCACTAGTAGGCGCTGGCACGGTGCTGAGTGCGGCGCAGGCGCGGGCGGCGGTGCAAGCCGGGGCGCAGTTCCTGGTCAGCCCCAGCCTCGATGCTGAGGTGATGAAGACAGCGTCGCAGCTTGGTGTGCTGATGATTCCGGGAGTGATGACCGCAACCGAACTTGCCGAGGCGCTCAAGCTGGGCGCGACGCTGGTTAAGGTCTTCCCCGCCCGCGTACTTGGCCCCGATTATTTCCGCGCTTTGCTTGCCCCATTCAACGGGGTGCATCTAGCCGCCACCGGCCTGCCAGTCGAATCATGCGCCGATTTCCTTCGCGCCGGAGCAAAGGCAGTCGCAGTTGGTGAGTCGCTGCTCGACCCCGACCTGATCGCCGCCGCCCGCTGGGGCGACCTCGCGCTGAAGGCACGCAAATTGGTGGCTGATTGCCGGGTTTAGGGCGCGGGTTGATCCCGATGTGCTAGCCCCAACACAAGGACAAAGCGCGATGCCGCCAAAGGATCCACTGGACGAACTATACGTCGCCCTCGCCCGCCGCTGGCCCGACTATCGCGCCCGCGATGCGCAACGGGCCATGACCGAAGCGGTGGCGCATACGGTAGAACGGGGTGGCACGCTGCTGGTGGAGGCGGGAACTGGTGTGGGCAAGTCGCTGGCCTATCTGTTGCCCGCGCTGCTGGCGGTGCAGCAGGGCCAGCGCGTGCTGATCGCCACCAGCCACAAACCCTTGCAGGATCAGCTGGATAGCAAAGACTTGCCGCTGGCCTACCAGTTGGCAAAGCAGCTAGGCTGGCAGTTGCCAAAATGGGTTACACTGAAGGGCATCGCCAACTATCTCTGCCTGGAGGCGCAGGATGAAGAGATGCA
>JBBRMT010000233.1:0-7239 GCA_038230695.1 Chloroflexia bacterium
ATTAGGCTTGAGGCTGGTATGCGTTTGCGTCATGTCCCAGGGGCAGCCACCCGGCCCCATCAACCGCGCTATTACCCCTACCAGAGTGCTGAGGGCTGAGGGCTGAGGGCTGAGTTCCATAGCGGCAATATGCAATTTACCTTGCAGCGCGGTTTCCGTAGGGGCGTTCGGTGGCCCGCCCTGCTGCCCAACCCGCTCGGCTGGGACTTTGTGCAATTCAATTGCATCGAAACACGTTGCCGCCCCGGTGTGGCAGACGGCAGTGCTGCCCGTGGCCTCGCGCACCCGCACCAGCAGGGCATCGCCATCGCAGTCGGCTTCCAGGCTATCTACCAGCAGGAAGTTGCCCGACTTTTCGCCCTTCAGCCACAATTCGTTGCGACTGCGGCTCCAGAAGTGGACGCGACCCGTCTGCTGGGTCAAAGCCAGCGCCTGCTCGTTCATATATCCAAGCATCAACACCACGCCACTATCGGCCTGCTGGATAATGGCGGGGATGAGGTCGGACATCTTGTTCCATTGCAGATTGTAGATTGTAGATTGTAGATTGTAGGTTTGCCTGTTGCTCATGCTGCGCTCCTTACTATGGGTCGAACGGGGATACCCTGTTGCGCCAGATAGATTTTGGCCTCGGCGATGGTGTGCTGGCCGCTGTGGAAGATGCCAGCGGCGAGAGCAGCGTCGGCATGGCCCTCAGTAAAAGCGGCGGCGAGGTGGGCGAGGTTGCCTGCGCCGCCGCTGGCAATCAGCGGCACGGGTACGGCTGCAGTTATCGCCGCCAGCAAAGCGTTGTCGTAACCCTGCTGCGTGCCATCGCGGTCAATACTGGTGAGCAGGATTTCACCCGCGCCCAACGCAACCCCCTGCTGCGCCCATGTAATGGCATCGAGGCCAGTGGCGGTGCGCCCGCCGTGCGTGACAACCTCCCAGCGTGCGCCCCTACGCCGCGCATCTATAGCCAACACTACGCACTGGCTACCGAAGGCGGTGGCCGCCTCCGCAATCAGCTGGGGGCGGGCGACGGCAGCGGTGTTGAGCGAAACCTTGTCCGCGCCACTACGCAGCACCCGCCGCACGTCATCCACACTACGCACTCCTCCACCCACGGTGATGGGGATGAACACGCGGGCGGCGATGCGTTCGATGATGCTAACCAGGGTATCGCGGTAATCCGCCGAGGCAGTGATGTCGAGCAAGGTCAGTTCGTCCGCGCCCTGAGCGGCGTAGAACGCGCCGCGCTCCACAGGGTCGCCCGCATCGCGCAGTTCAACGAAGTTTGTGCCTTTGACCACCCGCCCACCCTTCAGGTCGAGGCAGGGGATGATGCGCTTAGGTGACATGGACAATCGCCTCCTGTAGCGTAAAGCGGCGCTCGTACAATGCCTTACCCACGATTATACCCTCAACCCCGATGTCGCGCAGGGCAGCAAGGTCGGCGAGGGAGGCCACCCCGCCGCTGGCGATAATCGGCACATCACCCGCTTCAACAAGAGCGGCGGTGGCAAGCAGATTAGGGCCGCTCAACGCGCCGTCGCGGGCGATGTCGGTATACATCAAACGCGACACGCCTATTTCAACCAGTTTGCGGGCCAGAGTGAGCGCATCATACTCCGAGGTCTCCTGCCAGCCGTGTAGGGTAACGCGGCCATCCTTTGCATCTAGCGCAACCACGATGCAACCTGGGTAGCGATGGCAGGCAGCAACAACCATCTCGCGGTCAGTGATCGCCACAGTGCCGAGGACGACGCGAGTCGCGCCGAGCTTGAATGCAGCGTCCACATCAGCAATGGTGCGAATGCCGCCGCCAAGCTGAAAAGGGATGGTGAGAATGGCGGCAATCTCTTTGATCGCGGCGATGTTCACCATCCTGCCTGCCTTCGCGCCATCCAGGTCAACGAGGTGCAGCAGGGTTGCGCCCTGCGCCTGCCACTCGTGGGCAACGGCGGCGGGATCAGCGGCATAGACGGTGCTGCTGGCGAAATCGCCCTGATAGAGCCGCACGCAACGCCCATCCTGAATGTCTATCGCCGGAATAATTATCATGATTGCTCCCCTTCACTCAAATATCCACTACTCCCACTCAAACCTCAAACCTCAGCACTCCCATGCAGCAAAGCGGCGCAGGAAGCCCAGCCCAACCACATCGCTGCGCTCAGGGTGGCCCTGCACCGCTATGACATTGCCGCGCCCGGCAATGGCGACGAACGCGCCGCCGTAATCGGCGGTTGCCAGCACAATATCAGGCGCGGATGGGACACAAACGTAGCTATGCACAAAGTAAATATACTCGCCGCCCATCCTCGCCAGCAGTGGATGGGGCTGAGACACAGTTAGCTGGCCCCAGCCGATATGGGGAACCTTGAATGTAGAGTGCAGATTGTAGAATGAATCGGTGATATTAACCATAGGGGCGGGTGGTGGCCCGCCCTGCGGCAACATTGCAACACCATTCGTAGGGGCGGGCGGTGGCCCGCCCTGCTGCCCCATACTAGTATCTGGGTTTAGTCGTTTTACATTGCCAGGTAGGATGCCGAGGCAGGGAGTGTCATTCTCCTCACTGTAGTCGAAGAACAGCTGCATCCCCAGGCAGAGGCCGAGGGTCGGTTTGCCCGCTGTGGCTACATCGCGCACCGCCGCGTCAAGGCCCATTTCGCGCAGGCGGCGCATCGCCTCGCCCGCCGCGCCCACGCCAGGCAATACCACCTTGTCCGCTGCCCGCACCACCGCTGCATCACTGCTCAAGGTTGCGGGGTGACCGATGGCGGCGAAGGCGTTGACCACGCTCCGCAGGTTGCCCAGGCCGTAATCCACCACGATGATAGAGTTTTGAGTTTTGAGTTTTGAGTTTTGAGTGGGGCTGTATTCCATAATGACAGCGTTCCTTTGGTCGAAGATACACCGCCGCCAACATAGCTGGTAGCTTGCTTGAGGGCGATGCCCATCGCCTTAAATACTGCTTCGGCGATGTGGTGGCCGTTGCGCCCGCGCAGCAGGTCAATGTGCGCGGTTAGGGCTGCGTTGGTGATGAACGAGTAGCAGAAGTGCTCCACCATATCAGCGGGCATCTGACCGAGCATTGGCGGCAAGCCAGAGACATCGAAGACCAGGTATGGTCGCCCGGAGCAATCCACCACCGCTCGTGCTAGCGCCTCATCGAGCGGCGCATAGGCGTAGCCATAGCGGGCAATACCAGCGCGGTCGCCCAGCGCCTGGCGCAACGCCTGGCCCAGCGCAATGCCGACATCCTCGATGGTGTGGTGCGCGTCTACGTGCAGGTCGCCAGTCGCGTGTACGCGCAAATCCCAACCCGCCCGCAAGGTTAGCGCGGCCAGCATATGGTCGAAGAAACCTACGCCGGTGCTGAGGTCGGCTTGACCGCTGCCATCCACAGTCAGGCTGAGGCTAATTTTCGTCTCCTTTGTCTCACGGGTGATGCTTGCTTCTCTTTTAGTCATAGTTGCTTCTCCTCGTCATTTTCCCTCCTAGTGAGCTAACAGGTGTGTAGCGCGGCTTGGCGCTATTGCTAGATTGCCACATGGCACGGTGTTCATCTCGCCACGACTTCAGCCGTTGCGCTGCTACCTGTTTAGCGCATTTACGCTTCCGATAAGCCCTGATACAGTTGCCAGCGGGGAGCTTCGCTCCCAACCCTCAGAAACCTGGCGAGTGGCGGGTGGTCCCCCGCTACTACCTCCCCTTCACCATTGGTATAAGGTTTAGCCCAGTGAGATTGGAGTAAGCGGCTCCCACACCAATTCCTCACGCCTTCAATCGCCGCTAGCAGCCGCTCGTTCTGCGCTGGCGTGCCAACTGTGACACGGATGGCGGCGGACCGCGCAACCGTGGGGGCGAAGTAGCGTACCATAATGCCATGCTGCAAGAGCGTTTCGTAGAGGGCTGGGCCGTCGGTCTCGGCGAAGATAAAGTTGGCGGCGCTGGCGTAGGGATGAAGGAATGGGTAGTGGGCCAACGCCTTTTGCAGGCGACTGCGCTCGGCAACGATGGTGGCGATGTTGGCATCGAGGTAGGGCAAATCGGCGAGGCTGGCGCGTGCGGCGGCCTCGGCAGCGCGATTGACGTTATAAGGGGCTTTGATCTGCATCAGCGCGGCAGCAACGCGGGGGTCGGCGCAGGCAAAGCCTAGCCGCAGCCCGGCCAAAGCCGCCCACTTGCTGAAGGTGCGTACCACTACCAGGTTAGGGATGTCGGCGACCAGCGGCGCAAGGCTGCACGCCCGCCCCTGAAACTCTATATAAGTTTCATCCACCACCACCAGGCGACCAGTAGCGAGCAACGCGCTGACCTGCGGCCAGCTAGCAACTGTGCCAGTCGGGTTGTTGGGCGTGCAGGCGAAGATAATCTTAATCGCGGGGTGGCGCTCAACCGCCGCGAGGGTGGCTGGAACATCAAGGGTGAAGTCGGCCAGGCGCGGCACGCTGATTACGCGCCCACCACGCATTTTGGCGATAGTAGCGTACATCGGGAAGGTGGGCGGGCTATCCAACACCGCCTCACCGCTGCCCACACAAAGGCGAATGAGCAAATCGAGCGCCTCATCCGCGCCATTACTGACCGCAATGCACGCGGTGGGCAGCCCAACATATCCACCCAACGCCTCGCGCAGTTGCTGATAGGCGGGGTCAGGATACCAGGCGAAGTCAACCTCTCCCATTGCCGCCCGCACCTCTGGGATGGGACCAAACGGGTTCTCACCGCTATCCAGCTTGAGGATGCTGGCGGGATCGAGGTCGTAGCGGGCGGCGACTTCCTGCGGGGTTAGCGGCGGGTGATAATCGCTGCGAAACAGGTCGGCGCGGAACAAGGTTTCTGGGTTCATATGCTTACCTCTCATAGTCCCTCTCTTATCGAGCTTATCGTTACCTACAAATAAAAGGTCAAATAGAACGAGGCGGCAGGAAAGCACGCCGCGTGCCGAGTTACTGGGGGCTGGGGCGTAGCCCTTACTTGCTACACCCCTCATGCCCATCGCCTGTTTGCCTGCTGCCAACTATATAGCGCAGGTTGGCGCTGTTGGTCATGCAACCACCTGCGCCGCGTTCATCGCGCCTACCATCAACCGTACAGCCGCTACTAGCATTGAAACATTGTCACCAGCGATAACTATTGGTACATCCAACCGATCGGAGCTTCGCTCCCAGCCCGCAGTAACTCGGCACGCGGCGGCTTATCTCCCACCCCTACTACCCTTCACCACCTGTGGGCAATTCTTGCCCACAGGGGGAGGAGTTTATCTGAAGCGCATCGCAACCGCATTACGATGCCCTGGTAGCCCCTCAGCAGTAGCCAGCCGCTCGACCGAATCACGCAGGTTGGCGAGACCCTCAGCGCTGATCTCCTGCACCTGGATAGCGCGGCCAAAGGCGGCCACCTCCAGCGGGCCGAACATACTGGCGTAGCCACTGGTGGGCAGCACATGGTTGCTGCCGGAGGCGTAATCGCCGGTCGGCTCTGGCGAGTAGGGGCCGAGGAAGACGGAGCCGACATTGCGTACCAGCGGCAAAAGCGCATCATTCTGCTCAGTGATTAGCTCCAGATGTTCAGGGGCATATTCATTGGCAAACTCAAGCGCCTCACCCAAGTCGTCTACGATCAAGATTGCGCCATAGCGGGCAATCGAAACGCCCGCTCGCTTGCCAGTGGCTAGCTCCGCCAACTGCGCCTCGACTTCAGTGGCTACATCACGGGCCAGGCTGGCATCGTCGGTGAGTAGCAGGCAGGCGGAGTCCTCGCCATGCTCGGCCTGGGCCAGCAAGTCGGCGGCGACCCAGGCGGGGTTGGCGCTGGCATCGGCGATTATCATCACCTCGGTGGGTCCGGCGGGCATATCAATCGCCACCTGCCCCCACACCTGCATCTTGGCGGCGGTGACGTAGCGGTTGCCCGCGCCGTATATCTTGTTGACGCGCGGTATGCTCTCGGTGCCATAAGCCATCGCCGCGATGGCCTGCGCTCCGCCCACCTTGAAGATACTGCTAATGCCCAGCAGGTCGGCGGCCACCAGCGTCGGCGCGGGCAGGCTGCCATTAGGCGCGGGCGGGGCGCACAGCACGATCTCGCGGCAACCAGCCACCAGTGCGGGGATACCATTCATCAGCACTGAGGATGGATAGATGGCTTTGCCCCCTGGCACATACAGGCCCACACGGTCGAAACCGCGCCACAGCCGCCAGATTGCCACCCCCGGCTGGGTAATGATCGTAGGCGTATCCAGGTTGGCGCGTTGCGCCTCATGGAATTTTGTGATATTGCGGATGGCCTGCTTCAGCGCGGCAATCAGATCGTCGTCCACTTGAGCGTAAGCAGCCGCGACCTCGGCGCGACTGGTCGCCAACTCCGCCAACTCCACACCGTCGAATTGCGCGGTGTAGCGCAGCAGCGCAGCATCTCCACCCTTACGCACGCTGGCGATTATTGCCGCGACCTGCTGCTCGATGGTCACGCTATCGGCAGCAGCCGCCGCCCGCCCGATGATGCGGGCGCGGTCAGTGGCAGATAGGCCGTTCAGCTTCTGGATTTTGATACTGGTCATTTTTCTTCCTCCTATTGCGTGGCTACGATAGGCGTTGTTGCGCTTCGCCCTTACTCCTCACCAAACCTACCCACAGGGAACCCCACAAGGGGGTTTCCCACAAGGGGAGAGGCTTTTCACGGCTACTCATGACTCATGCCTCATGACTGCTCTAGATAAACATCTTTTCGATGGGCGACACCAGGATGCCCTGCGTGCCGAGCAGGCGGAGTTGCTCGATCACCTCCCAGAAGACATCCTCGCGCACTACGGTATGCACTGCCACCCAGTCGGGGTCGGCGGTGGGCAGCACGGTGGGCGACTTGAGGCCAGGGCAGAGATTATAGATACGGGGCAAGGCGGCGCGCGGCGCGTTCATCATGATGTATTTGTACTCGCGGGCGGCCAGCGCGCCCCTGAAGCGCAGCAGCAAACGCTCGACGATGGCCGCCTTGCGCTCATTCTCTACCAGTCCGCGATTGGCAACCAGCAGCGATTGCGACTCGAACACGGTCGCCAGCGGGGTCAGGTCATTCAGCTTCAAGCTGCTGCCGGTGCTTACCAGATCGGCAATCGCTGTGGCAACCCCCAGCGCCGGGGTAATCTCCACGCTGCCCCTGATGGTGATAACCTCCACCTCGATATCGCGCTCGGCGAAGAAGCGGCGGGTGGCGACTGGATACGAGGTGGCAATCTTAAGCCCGGCAAGC
>JBBRMT010000234.1:0-7229 GCA_038230695.1 Chloroflexia bacterium
CACCGGCAGGTCAACGTAACCGGCGCGGAGATGCACCTGGCGATTCCAATCGGCGGGCGCGTTGGGGTCGGAGGGCCGCTCCTGTCCCAACAGGGTAAGGCCGATGTAGACGTTGGGCAGGTCGCCATCCACCAGCGGCACATCTACCGTCGGTGCGCCGCCGCTAAGGGTGATGACGCTGTAACGCTTGAGATGGCCGCGCTCCACGGTGAGTAGCGCGGTAGCGTTGCTGTAGGGCGAAGTGACGAGGATGTGAGCGGTGTCGCCAATCTTGTACAGCTTCTTGTCGGCCACCAGCGTCACCTGCGCGTCGTTCTGGTAGCGCCAGGGGACATAGCCGGGGTCGCCGCTGCCCGCCCAGAAGTCGAGGCGGCTGTGGATTAGGTTGCCGCGTGTGTCGCTGCCATTGCCGCGCACGCTGAAGCTGCCGCCGCTGGGCGGGGTGAACATATAGATGGCGCGGCCCTGCGCGTCGGTAGTGACTGTGGCCTCGCCCACCGGCGCGTCAGTCTGGGTCCACTGGTTGCTCGTGCCATAAACGGGCGGCTGCCAGTCGTGGCGGGCGAAGATGAGTTTGACCGTAGTGTTGGGCATAATCTTGCCATCATAGGTGACGGTACGCAGCGTAATAGTGGTGGGCTGCTTGGCGGTGGCGATGTAGTCGCCTACCTTCAGGCCGATGTAGTAGAGACCCTGATGCACCACCGTGCTGCTGTTGTTCGCCACCGCCTGGTTGCTGAGATCCTGCACCTGTGCCTCGATTAGCACGCTCTTGCTGCTGTCGGTGGTGGTGACGTACTTGCTGGCATCCACGTGCAGGATACCGCCCTTGTCGGTGCGAGCCTGGTACGATTGCACCACTGGCGCAGGCTGCGGCGGGTAGCCTGGCCCGTAAAACTCGTAGTCGTAGGGGCGGGGGCCACCACCCTCACCGAAGGTGTAGGTCTCGCCAGTTACGGGGTCGCTCCAGGAGAAGTAGTAGGGGCTGGATTGCAGATTGATGGTGGTGGTTACGTTTGCCAGCGGGCCGCCGAAGTAGTAGCTGGTCTGCACTGTTGCGGTGACAGGGTCGCCCTGCACCGCGCCCGCGCCGCTGGTGACGTTCACCTGGAAGTCGGGCTTGTGATACTGCTGCACGTCGAAGCTGGCGCTGGCGATCGCCTGACTGTTCTGCAACTCGCCACCGGGTGCGTACATATTGAGGGTGTAGCTGCCAACCGGCGCGTTGGCGGGGATGATGAAATTGCCATTAGCATCGCCATTGGCTGAGAGCGTGACGCTACCAGTATAGATATTGGTTTGGCCCTGGTTGGTGTAGGCGCTGGCCCGCAAGGTCAGCGCCATGCCCGCCGTAGGTATACTATAGCTGGCATCGTTGTCGTTGCGAAGCACGGCACGGAAGTAGACGGTTTGGGCGAGACGGTAGATGGGGCGGTCGAGGTAGATTGCCGACCGCTGCCAGTCGTTGCCGCTGCTATAGCCTTGATTTGCGCCGAGGTTATAGGGTTGGATGTTGTTGCTCCAATTGGTGGCGAGGAAGGCGACATCACCCGGCTGTTCGCCCCAGATCAGGGTGGGGTTGCCATCAGGCGGGACGCTGATCTTGAGGCGGGCGATGCCGCTCTGGTCGGTGCTGACGTGCTGCACCCCATTCTTGCTGCCGCCTTGCTCCACGCGCAGGGGATAATTGGCGACCGGCTTGCCGCTGCCCAGGTCCGCCGCCCACAGCAGCAGGTCGCTGCCCTCGCTCTTGGACACCAGCCCCACCTTGCCAACGATGAGGGAGACATTGCCCTCCAGCGGCTGACCCTTATCGTAAGGATTAGCGGCGGTAACGCGCACGAAGTAGTAGCCGGGTGACAGGTGGTCGCTCTGCCCATCAAGTGAGATCTGCGGATAGAGGGTGGCGATACCATTCTTGTCGCTCTGCACTGCTACATCCCACTCGCGCTTTAGCTGGCCCGGATAGGTGGGGGTTCCCTGGGGATTGTAGGAGCGGGATTGCTGCAAGCTGCTTCGCAGGTCGTCCTCGCTCAACTGATAAAGGTGGAAGGTGAACTTATCGAGGTTGGCGGTTTGCACTTGCAAGCGGGTGGGATTGTTGGCATAGACCGGCTGTACTGCGCCACCCTGCACCGCCAGACTGGGCGGCAGCGGGCCGATGTCCACCGTCCAGCTAGCGCCCGGCACGGTGAAGCCCCACTTGTCCTTCAGCCCAGCCTGCAAGGTGAACTGGTAGGAGGTGTTCGCCAGCAGCTTTACGCCATCGGTCATGATGGCGGTGCCGCTGCTGTCAATGTTCAATTGGCCGATGTAGCCTTCCGGCGCAGGGCTGACGCTGAGGTACTGCGCCCAGTTCTGGTTGGGGTCGAGCGGATTGTTGAAGTTGACCGCGAAGCCGGTGGCAGGTTGCGCCTTGTCCGTGCTGCTGTCGGGGCTGTGGCCGCTCACTTTGGTGGCGCTGGTGGTGGCAAATTGCCAGGTGTTAGCCGTGCCGATAAGCTGCACTGCGTTGCCAACCGTAGCTTTGACTGCGC
Organism: Chloroflexia bacterium; assembly: GCA_038230695.1. Lineage (GTDB taxonomy): Bacteria > Chloroflexota > Chloroflexia > QHBQ01 > QHBQ01 > QHBQ01. The sequence goes on from JBBRMT010000234.1 coordinate 2,538, forward strand.
CGCTGAATGCCAGGTGATAGCTGCTGCTGAAGTCGAGCAGGTGGGTGGGGGTAAAGGCCATGGTGGCGCTATCATCCGACCAGCCAAACGCGCCCGCGATTTCGCTGGTGTCGCTGCTCATGCGGAACGCACTCTGCACCGAGGCGCGGTCCATCGGCATATTGAACTGTACGCTGAGGCCGCTGTCAATTGCTATGTTGCTGCTGCCGTTATCGGGCGAGACGCTGAGGATGGCGGGCGTTATAGTGGTGAAGTGGAAGCTGGCTCCCTGGACCATCGCCACGCCTGCATCGTCGGGCCAGCCCACCTTGACCGCCACGCTGTAAGTGCTGGCGGGCAGGAAGCCTGGACTGGCGGCGTGGAAGCCAACTGCGGCGGTGCCGAGCCAGACCCAGCGGCCCTGAATCGCCGGGCTGATTGTCACCCACTGGCTAGGGTCGGGCTGGTTGTCCAGCGCAGTCAGCGGGATCATGGGGCGGTTAAAGCTGATGGTCACAATGGTGTCGGTTGGCACTGCGGTGGCTTTGTCGCTGGGCAGGCTACGTAGAATGGCGGGGGCGGGCGCGGTGTTGAAGCTTGCCATGCTGGGCGCGGCCAGCGGCTGACCGGCGCTTGTCTTCGCCCCGCTGCCCACGCTGATTGTGTAGGTGGCGCTGGCCGCCAGCGGCGTGTGGGGGGTGAATAGCAGGGTATTTGCCTGCCACTTGAAGTCTCCGTTAGTAGCCGGGTTGAGGATGAAGGCGGCCTGCACCGACTGCTGATCCATGGGGTCGGAGAAGGAAACCGCAATGGGGGCGAGGCCCGCGATGTCGCCCGCCCGCATCCCCACTCCGGCGGTGATGCCGATCACGTGCGGGCCGGTGATGATCTGGCTCGGCTCAGGGGTGAAGGTGGCTGCGCCGGGCAATGGGGTTGGTGATACCTGCGGCAACTGCGGCGTGACCGATGGTTGGGTCGGCGGCGCGGTCGGTGAGGTAACCTCAACCGGCGTGCTGGTGAGGTTGAGGGCAATAGGGGTGGGGCTGGGCTTCGATCCCGCAAACGGCGACAGCGGGCTGACCAGCCAGCCAATCACCACAACGAGCAGGATCGCGGCCAGACCACCCAGCAGCATCATGCTGTGGCTGGCGGCGGGCGAGGGGGTTGGTGGGGTGGGGTTGGAGTTATCACTCACGGATTTAGTCCTCCTTAAATACTGCAAATGCGCGGCAGGGCCGCCTACATCGTCAAAGCTCTACAGCGAGGGATAACGCTGCTTTGCCGACATCATATCACAATAAAGCATCTTGCGCCAAGTGCTAGCAATGCTGCTTTGCAGTAATAACGGCAGCGGCGGGGATAAAGTTCCCACCAGCCGAAGATGGAGCCGCTCCGGGTCTAGTGTTAATCCAACCTTACCAACACCTTATCAATACCTTACCGAAACCTTACCGTTTTGCCAAAATTGCGGCTAAATCAGCGCCAACAAGTTATTGACAAGCCATTTAGTTATGATACAATAAATCAGAAGATGCTGATAGCGATGTGTAAGCACAACCCAGACTTTTTGTTCCCACCTTCGTTTGGGTTAAATCTATATTCAAGTAGATGGAGGAAGAGATGGAAACCCCACAACCACGTCCTCGTGGTATGTCTGTCACGTTTATGGTGATCGCGCTTATCTTCGCCAGCGCCGCTATTTTGTTCGTAGCGATAGTGGCTACCCCAGCGGCAAATGCGGCGGTCCGCAGCGCGACCAGCGCGGCACCAGCCGTTGCCACCAACACGCCCACCCCCACCTCCACGCCCTGCGGCGGCAGCGCCAGCCTCAACTTCGCTCCCCCCGCCAACTATGGCACGGGTGGTGGCCCCATCTCAGTGGCGGTAGGCGACTTCAATGGCGATGGCAAGCTCGACCTTGCCGTTGCTAACATCAATAGCAACAACGTATCGGTGCTACTGGGCAATGGCAGTGGCGGCTTCGGCACCGCCAGCAACTACAACGTGGGTACCAATCCCGTCTCGGTGGCGGTGGGCGACTTCAATGGCGATGGCAAGCTCGATCTCGCCGTTGCCAACTTTAATAGCAACAACGTATCGGTGCTGCTGGGCAATGGCACAGGCGGCTTCGGCGCGGCCACCAACTTCGCGGTGGGTAACAACCCTCAAGCAGTGGCGGTGGGCGACTTCAATGGTGATGGTAAACTCGACCTCATTACTGCCAACTACGGTAGCAACAACGTATCGGTATTGCTCAACACTAGCACCTGCGCCACCTTCACCCCGACGAACACACCAACGCGCACAAACACCGCAACGAGTACGCCGACCGACACACCGACGGCAACGAACACGCCGACCAACACACCGACCGACACACCGACGGCAACGAACACGCCGACCAACACACCAACGGCAACCAGCACGCCAACGAATACGCCGACGATTACATGCACGCCGACGAACACCCCGACAGCAACCAGCACGCCGACGAACACGCCGACGATTACCAACACGCCAACCGATACGCCGACGATTACCAGCACGCCAACCGATACGCCGACGATAACCAGCACGCCGACGAATACGCCGACGATAACCAACACCCCGACCAATACGCCGACCCGCACTAACACGCCAACCAACACGCCGACGATAACGAACACGCCGACGAATACTGCCACCGGCACCCAGTCACCAACCAATACGCCCACGATAACGAACACGCCGACGGACACGCCGACCAACACGAACACGCCAACCAGCACGCCGACGAATACGCCGCTGCCACCAACGGCGACCAGCACAGCCACGCCGGCGCTGCCCACCAACACTCCGTCGCCCAGCCCGACCGCGACCGAATGTCCGATGTACTTCCCCGATGTGCCGCCGATGTACTGGGCATATGGCTATATCAAGTATCTGTACTGCCATGGCATCGTCAGCGGCTACCCCGATGGCACCTTCAAGCCCGACCATAACATCAGCCGCGCCGAGTTCAGCAAGATGGTGGTGCTGGCATATGGCCTGCCCCGCACCACGCCGAGCAGCCCCAGCTACACCGACGTGCCGCCCAGTTACTGGGCTTACGCCTACATCGAGACACTCCACGCAGCGGGGGTAATCAGCGGCTACAGCGCGGCGCAGTGCGCTGCGGCCAACGCTGCTTATCCCTGCTTCCTGCCCAATGCGGCGATCACCCGCGCCCAGATTGTCAAGATGGTGGCGCTAGCCAGTGGCGTGCCAGCATACAGCGGCGCTTTCACCGACTACCCTGACGTGCCACCGTCTTACTGGGCATATGGCTACATCAAGACTGCCAGCCACCTGAACTGGGTGGGCGGCTATGCCGATGGCACATTCCGGCCCGGCAACAATGCCACTCGTGCCGAACTGAGCAAGATCCTCTACCTTGCCCTTGCCTTCCCGCAGGGTCTACGCTAGCGGGGATGAAGGATGAAGAGTTAAGGAAGGTGGTACATCCTAGAGATTGAACAACTAAGCCCCCAGCGGGGGTTTGGGGGAGAATGGTGCAGCGCAATGATGCCTGGGTAAGCAGATAAGGCGCAGCTTGCTTACTTCGATATTAGCGTGATGCAAGATTCTCCCCCAACCCCCGCTGGGGGCTTAGTTTAGTGATCTGATGGCGCGGTGGCTCGTCTACCCCGCCAACAAAGGTTGGGTGATTCACATTTCCTGCTTGGTAGCAGCAACAAGTAGGAGGAAAGTTCGCGTTGTAATTCTATACCCCCTCTGCTATAATCACTGTAGCAGCGTATGTAGATAGGCAATCCCGATTACAACGAAGGACTGGCAGCGATGGCGAGCTATCTGACAGTTGGCACCGCGCTACAGCAGGAGCGTTACCTAATCGGCCCCACGCTGGGTGAGGGCGGGTTCGGTATAACCTATCGCGCTGAGGATACCCGCCTCAACCGCAAGGTGGCGATCAAGGAGTTGTTCGTCCCCGGCAGTGTCCGCGATGGCGACAGCGTAACCCCCCCACCCAATTACATCGGCGAGAGCTGGCGCAAAGCAATCCAGAGCTTTTTGCAAGAGGCCCGCACCCTTGCTGGCCTCGACTACCCCGGCATCGTGGGGGTCTACGACTACTTCGAGCAGAACAACACCGCCTATATGGTGATGAAGTTCATCGAAGGCCCGACTCTGGCCCACTATATGTTGGAGCGCGGCGGCACGCTGGGCGAGGACGAAGCGCTGACCTATACCATGCAGGTGGGCCGCGCCCTCGAAGTGATCCATTCCCACAACCTGTTGCACCGCGACATCAAGCCTTCCAACATCATCCTCACCCCCAGCGTGGCCGTGCTGGTGGATTTTGGCGCGGCCCGCGAGTTTGCGATTGACCGCAGCCTGATCCAGACGGCAGTAATTAGCGCGGGCTTCTCGCCGCCAGAGCAGTTCTATGCGTTTGGCCGCAAGGGGCCGTACAGCGACGTTTTCTCTCTGGCCGCCACCTGCTACTATATGATCGCCGGTGTCACTCCCGGCGGTGAGGCTAAACAGCAACTAAGCCCCCACGTATACGCCGCGCTCAACCACGCGCTGGCCTACAACGCCGCCGACCGGCCCCAGACGGTTGCCGCGTTTCTCGCCGAACTGAGCGGAAGCCAGCCGGTACCTGCTTATACCGCGCAGGTGCTGGCCGGTGCGCCTCGCTTCGGCGGAACCGACCCCGGCACTCGCCTCGGC
>JBBRMT010000235.1:0-7219 GCA_038230695.1 Chloroflexia bacterium
CGCTCAAGCCGATACCCACTACAAACTGGCCGTCGGGGATAGTGATGCTCACATCATCCAGCGCTTTGGTTCCATCGGGATATATTTTGGTCAGGTGTTCGACCTTGATCATAGGATTGTTGCTCCATGCTATAGGGCTTATCATTTACTCACATATAAAAGTCCAAATAGAACAAGGCTGCAAGAAAGCAGGCGGCTTGCCGAGTTACCGGGGGCTGGGGGCGTAGCTCTTACTTGCCGCGCTACTAAGGCTTATCTTCTGCTTAACTGCCTAAAGGTTTACCCTACCGTTTGGCGCTGGAGCTATGCCGCCTCTTTATACTGTATTCATCTCGCCCCACCGCCAGCCTTACAGATGCTACTAGCATGGGCGCATTTACTCTTTCGATAAGCAGCTATTTGCTGCATCGATCGGAGCTACGTTCCCAGCCCTCAGTAACTCGGCAAGCGGCGGTTTATGCCCCGCCGCTACCGCTCTTCGCTACTTTTGGGCAACGACTAGGATATAGGGGCAGGGTAATCCCCCAGCCGCCCGCCCCTATAAACTCAGCACTGTATTTTACTTCACCGCACTGCCAATGTCCACGCCCGCCTGCTTCGCCTTGAGACGGATGGGGTCGTAGGCGGCATCGGTGGTGGGGGTGAGGCCGTCAATCTGATAGAGCGCATAGAGGGCCTTCTGCCCGTCGGTGGTCTTGCTGTAGTCGAGCAGGGCGTTGACCACGTTAGTGCAGACGGCCTGATCCATGTCCTTACGGCAGCTAACCGTGTCGTTAGGGATAAGGTCGGTGGTGGCGACGATATGAGTAGCCTCGAAGATAGTGGGGATGTCCTTCACCACCAGTAGGCGGGCATCACCCTTGGGGTCGCTCTGGTTGCCGAAGATCGCGCCCGCGTCCACATCGCCATTGTAGACCGCCTTGACCACTTTATCGTGGCCGCCCGCGTTGACCACCTGGCTGAAGTAGGTGCTGGGGTCGAAGCCGGGGATATTCGCCTTCAGGTAAGCGTAGGGATAGAGGTAGCCAGCGGCGGAAGCGGTATCCACGAAGGCGAACTTCTTGCCCTTGAGATCCTGGATGGTTTTGATGTTGGGATCTTTGGCGATAATCACCGAGGGGTAGCTGGCCTGCCCTTTACGCACAGTAGCGAGCTTGACGATTACGCCGTAGCGCTGGTTCGCCAGCACGTAGGCGTAAGGCGAGAGGAACGATATGTCAGTGTTGCCGCTGCCCAGCGACTCGATGTCGGCCTGGTAGCTGGTGGGAACAGTGACGTTGAACTTATAGCCGGTTTTCTGCGCCAGATAGTTGGCGATTGGAGCGGCGCTGCCGATTACTGCGGTGCCAGAAGACGATGGGGTGAAATCGAGGTTGACTACAACGCTGCCGCTGCCGAACGATTTGCTGATAGGCGCGGCGGTTGGGGTGGTGCTGCTAGCATTGCCGCCTGCCGCTGGGGTGGCAGTGCCGTTGTCGCCGCCGCAGGCCGCCATCACAACGGCGGCGAACAGGGCTACCAGCATGGCAGCCAGCTTGCTTCGATACTGCATATCGGTCTTTCCTCCTCCTGAGCTAACGCGCACGCAGGTGCGCCAGTTAAGGTTAACAGGGACTTTAGTCTTGCCCATGCCCAGAACGACATATATAGTGGTTACGCCAGCAAGGTGAAACCCTTGCTTACCCATAGGCAGCAGGTTGGCCCTATAATGCCTACCATTCGCCAATATCGCCCGAACACGCCGACATGATACCTGATTAGGGGCAGGATCGCAAGCTCTTAGCAGAGATAAAAAAAAGCCTCTCCCTGCTGGGAGAGGCTTTTATACAGAAGTTCAGACTAGCGACTCAGCCGCCACTCCTGAACATTCCAGGTAAGCGGCACACTGGAGCCGGTCGGCTTGTAGTTCTTGAGGCTGACAGGCGCAGCGGAGATGTCAAGGCGCACGTGCAAGGGCAGAACCGGCAGTTGCTGGGCGAACAAAACTTGCTCCGCCTTATAGGCTGCGGCCCGCTTGGTCGGGTCGAGGGCGATTTCCTTGACGTTGTTAGCATCGTTGAGCAGCTTGTCGTTGGCGGGGTTGCTCCAGCCGGGATTGTTCTGGCCGGTGTAACCGTTGGCCTGGGTGGGGATACCAGCGGTGCTGTAGAGGCTGAGGCCACCGGGGTCGGCGGAGCTAATCCAGGCGTACTCGGCGAAGGCGAAGGTGCGAAGGGTGAGCGGGCCTTGCGGGCTGAAGAACTGCTGGGCGGGGAGATACTCAAGTTGCGCGTCAACGCCAACCGCCTTCAAGTCGGCAGCTACCAGTTGACTAACTGCCTGACGGTACACGTTCCCGGCAGTTGTATCGTACTTGAAGCTCATCTTGCCGCCGGGGCCGGTGAGGATGCCATCAGAGCCAGGGGTGTAGCCAGCGGCTGCGAATAGCGCGGTGGCCTTGGCTGGGTCGTAAGCATACTTCGGCACATCGGAGTTGTAGAACTGGGTGATGTTGGGGGTAATCCAACTATGGGCCACCACCGTCTTGCCGAACAGTACCTTGTCCACGATCTGCTGGCGGTTGATGGCGTAGGCGAACGCCTGGCGAACGCGCACATCCTGGAACAGCGGGTTGCCCAGGTTGAAGTCAACGTGTTCCCAGGTTGTGCTGGGTAGATAGTAGGGCTTGATTTTGCCGCCACTGGCGAGGCTATCAAGCTGAGGGATCTGGTTGATGCCCAACGCATCGTTGGTACCCATATCAATCTGGCCGGTCTGCAGTTGGGCGAGCAACTGGTTGGTGTCGCCGATAACCTTGAAGGTGAGGGTGCTGAAGGCGGGCTTGTTGGGGGTGAGGTTGTAGTTGGGGTTCGGCTCCAGGATGACCGCCTGACCGGCTACCCACTGGCGCACGCGGTATGGGCCAGTGCCGAGCGGGGCGCGACCGTAGTCACTGGCCTGGATTTTGGTCGCATCGAGCTTGCCATAGGCGTGTTCGGGGTAAACGAAGGTATCGGTAGCGAACAGCGGGTCTACCACCGGGCCGTTCTGGGACTGGTAAGCGCCGTAGCGGTTGTTATCTTTGGCGTAGAGCGCCTTGGCCTGGTTCTGACTGAGCATCTTGCCTACCACGGTGTAGTCATCAACCGCCGTGAAGCTGCTATACTTATCGGCAATGCTGCGGGTAACCACCTGCACGTTGGGGTTCTCGAAGATTGCCTGCCAGCCGAAGACTACGTCCTTGGCGGTAAACTCCACGCCGTCGGCCCACTTGATGCCGTGACGTAGCTTCCACTTGATCTGCAGATACTGGTCGGGGCTGCCATCAGCGCCGATGAACTGAGCCGCGCCGTTCTCCAGGCTGGGTACAAAGGCGGCCAGGTCGGGGTAAAGCTGGGCCTTGTTGTCCACACCAACAAGGTTGTTCTCAATCGCGGCGAGGACATCGGCAGCCACTGCAGCCTGCGCGTTGGGGCTGAACAGCGTGTCCGGTTCCTGGCTTATGCCGATAGTCAGGGTATCCACATTGTTGCCCAGGCCAGAGGTTACGTCCTTCTGGGCCACGTACTGTTGCTTGTACTGTTGCACGCCCAGCAAGCCAAGCAGCACTTTGTACTGCGCCTGGCTTTGCTCAGGGTGGAACTCGAAGCGCTGGCGCTCGAAGTATTGCACGTCGTAGGTCTTGCCATCAGTGCTAACTTCCTGGATCTGCTCACTCAGCGGGTAGCCAAACTGCGACAGGCCGCCATTGCTGCTCCAGTAGGTTAGGAACGGGCCGGGGGTGTTGGTCAAGCTGTGTTTGGTCTGCCCAAAGTACATATGAGATGCAGAGTTGCTGGTATCAGTCGCCACATCGAAGGCGCGACCTTCCGCCTGGTTGGTGCCAAGCAGGCCGAGCAGCACATTGTATGGCGCAGCGTTCTCAGGGTGGCGCTCGTAACGCGACCGCTCGAACCACTGGGTGGCGTAGCTCTTGCCATCGGTGAGGCTAACCTGATTGCTCTCATCGGTAATCGGCAGGCCGTTGATCGCCAACCCACCGTGGGCGTTCCAGTAACTCATGAAATCAGCGGCCACCGCGTGGCCGTTCATCGTGCTACCGCTAGTCTGGGCCGCACTCCGAGTTGCGGGCATTGCCATCATACTGAGCATGAGGGCCACCAGCGCGAACCCGAAGATGCGGGTATACTGCTTCAGGGTCTTTGACATTCCATTCCTCCTTGAGTGAATCCTATCTGGACAATTTTCCATTGATTGAGCAGCGCGGACTTGGGGCGCTTTCTGCTCTTCACACTAACCAGTACCATATCCAGCACTCGTCGGTTGCTAAGATAGAGCTATAGTTGTATCTTATGAACGCTTGTTGCCAAACGTATGTAGCAGCGCTGCCAAACTTTACCAGCGAATCGGCGTTACGCTGGGCTGGCTGCGCCGTCTTTATTGCTGAGGCCGCAATGCGGCAACCAAAATCATGCGAGAGGGAAGCGCAAATGCTTTTCCTGTTTAGCCCCGGCAGCCTGCGCCGCACCGACGTGGCGGATGCCAGTGACAATGATAGCGAACTGGCGCGGGTGGCGCAGGCCGATCCACGCGCCTTTACCGCACTCTACGAGCGGTACGTTAGTCCAATCTACGCCTATTGTCTGATTCGGCTTAACGATCGCGAGGCAGCGGAGGATGCTACCAGCGAAGTATTCGTCAAGGCGCTGGCCGGGCTGGGTGGCTATCGCAACGGGGTGTTCGCCGCTTGGCTGTTCCAGATCGCCCATAACGTGGTGGTGGATGCCCAGCGCAAACGCCATCCCCAGCCATTGACTGATGCCGATACCTTGCCCGCGCCCGGTCTCACGGTGGAGGATGCTGCAGTCGAGCGCATGACACGCCAGGATTTGCGTGCCGCGCTAACCCAGCTATCCGAGGAGCAGCGCACCGTAATCGAGATGCAGTGCGCGGGTTGGTCGGGGCCGCGCATCGCCGCTGCGTTGGGCAAGAGCCTGACTGCGGTACGGATGCTGCGTTTCCGCGCCGTCGAGCGGCTACGCGATCTCATCGCTAGTGGGGGGAATGGGTGATGACGAACATCGAACAACAAGCCGAACTGCTAGAGCGATACTGGGCGGCTCTGGATCAGGATGAGGCTGCCAATCCGCCTGCTGACCTTGCCTCGGCGCGGGCCGCCTTCGTGCGACGCTTGCGCCAGCAGCTACCTGCCGAGCAGCCCGCTGCCGCCTTTCGCGCCCACCTGCGCCAGCAACTTGCCAGCCAGGCCGATACCCTCTATCTTGCAAGTGTATCTTCGCCAGTGATGCGCCCCGCCCGCACCGTCCGCCCAGTATCTGCTGCGCCGCATACCCCCTGGTGGGCGCTGGGCCGCGCCGTCGCTGCGCTGGCGCTGATCGTGTTGCTGGCAGGCAGCCTGCTGCTGGCGAACAACCTGATCGGCAGAGCGCCCAGCCCGGCAGTGGGGCAAACCCCAACCGAGGGCAGCACGCCGCAGGCAGCGATCACCTCTACCGTTGCAGTCGCGCCAATCAGCACACCCACTCCCACCCAGATGCCCAACCTGCCCCCGCCCAACGGTTCGCCCTACGAGCCAACCACCCCCACGTGGGATCCGCGCCTACCCACGCCGGTTGGCACAGTGGATATGAATATGTATCTTACGCCGATTGTTGTAACACCTGCGCCTCCACAACCTAGCGCCACACCTGCGCCGCCCACGCCCGCGCCCGCTGCCGAAATCCTGTCGAGTGTATCCATTCGCCACCAGAGTGGTCTCATACCCATAACCTGGGGCCGCGAAGCGGCCCACTCGCTCACTATCTGGCTTGGTTATTTCAGCGATACAGGAACGCCGCAGCTAACCGATGCCCACCCCATCGCCCGCTGGAATGGCGACTTCTACCTTGAGCAATCCAAACCGTCGCCCGATGGCAACTCGCTGGCGGTGATGCTGTTCCAGAACTACGGTCAGGAGGGTGGCAACCCCGTGTGGCTCTACGTCATAGACTTGCAAAATAATAAGGTGCAGCCAGTACCCGACCCGATGAAGCCACAATCTAACTATAGCCTTAGCGATATGATGTTTGGGGCGGGGCTGATTAACTGGGTTGACAATGACCGCATCCTCATCGCGGGCGACGATCCTAACAGCCCAGTTATACCGGTTGCCCTTGCAGTCGTTACCAAAGACGGGGCTTCCAAGACCTACTGCCCAGCCCATCCCGGCTCGTTCCAACAGGGTTTTATTGCCATGTCGCCTGATCGCAAGACCGTCTTTGCTATGGTGCAAGGGGATCCACGTGCTACCGATGGCTACTGGCTGATTGATGTCAACGATTGCAGCAAGGCTCACCGCATCGTCAGTTCAGTCATGAGTACGCGCCTAGCCAATATGGCCTTTATGGCACCGTATAACCCTGCCTGGTCGCCAGACGGCAGCCGCATCGCCTTCTCTGGCCCTGGGTCAGGTGGACCTCTAGGGGAGACGTGGCTATGGATACTCAGCGACCTCAATGGCCCTCCGCCCAATCCGACTCCGGTCAGCCCAATTGATAAGATTGACACCAACCCAGTCTGGTCGCCTGATGGCAAAACCATCGCGTTGCTAAGGGCGGACAGTGGGCCGAACGGACCGTTGGATAGCACCAACTTCTTCAAGTACGACCTGAGCAGCGGGCAATTCTCGCAACTGACCAACCTGAGCGGGGCAAAGAGTAGCGATTTGCAGTGGAGCGCCGATGGCAAATATCTGCTTGCCAGCAATTCACTGAGCGGCAGCAGCGGTGCCAATCTGGTTGCGATTAACAGCGTCAGCGGCAAACTGACCACACTGCTGCAAGGAACAGCGGCGGCGCAGATTGTTGCGCCCCTGCTCTTCAAGTAATGGGCTAGTAGGACAGGCGACATCGCCAGCGTTCCGACCTTGCTTAGTAACCAGTGTGGTAGCTGGTTCGTTATGTGTGGGGAGAGGCAATGTGCCACTAATCTATAGCTTTCGACTGCATCCACAGAGTCCTATCAACTTCGGTGCTAGTCGCTATTACAAAGGAGTAGTAAGATGAAAATGCTTAGAACGCAGACCATAGCCATACTCGTGCTAGTACGTTAACAGTTAGATATTGATGGGTAAAGACGACGCAGTTTCTGCCGAGCCTCACCCACCCCGAATTGCCAGTTTATCGTCGCCTTTGCGGCGTTGCGTTCGCTTACCCACACTTGCACCGCCTCAGCTACTGCC
>JBBRMT010000236.1:0-7188 GCA_038230695.1 Chloroflexia bacterium
ACCCCCGCTGGGGGCTTTTTGCCTTTGGAGGAACGCATGATCGTAGCACTGGCAGGTGGTGTAGGTGGAGCGAAGCTGGCGCAGGGATTGGCAGCAGTGGCTGATGATTTGAGCGTCATCGTCAACACCGCCGACGACTTCGAGCTATACGGCCTGCATATCAGCCCCGACCTGGATACGGTGATGTACACGCTGGCGGGTCTCGCCAACCCTACCACCGGCTGGGGCATCAGCGATGAAAGCTGGGGTTTCATGACGATGCTTGACCAGTATGGCGAGGAAGCCTGGTTTCGCCTCGGCGACCGTGACCTGGCGACCCATGTGCTACGCACGATGCGATTGCGGGCGGGGCAGTCGCTTACCAATGCGACGACGGAGTTGGCTGCCGCATTGGGTATCAAGGCGCGGCTGCTGCCGATGTGCAACCAGCCAGTCAGCACCCTGGTGAACACGCCCGACGGTTGGCTGGGCTTTCAGGACTACTTCGTACGTCGCCACCATCAGGATCGGGTGCTGGAGGTCAGCTTCAGTGGCATCGAGAATGCGGATTTGTCAGCAGAGGTGGATGAGGCATTGCGCCAGGCTGAGGCGATCATCTTCTGCCCATCCAACCCCATTGTCAGCATCGGCCCGATCCTGGCAGTGGCAGGGATGCGCGAGTTGCTGGCCGAGGTAGGTCAGCAAGTGCCAATCGTGGCAGTCAGCCCCATCGTAGGCGGCAAGGCGCTAAAGGGTCCCGCCGATGCGATGCTCAGTTCGCTGGGTGATGAGCCATCCGCGCTGGGCGTGGCCCGCCTCTACGCAGGGCTAGTGCGTGGCATGGTGATTGACCACGCCGATGCCGACTTGCAGACCGCCATCGAGGCGCTGGGGATGCGCGTGCTGGTGACACAAACAGTGATGGGCGAGGCCGACGATCGGGCGCGGCTGGCCCGCGAAGTGCTGAACTTCACGAAAGGTATCTGACATAATACAATGGATACAGCAAAACTAATCATCCGTCCCGAAACGGTCGCCGACTACGCCATGATTGCCGATGTTCATGCCCGCGCTTTTACTAATCAGCGGCGGGTAGGGCTGATTGTCTCGCTGCTACGCCATCGTCGTGCTTTCGACCCTGACCTGTCGCTGGTGGCTGAGTTGGATGGTAGGGTGGTTGGTCATGTGCTATTCTCCCCTTATCGGATGCGCCTGCTCAATCAGACTGTCGTGACGGTGAACCTCTCGCCGATTGCGGTTGATCCCGCATATCAAAGCCAGGGCATCGGTGGCCGCCTGATCAGCGAAGGCCACGCGCTGGCAACGGCGAAGGGTTACGCCCTCAGTATCCTGGTGGGCCATCCGACCTACTATCCCCGTTTTGGCTACCAGCAGCGTGTCTATGGGCCAGCGCAAGTCATTGCCTCGACCACTTCATTGCCTGACGTGCTAGAAACACACGAGCCAACCAGCGATGATTTGCTAATGCTGCAAGAGTTGTGGCAGCACGAGGAGAGCGCGGTGGATATGGCTTTGCAGCCGGGGCCGGACCTGCTCGACTGGATTAGCCCCAATCCGGCGATCCGCGCAACCGTCTACACCCACCACGATTTGGTAGTCGGCTACACGCGCATCAACACCGCGCAGCCAACCGCGCCGCTCTACTTCCTGGCGCGGGATAACGAAGCGGCCCAAGCGATGGTGGCAACAATAGCCCATACCTCGGAAGCAGGTACACCGCCGACAGAATATGTGCTGCCGCTGCACCCATTCTCCGCCTCGACGATGGCGTTCGGCGAGGCGACTACCACCGCCTGGAACGCAGCGATGGTCTGCCCACTTGGCCCCAGCCCGTTCGAGGAGTACATGGCGCAGGCGCAGGAGGGACAGCGTCCGCCGGGGCGACCGATCTGGCCGGTGGCGTTTGAACTCGACTGATCAGCATTATACAACGGCCACAGGACAACCTGATTGAGGTTGGTTTCATGGGTCGTTGGGATTCTGGTATAATTAGCTATGCTAACGACCAACCCTATCCAACTTCCGCTCTTTGCAGTGGAAGCTAACCAGCCTCCACAACAATCCTGGTTCGACCAGATGCTTAATGCTCTTGCCGTCGAAACTGGCCCTGCTTGGCCTGATCGCTTTGGTAGGGCAATGAGGAAATGGCTTTCAGCACAAAGCCATCAGCCTATTAGAACGCTCAGTCTGTTCTCCGGTGGCGGGGGGTTGGATATCGCTTTCCATGATGCAGGCTTTGACATCGTAGAGATGGTGGAAATTGAGGAGCAGTATGGCAAGACGCTACGCGCCAACGCTCTAGCGGATAAGTATTTGGGCGCAGCTACGGTGCGATGCGTAGATGTTCGCAGCTATTCGCCCTCACCCGACTTGCAAGTAGACTTCATAATTGGCGGTCCGCCATGCCAAACCTTCTCCGCCGCAGGTCGCCGTGCCGCCGGAGTTAGAGGCACCAACGACCCCAAAGGTATGCTCTTCCGCGAGTATATACGCATTTTGCACATGATCAAGCCACACGGCTTCCTCTTTGAGAACGTTTACGGCATCATCGGAGCCAATGGCGGCGACTCGTGGAGGCAAATACAGGATGAGTTTCGGGAAGCTGGATACGATATATACTGGCGGATTCTGGATGCTGCCGATTACGGAGTGCCACAACACAGGGAGAGGCTATTCATCGTTGGACTGCAACATGGTGATGATGCTTACCTATTCCCTTATCCCACACATGGTCATGATGCGATTACCTCTCGCCCATACTATACAGCTGGTGAAGCATTGTGCGGTATTGACGTGTCAGACGCTGTCTCTGGTATCGGGGGGCGCTATGGTCATCTTATCCCCGACATACCGCCAGGTTTGAACTACTCGTTCTACACCCAGGAAATGGGGCATCCAAATCCAGTATTTAGTTGGCGATCAAAGTTCTCTGACTTTATGTACAAAGCCGACCCTGATACGCCTGTGCGGACTATAAAAGCACAAGGCGGACAGTATACCGGGCCATTTAGCTGGCACAACCGCCACTTCACGGTTAACGAATTGAAGCGGTTGCAAACCTTCCCTGATGAATACATCATCGTTGGTGGAAGGCAGGTTGCCATCGAACAAATTGGCAACTCAGTACCGCCGCAGATCGGTCGCATCCTCGCTCTAAGCATCCTTCATCAAGTATTCGGTGTTATTCTGCCCTTCCCCATGTGCTACCTACCCGCCGAAAAGCAACTCGGCTTCAGAACACGTAAACGTATTCTGACTGAGCAGTATCTGGCTAAGGCGAAGACAGCGCTAGCTACAATGTATCACCCACTTAAGGCCAGTCACCTCCCCACTAGCGCCATCCGCTATATAACGCGGAGCTTTGGGTTCAACGTGACTGGAGCTAAAGGTGACTCTCCGGTAAGCGTAGGTTACGAACAAGGCGAAGGGTGCTTGCGTATTCATGTCAAACCGTACAACGATGAGCATGGAACGGGAGATATTGCCTATTGCATTCATGTTACCCCATCCGTCGGTGAAAGCTGGACACTACCGTGGAGCGAGGTTCGATTGCAAGGCGAGAGCTGCGTACCTGCCATTTTCACGGCACTTTGGAAAGCCTTTGAGGAGCTTGTTGCCAGCAGCTATAGCATTGCTGACCTGGTGCAGCTATCGGGATACTATCAGTACACCCCACGCATACGTGCTAGACTGATAACTGAGGTAGGCGCTTCAACTGAATGGCGCGTGCTTCAGCAGGTGATCGCAGGATCTGGCATAGCTGGACAGCTTTCAGCTAGCGCCCTTGCTTATCTTTGGCATATTGATGAAGCTGAGGTTTTGGCTTTGCTGCGATGGCTACGCACGCTAGGCTACGAGGTACGCAATCATAATACCAACCCTCAGATTAAGGAAGGGGATTATCTTATTCCTTACGCTTTTCCTACCTTGACCCCACGCAGTGTTCAGCTAAGAAAGAAACTCTGATGTCTGATTCCAACCGCGACGAACTTCACCTCAGAGTTTATCGGCATCGCAGTGAACTGGTGCGGCCTGATGGTGGCAAAGACGTGTTTCTTGAGGGCGCACAAAGTGCGGGAGCAAGCGTGCGCCAAAAGGCAATTGTAGAAGTGTTGAAGGGCGGCTTCCTCGAAGCGCAGATTATTATGTGCCGAGACCAACCAGGGCAGTTGGTGTCCTCTCAATTGAGCGAGGCTCACCGCCAATTGCTGGATCAGGTTGTCGAGGCGGTCACTAGCGAAGTAGGGCGGGCAATTGTGGGGCTGCTGGTGTTGCAACTTGGCATTAAGGCAATAGCGCCGCAGCAGAGTATCAGACTACACAAGGCGCGGCGAGGCTCCATTCGCAACAATGCCCATGCTAGAGATGAAGCCAATGCTGATCAATTCTCCTGGGCAGAGGGTATATCCATGCGTTCTCTTGACCGCGAGTACATCACCCCAACCTTGCGGGCGCATGGACTGGTTAAATTGAACAAAGATGGTTTCATGATGACCCGTAGCCTAGCCGAGAACTATCCATACTCCGGTGTTTACAAGGCAGCCATCAGGGGCGCACGCCAGCAATGGCTACATCTGATTGAGGCTATTGAGACCGGTCAGATAAATCCGCTAGCTGCTTTGCAGCAACTACTCTCTGCGCTACTAAACAAGACAACTGAGTTCACGCGCTTGGCAGAAGATACTCTTGCCCAACTCAAAAGGATACAAGACGCAAGCCTATTGCGAGACCACGAGTCAGTAGTTGCGCTAATGAAGCGGCACATGCAGGAAACCGACTACAGCGCCCGCATTATGGAAATATCCATGCACACGCTGATGCAAGCCTTGCAGGAGGTTGGCGGCCTGGATGACGCAACCGTAGTCCCACTATCACAAATGCGTTCGGCTAACAAGAAGCACGGCAACGTCGGTGATGTGGAACTCATGGAGGATGGAAATATAATCGAAGCCTGGGATGCCAAGTTCGGCGAGACCTACCTGCGCGATGAACTGGAGGAGTTGAACGATAAGCTGGGGTTGCATGAAGCGATCACCAAAGTCGGGTTTGTCACAAGCACAGAACCAGAATATTTGGATAAGATGGCGAAACGCATTTCCGAGATAGAAGATTTGCATCAAGTTAGAGTTAGCATCCTCAGCTTCGATCAGTGGATTGACCAGCAATTTGCCCGCACCGACGTAGGTGTAGAGGAGTTGCCAGCACGATGGCTGCTCGCCTACACCGAATCGCTTGCCCAAAGGCGGCAGGACATTGCCCCCATAGATGAGCCATGCTTCGCCTGGCTTTCCGAGTTGCGAGACTTGCTAACCGAGATTAGCCCAGCAAGAAAAGGTTTGTGATATAATGCCAGGGCGGAGCAATCCCGCCCTTTCGCTATTACCCAAATCCGCAACCCCCATTCTACATTCTACCCTCTACCTTCTACATTCCGACAAGGAGGAGACAAGCATGGCCGCGACTGATGAGCGTGGCGACGCGCCTAGCTTTGTGATGCGCCGACCCGATTTTGATAGCACCGATCACGTGCTGCACGAGCAACGGGTGTTCACCCCTACTGCCGAGGAAGTGGCAAACGCCAACATTACCGCCTATATGCACAGCAAGGGCTTCGACAACTATGAGGACTTCCACCGCTGGAGCATCGAACACATCGAGGAATACTGGGCCGACCAGGCGCGGGAGCTTCACTGGTTCCAGGACTGGGAGCAGACCTTCGACTGGTCAAATAAGCCGTTCGCCAAGTGGTTCGTGGGCGGCAAGATAAATATTGCCTACAACTGCCTCGACCGCCACAAGGGTACGCCCGTCTGGGAGCAAGTCGCCTACCACTGGGAGAGCGAGGACGGCAGCGAGAAGCGCACCGTCACCTACGCCGAGCTTTACCAGGAGGTGAACCGCTGCGCCGCCGCGCTGAAAGCGATGGGCATTGGCAAGGGCGACCGCATCACCATCTATATGCCGCGTGTGCCGGAGATGGCGATAGCGATGCTGGCGGTGGCCCGCATCGGCGCGATCCACTCGGTGGTATTCGCCGGATTCGCCGCTGTTGCGCTGGTTGACCGCATTGACGATGCCCAGTGCAAGGCGGTGATCACCTGCGACGGCTATATCTACAAGGGCAAGGTGGTCAACCTCAAGGGCATCGTGGACGAGGCAGTGGCGAAGACCCCCAGCATCGAACACGTCCTCACCTTGAAGCGGGCGGGCAATGCAGTCGCCTGGCACGAGGGCCGCGATGTGTGGTGGAGCGATGCGATTGGGCAGCAGCCCCAGGATGTCGAGGTGCCAGCCGAGCAGATGGATAGCGAGGATATGCTATATATCCTTTACACCAGCGGCAGCACTGGCAAGCCGAAGGGGGTAGTTCACGTGCATGGCGGCTACGCGGTAGGCTGCTACGCCACCACCAAGTTTGTGTTCGATATTAAGCCCAACGATGTCTACTGGTGTACCGCCGACCCCGGCTGGGTGACCGGCACGTCGTACGGGATGTTCGGCCCGCATACCAACGGCGTCACGTCCGTGATCTACGAGGGTGGATTCTCAGCGAGCAAGTGGTATGACGTCATTCAGCGCCACAAGGTGACGGTCTGGTACACGGCGCCCACGGCCATCCGCCTCTTGATGAAGGCAGGCGACGAGCTGCCGAGGAAGTACGATTTGTCGAGCCTGCGCTACACGATGTCGGTCGGCGAGCCGCTGAACCCCGAGGCGGTCGTCTGGTCCGCGCGCGCGCTCGGCCTTCCCTTCCACGACAACTGGTGGCAGACCGAGACGGGTTCGATCATGATCGCTAACTACCCGATCTTGCCGATCCGGCCCGGCAGCATGGGCAAGCCGATGCCCGGCATTGAGGCGGGCGTCGTCGATGACCAGGGCAAGCTCCAGCCAGCGGGCGAGGAGGGCGACCTCGCGCTTCGACCGGGGTGGCCGTCGATGTTCCGCACGTACTGGAACAACGACGCCATGTACCGCTCGAAGTTCGCCAACGGCTGGTACATCACCGGCGACCGGGGGCGCATGGACGCCGACGGCTACTTCTGGTTTGTCGGCCGCAGCGACGACGTGATCAACACGGCCGGGCACCTTGTCGGCCCATTCGAGGTCGAGAGCGCGCTCATCGAGCATCCCGCCGTGGCCGAGGCGGGCGTCATCGGCAAGCCCGACCCTGTGGCGATGGAGATC
>JBBRMT010000237.1:0-7171 GCA_038230695.1 Chloroflexia bacterium
ATGTTCAGGGTGAGGATGAGCAGCAGTAGCTTGAACCACCAGGAGGTGAACAGGTTGAACAGGCCGAGGTCGTACATAAACCCGGTGAAATCACCGAAGCGGGGGGCAAGGCCCTTAACCCACATGGTGCGGCTGGCGGGGTCGCCCTGCAGCTCTGGCGGCATCTGGATCAGCAAGGTGCCAATCAGGGTAGCAATCACGATCAGAGCAATCAGCGTTATCGCCAGTCGCACTGAGCAGAAGAAGCGCCACAACGCCTCGCCGAAACTGCTGACCCGTTCCTGTGAGGTTGGCGCGACGGGCGCAGGCGGAGTCTTATGCGGCTTCTCGTCGATGGGGATGGCCCGTCCCTGAATGCCATAGCCACTGTCGACGGGCGCGGCCATATCTCCACTCGCCACGCGGCGACGGCGTTCCTCGCGCTTGTCTGCTTCGGTCAGTCTGGTTGCCATAGGTTCAAGTTGAAAGTTGAAAGTTGAAAGTTGAAAGAGGGTAGTTAGGTTTGGTGACGGTTGCGGTTTGTAGGGGCGGGTTGTGCTCACCATCACCCCCATCCCTGTAGGGGTGGGTGGCGCTCACTCTGCCAATCCAGGGATGAGTATAGCCTGAGCGGGGCAAGGCTGTCAAGCGCAGCGCATTGATCTTTCATATATTCAGGTTCAACCTACCCCGCACGATTATCCGAGGTCTTACCCACCATCCTGTAGCAAATTACCAGTAGTAGTGCTACCACTGCGCTGACGACTAGTTCGACGATTGGGCGCGTAATCAGCCCATCGCTGGTAGCTACACCACCTGATGGCGCGGCCTTGTCCGCCTCAGATAGTTTTGCGCCGATAATCAGAATGTGCCGCAGCGATCAGAACCAACAACACGCCCACAACCAGATGCAAAATATCGGCAGCAAGCTCGAACCCTCGGAATGTTGCGGCCCGAAACTTTGACTCTGGCTCAGGTTCGGGTGGTGCTGGCACCGCAGCTATGGCCTGGTTCGTTTCGTTGATTTGATCACTCATGGTTGGCCTCCTGCTGGTGTTTGGCTAGTGCAGCAGGATTATAGCACACAGTGGTGGGCAATGTGCAAGCAGCAGCTTCAGCCATTGTCCATGTTTTTGTATTGTCAATATTTTGTATAAAATCGCCATTTTCGGGCTAAATCGGGTTGACGGATTAGTGGGTGATCTGTTACTATACGGCAAGCACACTGCGGTGCTGATTGCAGTTCCCCACCACTCAAAGGAGAGCAGGAGAGATGGACTTTAACCTCACCAGCGACCAGCAGATGCTGGTAAACACCGTCCGCGATTACGTCACCAAGACCCTGGAGCCGATTGCAATGCAGGTGGAGAGCGAGAACCTGATCCCGCCCCAAATCCTGCACGAGATGGGCGAGCTGGGCTTCTTTGGCATTCCCATTGCTGAACAATATGGCGGCCTTGATGCGGGGCTGCTCGGTCACTGCCTGGTAATTGAGCAACTGGCGGGCGCAAATGCCGCCTACGCTAACATACTGGGTGCGTCTACCGGGCTGGCGGCTACCGCTATCATTCTGGCGGGCAGCGAGGCGCAGAAGAAACGCTGGCTGCCCGCGCTTGCTGGTGGCGAAAAGCTGGGCGGCTTCGCCCTAACCGAGCCACATGGTGCGGAGATGAGCAACCTCGGCACGATTGCGGAGAAGGATGGCGATGGCTACAAGCTAAACGGGCGCAAAGCCTGGGTCAGCAACGGGCCGGTCGCTGATATAATTGTAGTCTTTGCCCGCACTGGCGATGGCATCAGCGCCTATGTGGTGGAGAAGGGCTGCCCCGGCTACCGCTGCGGCGAAATTGACGCACGCATGGGCTTGCACGGCTCCTACAGCAGTGAACTCTACTTCAACGATGTCAAGCTGACCAACGATAACTTGTTGGGGCAGGTGGGCCAGGGCAGCCAGGTTGCCACTGCCACGCTGGATCGCTATCGCATTGGGCTGGCAGCGCAGGCGGTGGGCGCGGCGGATAAGCTGCTGCGGGCTTGTGTGGACTATAGCAAGCAGCGCCAGCAGTTCGGCCAGCCAATTGCCGGTTTCCAGGCGATCCAGAATATGCTAGCCGATATGGCGACTGAGATCGCCATGGCCCGCGCCGGTGTCTACCTCGCGGCCTGGAAGGCGGATATCGGCCAGCCCTTCGCCCGCGATGCCGCAATGGTGCGCCTGTTCGCTACCGAAATGCTCAACCGCGTTGCCGACCGCGCCGTGCAGATCCACGGCGGCATGGGCTACATGAAGGAGCTATGGATTGAACGCGCCTACCGCGATGCGCGGATGCTGCGCCTCGCCGAAGGCACTAACGACGTAATGCGCCTGATTATCGCCAATGAGTTGCTTCGCTGAGTCATGAGGTACGAGCGGCAAAAAGCCATCTCCCTTCAAGAAAGAGGGTCGGATGGTAGGGGCGAACTGTTGTTCGCCCTGCTGAAGCGCATCAATGCCAATCGCAGCTACCAATCTTGAACCACAACCACGCCAATTCAACATTCCCATAGGGGTGAGGAGACCCAATGAACATCGTAGTTTGCATGAAGGAAACGCCCGACACGACAGCGGAGAAGCGATTTACCGCCGATATGCGACTGGATCGGACTGCGGTGCAGGGGGTGATCAATCCCTACGACGAATACGGTATCGAGGAAGCGATTGCCCAGAAGGAGAAGCTGGGCGTCGAGGTTACACTACTGTGCATGGGTCCGGCCCGCGCCGAGGAGAGTATTCGCAAGGCAATGGCGATGGGCGTAGATAAGGCCGTGCTGATCAGCGACCCTGCGCTGGAAGGCTCCGATATAATTGCCACTGCCCGCGTGCTGGCCGCCGCCTTGCAGAAGCTGCAATTCGACATCGTCATCTTCGGCCAGGCCAGCACCGACAGCAACGCGGGCATGATTGTCACTGCTGTGGCTGAACTGTTGGGTCTGCCCGCGCTTACCTGGGCCAGCAAGCTGACCATCGAGGGCGGCAAGGCGAGCATCAAGCGCAGCCACGAAACCGGCTACGATGTAGTCGAAGCGCCATTGCCCTGCGTGGTGAGCGTTACCCAGGTAATCAACGAGCCGCGCTACCCCTCACTAAAGGGTATCATGCAGGCCAAGCGCAAGGAACTGACCAGCTACAAGCTGGCTGACCTCGGCATTGATGCGGGCAGCGTTGGTAGTACAGGCGCAGGCACGAAGGTAGAAGCCGCCAACCGAGTGACGCTAACCCGCACCCCTGAGATATTCAAGGATGCCGATCGCGCCGCTGTCTACATCGCCGACTATCTGGAGAAGCGCAAGCTAATCTGAGGCATGAGGCGTGAGGCATGAGTAATTATGGTGCAATTCATCTTTACACTCATACCTCATCACTTATTACTCATACCTGAGACAAGGAGACCCAATGGCAACCAACAACGAAATCCTGGTGATCGCCGAGCTAGGCACTGATTATCAGCCGAAGAAGGCGACGTTTGAGCTAATCAGCAAGGCAGCGGAGTTGCAGCAGGCCAACGGCGGTAGCGTAGGTGTGCTGGTGATGGCTCCCGAGCCAGCTAGCCTAGCCCAGAAGCTGGGCGAGTACGGCGCGAACAAGCTGTATGCCGCAAGCGGCGATAACTGGAACAAGGAAGTGACAGGCGCAGCGGTGGATGCGGTCGAAGCGGCGATCAAGGCCAGCAACCCGCGTCTGGTACTGGCGGTGGCAAGTATCAACAACCGCGACCTGGCTGGGCGGCTGGCTGTGCGCCTCGGCAGCGGCGTGCTGTGGGATGTCAACGACGTAAAGGACGAGGGTGGCAAGCTGATATTTAGTGGGCCAATCTGGGGCGGCAGCTATACGGTGAGCAGCAGCTTCACCCACGAAGGCACAGCAATTGCCCTGGTCAAACCCAACAGCCTGACTGCCACTAAACGTGACGGCGCTTCCGCTGCCGAGGTGGTGCCGCTAAACGTCGAGCGCAAGACGAAGGGCGCAACCATCACCGACAGCGTGCAGGAAGCGGGCGCAGGGGTCAGCCTGGAGGAAGCCTCCACCATCGTCAGCGGCGGGCGTGGCATGGGCGGGCCGGAGAACTTCAAGCTGATCGAAGACCTTGCCGCGGTGCTGGGCGCAGCAGTAGGCGCATCACGGCCAGTGGTGGACGCAGGCTGGCGGCCATATCGTCAGCAGGTGGGGCAGACTGGCAAGACGGTCAAGCCCAAGCTCTACATCGCAGTGGGTATCAGCGGCGAGATTCAGCACAAGGTGGGGATGCAGACTAGCGAGACCATCATCGCTATCAACAAAGACCCCGACGCGCCCATCTTCGGCTTCGCCGATCTCGGCGTGGTGGGCGACCTGTTCAAGATCGTGCCAGCATTGACTGAGGAGATCAAGCGGCGCAAGGGGATTGCTGGGTAGCGTTTTAGGCCCCCGGCCCAATTTACTCCAGCGCCAAACGTAAGTGGTATTAGAAGAGTAACCCTCGCGGGTTGCTCTCTTTTTAGACGGGAGTGCGCGGCAGCAGCGTCTTTAGGCGGCCAACGCCCGCACCGCTTCGCGGATATCGAGCATCACGATACCAAGGTTAGCCTGCGGCATAATGCTGGCCACCAGGAGGATGTGCCTGGTGACCGGGACGACAATCAGATAACCGCAGTCAGCTCGCACAATCGTCTCTTCGATTGAGCCAATTGCCAGCGCCTTACTGATAGATCCGATCATGTCCATCAGCTTAGCAGTTCCGGTGCTGACAAACTGAAAGTCGTGGGTTGCGCCCATGGTGGAGCAGAGCAGCACGCCTTCGTCGCTGATTAGCTCCACCATGATAATATCTGGCCTGGTACTCTGCGCCAGATGGACGATCACATGGCCCATTAGCTCAGGGTCATCGGGGGCGCTAGGGTCGAAGTGGAACCGCCGCGTCGCAGGCGGTAGTAGCTCTTTTAGCTCATTGCTGTTGGCTTCGGTAAGCTGTAGATAACGAGTCATAAAGAAGCTCCTTGCTGAACAGAGCAGCCCCGGCAACGGCTTATCGCTAAACTGGCTCGATGAGATAGACGCACTCTTTGCCGTTCATCGCCTCACACGTCTGCTCGCGACCGAGCATCCGTGTATTGGTCATCGCGCTAATCGCCCCGACAAACACCCCCATGGTGAAGGCACAGTAAGGTACGGCGGACTGCACGCCTGCAGTGCAAGCGCCCTCATGGATATGTACCTCGTAGCTGCCATCGGGCTGTTGCGTAACGCTGTCAACCAGGCAAAGGCGGGTGCCAGCCTCACCCAAAGCATCGTATAGCTTTTCGGTCATTACTGCGCCATCGCTAGTCGCGCCATTGAGACCCAGGGATTCGCACAGGTCACTACCACGATTGCGCCCAGCAGCGACGATCGCGGCACGGCCAGCGATGTCCTCGGTGCCTTGCCGCAGGTAGTGGAAGCAGATCAGGCTCATGTAATCGCCCAGCGTAGGGCGAGCGGTGGTTTTGGTCGCCATGGTATTAACCCTCTTTCTATAAGAGCCTATTAAGGATTTCGCGCCGTTGTTAGCCAATCGAAGCCAGCGCCTTGACCACATCGCGGGCCTCCATACGGGCGAGGCCCAGGTTGGCGTTGAGTCGCAGTGTAATGGAGAGAATGATCTGCGGTGAGATGGGTACTACCAGTAGGTAGCCATTGTCAGCGCGGATGATTGCCTCTTCCGCCTTGCCAATCTTCAAGTCGTTGACCACCCGAAACGTCACCCCCATCATCGTCGCGGCGATTGCCCCGACTCGCTCAGGGTTGACATCAGGAGCCATGCTGGAGCCGAGTAGGGTACCATCTATGCTGATTACCGCAGCACCAGTTACATCGTTGGCATTATCACTGATGAAGCGTTTGATCGTGGTATCGATAAGATCTGAACGGGCAGACATTATGTTTCTCCTTTTCTGGTTATGTAATGTGCTTGTTCCAATCGCCGGAGTTACGCTTAACCCCGCGTTAGTATTATCATAGGAAAACAGATGGGAGTCAAGTGTTTATCCACATACGTACTAATAATTGTACGAATTTGCTATCAGTAGATGGTACTTTATGCCACTCAGAAGGCGCAACCTTACCACAACCTTACGGCTATCCTGCCGCTTGCGTTTATGGCAGATATTCTGCTATACTTATATTTGCCAGTGGGCAATGCTTGCAAAGCAACGCAGTAACAACCAACATATAAACTCATTTAACATAAGGAGAAACTATATTATGCGTTTGGGACTACAGGTTTCCAACTTTACCTGGCCGGGTGGGGCCGCGCAACTTGGCGCTGATTTCGCTACTGCATCCGAACGGGCCGACCAGGCGGGGATGTACAGTCTGTGGGTAATGGACCACTTCTTCCAGATCCGCGGCATCGGCCCGGCGGAGTGGGATATGCTGGAGGGTTATAGCGCTCTCACCTTCGCTGCCGCCGTTACTAAGAAGGTCAAGCTCGGCACGATGGTGACAGGCGTAACCTATCGCTACCCTGGCCTGCTAGCCAAGACGGTAACAACGCTGGACGTACTCAGCGGTGGGCGGGCCTATTTTGGTATCGGCGCGGCCTGGAACGAGGAGGAACACAAGGGGTTGGGTGTGACGTTCCCGCCACTGAAAGAACGCTTCGAGATGCTGGAGGAGACGCTGCAGATTGCTTTGCAGATGTGGAGCGGCAGCGATGCAGCATATAATGGCAAGCACAGCCAGCTAGCGCGCACCCTGAACGTGCCGCAGGCGCTATCCAAGCCACACCCGCCCATCCTGATCGGTGGCGGTGGCGAACAGAAGACGCTGCGGCTGGTGGCAAAGTATGGCGATGCCTGCAACCTGTTTGCCCGCATGGGCGACGATGTGGTAAGCCACAAGCTGGAGGTGCTACGCCAGCACTGCGCCGAGGTGGGCCGCGACTACAACGAAATCGAGAAGACCACCCTGGGCAACTACAAGCTGACCAAAGATGGCAACGGTGAAGGCGAAACCAGCCCCGCCAAGCTGCTCGAAGAACTGCACCACCTGGCCGAGATGGGTATTGACCAGCACATCTTCAGCCTGAACAACGTCACTGAGGCCGCGCCGTTCGACCTGATTGCCCAGCTAGTGCCAGAGGTGAACAAGATCGTTCCTGCCGGGCGCACCACCCCGCTGCCCAACGCAACCGCATAA
>JBBRMT010000238.1:0-7099 GCA_038230695.1 Chloroflexia bacterium
GCCCAGGCGCAGAGCGGCGGCGATTGGGGCTACAACCTTGCCTATCACGATAGCAACCGCTCGTTCCGGCTGATTGGCGGCAAGAACGCGCAGATACCCACCGTTGGCGGCTCCGTCAAACAGATAACCATTCATGGCAACTCTGCGCGGCTGAACAGCAACATTGACCGCTACAGCGTGCGCTGGGGCGAGGGTGGCGGTGAGGTGGCGGTTATTGCCCAGGGGATGAGCGCACAGGAGGTTATCTCGATTGCCAACGGCACTATCCCGCTCGAACCCAGAGAGTGGAGCACAAGGCTAGCAGATGCGGGCGGCCAGGTTGCGCCATCACCGACCTCTGCGCCAGTTGCCTTGCAACCAACGCCGATCAGCCTGCCGCTACCCACCGCCGTACCGACTGTAGGGGCAGCGGACGTGCGCTATATGTTCCCGGCGGTGGTAGCTTCCGATGTCAAGCTGATCAAAGCGCAATCACACGCCGACCCCGCCGCGATCGTCAATGCTGGCGGCAGTTGGGGCTACAGCCTGGTCTATCACGATAGCAGCCGCTCGTTCAGGCTTCGCGGCGGGCCGGAACTCACGCTGACGGGCGCGGGAGGAACAGTCACTGAGGAGCAGATCCACAGCAATCCGGCGCGGCTGGAAGTCAACGGCGACCGCATCAGTTTGCAGTGGGGCGAGGGCGGTGGCGTGGTAACTATCTTTGCCCAGGGGATGAGCAAGGATGAGGTGATGAGCATCGCCACTGGGACTACGCCACTGACTCCCGATCAGTTTATCAGCCGTTTGCAGTGATTTACCGCTGCGAGGCAATTTCAATTATCATAGCGGCATGGGGTGCTTTGCAAACGGAATCATGATTGTCGCTAGTTACGCAAAAGTGATACCCTGATAATGCGCCCGGCTGCCTTTACGCTCGCAATCAGGTTGCCGCTCACCTTGGAGGTGCCGCTGCGCCGCCTGCGATAGCTGACCGGCACCTCGACGATGCGATACCGCAGCCGCGCCGCCTTTACGATCATCTCGATGGTCCAACCGTAAGTCATCTCCCCGAGTGCCAGACGACGTAGCACATCGGCGCGAATGGCGTGGAACGGCCCCAGGTCGGTAATCCGCACCCCGAAGCGCAGTCGCATAATTAGCGCTATCAGCCGGTCGCCAAACACCGCATGGGCAGGCAACGCCCCCTTCTCCATCCGCCCGCTACTCAGCCGCGAACCGAGTACCAGGTCGGCCTCGCCCGCCACAATTGGGTTTACCAGCCGGGGCATCTCTTCGGGGTAGTCGCTATAGTCGCCATCGAGGAAGACTATCACCGTCGCCCCGCGACGTTCAGCCTCGGCCACCCCGGCGGCGCAAGCGTAGCCATAGCCACGGCGCGGTTCACCAATCACGATCGCGCCTGCCCCTTCCGCTACGGCCTGCGTCTGATCAGTCGAGCCATTATCCACCACAATAATTGTCGAACATAGGGCGGGCGGAATGGCGGCAACCACATGAGCGATGTTCCCTTCCTCGTTGAGCGCTGGTATCACTGCGACGATCACAGGCTCCATTTTGCCCCACAGCCTTTACAGCAACGTGCGGGATGGTCAGTCAGCAGCACGCGGCGAAACTCGCGGTAGCGCGCACCGTTCCAAATCTCCGCGAACGGTTGCTCGAAAGCGTTGCCCAGGATCAAATCGCCTACTTCCGGGTAGTTGGCGCTGACGAACGGCACGAAGCAGCAGGACAGTACATTGCCGTTGGCAGTGATGTAGCTGAGAGTAGTGGGGCGGCGGCACTCGCTCCATGGGCGACTAGCGCGCACCTCGGCGCTCATCATGTTGATGGGGCTGGTTGCGCCCGCTGCGCTGAAGCTCATCCCCAGTTCGCGGCATAGCCGCTCCGCTGCGATAATCAGTGTCGCCTCCTCATCCTTCAGCCGCTTGTACAGGGTCTGCTCCTCCGTAGCCAACCCAACCCCAAAGTAGATAAAACGTTGCATATAGAACTCGGTGATGCCGATCTCGTGGCTGAGGCGGATGACATCGAGTAGCTCGTTCATATTCTCGCGCATCGCAATAAACCAGGCCGACACGCGCGGTAGGTTTGCACCCAGCCGTTGCCGCGTGCTGATCAAGAGTTTCAGGTTGCGAATCACTTTGGGCAGAGCGTTCACCCCGCGAATCGCCAGGTAGGTCTCCGCCTTTGCCCCATCGAGGCTGGCGCGGTACTCGTCCAGCCCCGCGCTAATCAGCCCTTCGGCCAGGCGCGGGGTCATCGCCAGGCTGTTCGAGTTGAAGACAACCTGGGTCCCTTCCGGGCGGGCCTTGAGGTAGGAAACCATCTCCACCAACTCACGGTTGAGCGATGGCTCGCCCAGGCCGTGCAGCACCACGCGGTCGAGGATGGGGAACTGGTCTACTATCTGCTTGAATCGGGCCAAGCTCATATCCGCCGCCTGCTCCATCGGTAGGTATGTGCGCGAACAGGTAGTACAGAGCGAGTTGCAGCGGTTAGTCGGCTCGATGTAAAGTTGGCGGGGCAGTGGGCGCATTGTAGGCACAGCTTTCGCTTGGTCTTGAGCAATGGCAGTCACGATTGTCCTCCTTGTCTGATTTCAACTTCCTTTGGCAGCCTGGACTGCCGACTGATTGCGCCGCCCACGAGCGGCCAAAGCAGCCCCGGCCCCAGCAGGGCCAACAGTTCCAGCCCCTGCACTGCCGCTGGCACGGCGAACTGGCGGGCGACAAATGAGCTATAGGCGAAGAAGCTGAGGCTGGCCCACAGCCACATCCCCAGCGCGGGGCCATAATCCCCCCGCCGCCAGTTGGCGGCGCTGCGCCCGCCGAACACCATCAGGCCGCCGGGGGGCAGCAGCAGCGGCACGAAAGCCAGCAGCCAGGTGAAGTACCAGGGGTGGGCGTTGGTAGCGAATAGCAGATATGCGCTGATCAAGATTGCGCTGCGAGGGATGAAATCATACTCACCATGCTCCGGCCACAGCCCCAGGGCCAGGGTCGCCAGCGCGGTAGCCGCCAGCAGGCCGAGGCGCACCGCAGTGTCACTAAGGCCGAAGGGCGGGGCGGGAAAGTGGGCGAGGAAGTAGTATAGCGGCGAGTTGTAGTATTCCTCGCCCAGGTAAGTGCTGAGAAAGTTCGAGGCGCTACCGCCCGTGTTAAGCAGATACCATTCGTAGATGAGGGCAAAGAACAGCAAGCATACGAGCGCCAGCCGCCAGCCGAAACGCCGCAACCAGCCCGCCAGCAGGATAAGGGGGATGCCCTTGACCAGCGCGGCCAGGGCAAGATAGCTCCCTACCAGCAGCGGGTTGGGTCGTTGACTCGCCCCGCCTGCGCCGCTGACCCGGCTATTTTGCACCGCGATAACCCCGCCCAGCGTTGCCAGCATGGTGAGCAAAACCATTAGCGCATCAACGTGGCCGCTGTCCGCCGCTTCGATAATGGGCAGTGGCGACCAGGCATAAATCAGGGCGCGGGCTGGCGGCTGGCCCAGCCGCTTCAGGATCAGCAGCAGCACGATGCAACTGCCCAGGTCTGCGCCGGCCAGCGCCGCTTTGGTGAAGCGCAGGCTCTCTGGCGCGATGCGATAGATGTCGGCAAAGAATATCTCCGCGCCGGGCGGGTAGATGGTAATTGCGCTCTTGCGGTTGACATTGGCCCAGTAAAACGGCGCAAGCGAGCGCAGTGGCGCTAGCTGTGGTGCGCTGGGGGGGTAGGCATAGGGACTGTAACCGTTGGCCTGCACCGTGCCATCCCAGATGTAGCGATAAACATCGTCGCTGGTTGTCGGCATGGCGAACACCAGCATCAGCCGCGCCGCCAGCGCCACGCTGATAATTAGCAGCAGCGCCGACCTGCCGCGCAGGTGCGCCGCGTGGCGCAGCACGAGCAAGCTGGCGGCAAAGTAAAGGACAAGCAGACCGCCATACAACCAGAGATAGCGGGCAACCCCTTCAGGCGTGCGGCGCGGATCCTGCCACGCCCAGATCAAGGCGTAGCCAGCCAGCGATAGCCCACCGAGGGTGAAGAGGGCGATAAGGTTTGAGTTTTGAGTTTTGAGTTTTGAGTTTTGAGTTGTTTCCAACGATGCTGGGGTGCGATTGATTGCGGCTGCCTCACTGGGTCGAACCGCAATCAATTGCGCTTCTACGTAGTCAGCAGCAGGAGCGGGAGTATCAGTGGCTGAGGTTGGCGGAGGCGGCGCGGTGGCGCTCATGTCAGGAAGTAAATGAAGCGGGCGAGGCGGTTGCCGCCCGCGATGGCCGCTCGCAGGCGGGGGCGCAGCAGTTGGTCGAGGCCGAATACCCGCCCTGGCCCGGTCAACATAAGCACAGCGCTAATGGTTATCAGCATCCCATAAGTCCAGTACCACTCGCCCGGCACCGCCCATAGCCCGACGAGGAGGTTGATCGCCTGCACCGTAGCGAGGAAGCCCGCAAACCGACCGAGCAGCCCAAAGAAGAGCAACACGGTAATGGTCACCTCCAGCGCGAAGGTCAGCCCGCCGATGAGTAGAAAATTGGGGATGGCGAAGTTGTGGATGAAGTCGTGGTAGAGACCCAGCGGGCCACTGAATATCCCCGCCAACCCACCCGACTGCGCCGCTAGCTTGGAGAGAGGATATTTATCCTCCTGATTGATCCAGAACCACAGCCCGCCTCCGTTGCCGCTCTTACCCCAGTCGGGGGGCAGCTTCCAACCCAACTGCTGAAACCAGAGCAGGGCCATCGCCAACCTGGCTACTGCCAGCGGCCAGGTGGGTACCCGCTGGTCGTAAACCCGCCGCTGCTCCGCCTCATCAGCCATCACTACCTTGTCTGTCGTCACTATCGGGGTCGCAAGCGGTTCGCTTGATGCTGCCATTGTCTGGTCCCTCCTTGAGTTTGGTTGTCTGGTCTCGCCTTGTATCTGTAAGTATACCGCAGTTGTCCCCATGCTGGATGCTAACTCACGCATTGGTGGCGAAGAAAGCGTGGGTGGCGGGTGCAAGGTCGGGACACTCGCGCAGTTCGGCCCGCAGCGTATCCAGGTCCGCAGCGGTGTCCACATCGTACCAGGTGGGCAGCAGCGCCGCCCGCAGGCCAGACCCTACCCCTTGCCTGAGCGTGTCGGCGGTGACGCTACTGGTACTCCAGGTGATGTTCTCGAACAGGGCTGGTTGCGGACGCTTCAGGCCGATCATATAGTAGCCGCCGTCGCGGCAGGGGCCGAGTGCGAAGTCAATATCAGGTCGCGCCAGTGCGGTAAAGCACTGCGCCACGTACTCCACTGGTAGGGTCGGGCTGTCGCTATCAATCATTGCAGTAAGGGCAAAGCCTGCCTCCCGCGCCTGATAAGGAAGGCTAGAGAGTCGCTCGCCCAGGTTACCACCCACTTGCGGCAGCAGCACGAAGTCGGGCGGCACAATCGCCCGAAAGTATCCATGCGCCCCGGCAGGCGCGTAGGCCAGCCCAGGGCTGACATTCCCCACTATCTGACACGCAGCAGCCACCAGCCTGATGGTATCGCGCAGGAAGGTATCGTACAGCGCCATCGCCTGCTCCGGCTCGAGCGGCGGACACAACCGCGTCTTGACTGCCCCCCGATCTGGCTGCTTCGCCATGATTAGGAGCAAACCCTTTGCCTCGTCCAATTCGCCTCCTTGCCGTACTCGCGCTGTCATGGTATGATTATATCATAACACCGGGGCAGAGTTTGGGAGAATAGGAGCAAGGATGATCACAATCAACCGCCATCAGCTGATCGAGCAGGGTCTGGCCCGCCAGACCCGCGACCCTATGCAGCAGGTGTACTATGCGTCGCTGGGGGTGTACATGGAGCGCGACGGCCTTCACCTGGTAATTGACCCCGACGCGCCCCACTGGCTTTCCACCAATACTGTCGGTGAGCAGATTTTGCGTCTGTGCGATGGGCGGCGCAACCTGGCCGAGATTGCTGGCGACATTGCCCGCCGCTACGATTTGCCCTTCGAGCGGGCCACCGCCGACTGCCTCGCTTTTCTCGACCAGGCCGCCGCGATTGAGTTCGTCAGCAGGGGACCACATCTGCAGCCAGCTTACCCTGGCCGCGAGGCGACGATTGCCCCGGGCCGCCTGAGCGAACTGTACGTCTTCGTCACTAACGATTGCAACCTGCGCTGCACCCACTGCTACGTCTCCTCCGGCGATTACGTCCCCCCCGCAGAGATGACCACTGCCGATATAATACGGCTGGTGGATGAAGCCCGCGAACTGGGGGTGGAGCGCTTCTATTTCACTGGCGGTGAGCCGTTCATGCGCCGCGACATATTTGAGCTT
The DNA here is from genome assembly GCA_038230695.1 of Chloroflexia bacterium. Classification (GTDB taxonomy): domain Bacteria; phylum Chloroflexota; class Chloroflexia; order QHBQ01; family QHBQ01; genus QHBQ01. The sequence continues at coordinate 6,302 of JBBRMT010000238.1, forward strand.
ATAGACTACGTTTGCGCCGAGTCAGAACTGGTGCTACTCACCAACGCTACCTTTTTCAACCACAGCATCCTGGCGAAGATGAAGGAGGTAGTCCGCCGCGCCAACGGCGAGATCAATGACGATTTCGCCCACCCCCGCCGCCTGGCGTTGCAGGTATCGGTGGATGGCCCCGACCGCGAGTCGCACGAGATCATTCGCGGCCAGCGCACCTTCGACCGCACGATCCAGGGTATCCGCGACCTGGTCAGTATCGGCCTCACCCCCATCATCAGCACCGCGATCAACACGCACAATATGGAGCGCATTCCCGAAACCACCCGTCTGATCGCTTCATTGGGAGTGAAGGAGCATCACATCCTCTGGCTGCAGGAGCGTGGTCGCGCCTACGATAACGACGACTTGCTCATTCCGCCCGCTAAAGTAACCGCCGTGATGCGCGAGTTGCGCCAGGTGGCGGCGGAGACCGGGGTGGTGATTGATAACGAGACCAGCCAGCGAGTACGAGTGCGCGGCAAGCATGGACGCAAGACCGATATGTGCAATTGCGGCTACGAGAGCCTTGATGTGTTCAGCGATGGACAGGTCTATCCTTGCGTCTGGTTCGCGGGCGCACCAAGCCTTGCTTGCGGTTCGGTGCTTGAGCGTGGCCTGCGCGACATCTGGCTGAACTCCCCCATTCTGAAGGAGATACGCGCAGGCAGCGTGCAGAAGCGTGAGGGGTGCAGCGATTGCCACCTCAAGTTTCTCTGCGGCGGCGGCACCAACTGCTCCTCCTACTTCGACAGCCTTGCCACGCGC
>JBBRMT010000239.1:0-7070 GCA_038230695.1 Chloroflexia bacterium
AGGCTGTGGAGGGTGGTGTGCTGCTGCACCCAGGCCAGTGCAGGCAGGTCGGTGGGCATCAGGTACGACTCAAGCGGGTCTGGCTCCCGCGCATCCCACAGGGGCAACGCAGCCAGCAGCGCGATAATCACTACCAGCGCGGCTGCGCCAACCGCCAAACTCCTCCCCCTCTGGTGGAGGCTGGGAGAGGGTGCGTGTCGCACTAGAAGTGCGAGCCTCATCGCTGCCACTGCGAGGTAGCCGATCAACACGCCCTGGGGCAGCCACAGCAGGCTGGCGACGGTTTGATAATCCACCCGCCCCGACAGCAATGGCACGTTGACGAAGTAGGGACTGCTCAGAAACAGCAACACGAGAGTGATTAGGCCAGTAGTGATCACGTAGCGGTTGCGATAAATTATACCAAATAGCCAGCCGATGCCGCTAAAAATCATCAGTGGGCTGGTGAGCAGGGGCAGCAGGTTGGTCAGCCCGCTGCTTGCGCCCGGCTGCCACAGGGGGGCGTTCCACCACCAGCCATCCACAATGTCGCTGAGACGAGCGCTGAAGAAGGCAGCGGGTGGGATCTTACTACCAGTCTGCAAGGTGAAGCTGAAGCCGCTGAGAAGGTTGAGCAGCCAGGGTGAGGCGATCAGCAGCGCAAGCAGCGCAACCACCGCCAGCCGTGCGGTTATGCCGATTGTAGAGTGTAGAGTGTAGAGTGTAGACTGCGGGGGATTGGTTTTGCGTGTCGCCCATAGGCTGCCGACTACGCATACCAGCCAGTAGATGACGACGAAGTAAGCGTAGACGATTATGATGCGATAGTGGTCGAGCAGCAAGCCTGCCGCTGCTGCGCCCACCAGTAGCATCAGCCCCTGCAAGCGACCGCCCGCTAGATAGCGACGCACGGTTGTGGTGAGGTTAGGCACAATAAATTGCCCCCCTACAGGGTTATTTGCCTGCGTAGGCGGTGGCCCGCCCTGTTTCAGGTTAGCGGCCGGTGGCGAATCAAGGAGCATAGTGGTGAGCAGCATTAGCACGGGCAGGCCCAGCAGCCCGACCATCTGCGTGTCGCGCCCCCAGTTGAGATAATATGTGGGAAAGATGGAGAGTAGCGTGACCAATGCGCCAATCACCCCGGCGACGCGACTGCCCAGCCAGCTGACCGCCAGTATATAAACAGCGAATGGGGCGAATGCGCTCAGGATCTGGCCCACCATCAGGGTCAGCTTCGCAGTAGTCAATGTACCCACCCCGAACATCACCCAGCCTCCCAGCCAGTAGCTAATCGCCACCAGCGCGTGGAATCCGTAATGGTAGGTGAAGCTGGTGAGCGGCGCATAGGGTAGATAATTGTGAGGGATGCCCTGCTGCTCGATGATCAACTGGCTGATCAGGGTGTGGTGGTAGCCGTCCGATCCCAGCGCCGCCGGTTCGCCCCATGCCTGATGCACCCGCACGATTAGTCCAATTATGAAGATGGCGAACAAGGCGAAGGTAGAAGGTAGAAGGTGGAAGGTAGAAGGTGGCAATGCGGCTGGGGTAGACAATAGTTTTATAGGGGCAGGATTTATCCCGCCCTGCTGCGGCACGCTGCGCCGCCTTAGCTTCAGCGCGATCGCCACCAGACACGCCAGTTGCAAAGCGATGAGCAAAGGGCCACCGATCGGCAGCCGTACCAATCTCATTGCCAGGAAGAAGATGGGGGTGAGTAGCACGCTGAGGCCGAGGGCGGTGATGGCCCGCTCGACGAACGAGGTAAATCGCTCGGCCAGCGGCGGCACGTAGAGTAGCAACGTGTACCCCGGCAATACCAATGCGACGGTGAGCAGCAAACTAACCGCCGCCCACCCACCCACGCTATTCCAATCAAGGCTGCTCAATTCGATGGCCCCCAGCGGATTGCTGATTTAGATTGCAGATTGCAGATGTGGACGGGTGGCATATGCCCCGCCTGCTTGCTATAATATGCGGCGCGATGCGATTTGCTTCATTTGGCAAAAGGGCGGGCCACCGCCCGCCCCTACGTAGATACCTCTTGACCCTGGCTGATTATATGAGACGGGACGTGGGTCTGTCAACGCAGCAAAAGCATGATACTAGTCATCCCACAGGTTGATCAACTAAGCCCCCAGCGGGGGTTGGGGGAGACATCTCGACCTGCGCTAATGACGAAGAAAGCAGAATTACGCCTAACGTTGCTTACCCTGGCATTATTGCGCTTCGAGATTCTCCCCCAAACCCCCGCTGGGGGCCGGGTTTAATGGGGTTGCCGCACTATAGCTAGTTCACTCCCGCTAACAAACTTGGGGATGACTAATGTCGCTCAGTCCTCAGTCCTCAAGCGCCTACTCACCATCCTCAAGGTCATCGTCGTCCTCTTCCTCGAAGGGAACTTCCTCGGTTTCATCCTCAGTTTCGGTCTCCTCCTCACCATACTCCGGCTCGTAGGCGAACTCCTCGTCCTCCTCGACATTGAGCAGGGGGGTGTTACGCAGGTAGGGGCGGGCAGCGGCGGGCAAACCCTGGGCGGTAAAGCTGGGGTGGCCGAACATGGAGGGATCCTGATAGGTCTCGTGGATGATGACCTTGACCACTTTTTCGCTGACGCTGGTGATGGCCGCGCTATAGCGGTTGCCTGCCTGCAGAAAGCGCAGCAGGTGAGCGGCCATCTTCGGCTCGACTGCGCCGATGTATTCGCCGCTGCGCGTCTCGGCCTTAAGGGTGCTGCCCTCCGGCTTGAGGATGATGGCATCGCCTGGGATCATGCGGTCGAGTACCTCGGCATTGGCGAGGCGGGTGAGGCTGGCGGTGCCGCTCTTGCCAGTTTCCTCGATGAAGGTTGAGACGCTGGTGCGGGAGGGAGGGGTGGCGGTGGGCGCATGGTTGCCATTGGAGGCGGGGCGCGGCTGCTGCGCGGCCAGGTGGGCGAGGCGTTTGACGTTCTTCTGGGCTATGGTGTTGGCGGGGTTAAGTTCGCTAGCCTTGAGGTAGGCTTCGTAGCCGTCGCGGTACTGCTCAAGCTCGACGAACGCCTTGCCCAGCCGATTGTAAGCCTCAGCATCATCGGGGAAGAGGGCGACCAGTTGGCGGTTGACTTCGACCGCCTCCTGCCACTTGCCTTGCATTGCCAGGGCAATGGCCTGCTCACCGCGCTGTTTGCGGATGCGGATTTTTTCTTCAGTGGAGTAGTTGTTCACCTGAATTAACCTCTGTTTCCTCCGGGCGGCCCCGGAATAGGGTTGTAGATTGCGGGTTGGCAGTTATGTTTGTAAGGATAAGGTTGCCCCGTCAATGCTGGCGGGGCGGAATAGTGCGCTTAGGGGCAGTGCTGCTTACCCCGCTCAGTTTACCAGTTCGCCCTGCAACGACCAGGGGCTGGCCTTGCTGATGTTGACGTTGACAAGCTGGCCGCGCATCTCCTGTTCGCTGTCGAAGAAGACGATCTTGTTGGTGCGGGTGCGACCGCTCCAGCGACCCTTCTCATGATTCTCTACGAAAAGTTCGACGGTTTGGTTCAACAATTGGCGATTGAGTTCGGTTAGAACCCGCTCTTGCAGCTTTTCGATATGCTGCAGGCGGGCGCGTTTCTCCGTCTTGCTTACATCGTCTGGTAGGGTGTAGGCGTAGGTACCGGGGCGGGGCGAGTAGGCAGCGACGTGGACGGCATCGAACTGGATTTCTTCGAGCATCCGATAGGTATTCCAGAACTGCTCCTCGGTCTCGCCGGGGAAGCCCACGATAATATCGGTCGCCAGCGATACGCCGGGCATGGCGGCGCGGATGCGGCCAATCAGATCTTTATAGTAATCGGTGCGATAACTTCGACGCATCGCCCGCAGCACGCCATCGTCGCCCGCCTGCACCGGCAGGTTGATGTGTTCGCAGGCTTTGGGCAACGCGGCAACGGTATCAATCAGTTTCTGGCTCATGTCCTTGGGATGCGAGGTGAGGAAGCGGATGCGCCAGAGGTTCTCAATATCGCTCAGGGCAGTAAGCAACTCGGCCAGGTCGTTTTTGGGCGACAGATCGTGGCCGTAGGTATCCACGTTTTGGCCCAGCAGCGTGACTTCGCGGATGTCATAGGCGGTCAGGTCACTCACCTCGGCCACAATGTCGGCAATGGTGCGGCTGCGTTCGCGCCCGCGGCGGAAGGGGATGATGCAATAGCTGCACTGCTTGTTGCAGCCGTAGATAACCGGCACATAGGCGGTAATCGGCTGGTTCTCGCTGACGGCCACGCCGGTCAGCGGGCGGGGAAAGGGTGAGCCATCCGCGCTGCTGGTGGTGATGCTGATGCTCTGCCCGCTGTGACTAATCGCCGCCGGGCTGCGGCGCGGGTCGGTGAGCAACACCGCCTCATCGGCCAAATCCTCTTCACCCAGCGGGGCGCAACCTGCGCCGGAGAGGTCCATAACGTACTCATCTTCGCGAGGGGCGGCAACCGGGGTGAGGCTGATCATGTTGCTGAAGCGGCGGGGGGCTGCGCCAGTCTGGGCCTTGTACTTCTCCGGCAACTGGCGGATGAACTCCTCCCAGGCGGAGGGGCGGAAGAACTGATCAATGATGGGGAAACGCTGGTGTAGCGCCTGCTCCTGATCTGTGACCATGCAGCCAGTAAGCGCGACGGTAACATCGGGGCGCTGGCGCTTGAGGCGCATCAGTTCGCCCAGCTTGCCGGTGATGCGCTCCTCGGCGCTAAGGCGCACGCTACACGAGTTAAGCACGATGATGTCGGCCTGCTCGATAGTCGCAGAAGGCTGATGGCCCAGCCCTTCCAGGGCGCGGGCGACATAGTTGCTGTCGGCAATGTTCATCTGGCAGCCGACGGTCCAAATAAAATAGCTAGCCATAGCGTTTGCTATTATACCCGATGGCTTGCAAGTTTACAAGGATAATTAGCCAAGTTCCATACGCATCTGGTTCAAGCTCTCAGCCGCCTTACGGCAAGCAGCATCCGCCATCTGAACGTAATGCGGTTCCTTGTCAATCCCAATGTAGCGCCTGCCTTCGAGGATGGCGGCCACGGCGGTAGTGCCGCTGCCGATGAAACAATCGAGTACAAGGTCGCCAGGGCCGGTAAGCAGGCGAATAAGGCGCTGGGGTAGCTCCAAGGGAAATTTCGCCTCATGGTCGTCGTTGGCACGTACCGAGGAGATGTTCCAAACTGCGCGGGAACCCCAATTGGTCCACTCTTCCTTACTCAATCTTGATTTATCTACCACGGTGACACCGGGTTTCCAAAAGATATAGACGTACTCGAACTCATCCACGGCGCGGTAGGATACGGAATGCCAGCGCGAGTTCTCCCAGGCTGCATCCTTCACCCATACCCGCCGGTCATAGAGATAGAGCGAAGCATCGAGCGCCATCTGCTCTATAAAGCCGCCCACCAGGTGAACGCGGGTCTGGGTAGCATATTTGCCGCCGCGAATGTTGTTGCCCTTCAAGCGGCGATCAACTGTCTGTTCGCTGCAGCCTAGCTGTTTGGCGATCTGGTAACGGTTCCAGTCGGGATGCTCCTGCAATATCGCAAGTATCTGCTCTCTGGTAACTTCGCTCTTGCGATGACTGGTGTTCTCCGCCATGATGCGGGGCATGGTGGGGTCTTTGAAGCAGAGGATGTCGGCGATGTTGATCGCGAGAAAACCGCCGGGTTGCAGGATGGTCTTATGCTCACAGATAACCTCACGCAGCAGGCTTTGCCACTGCTCATAGGTGATACCATCCTCATACTCCTTGCCCACATGATATGGTGGCGACCAGATGCTACAAGCAACCGAGTTTGGCGCAATTCGCCGTAGCACCTCGCGGCTATCGCCATGAATGATTGTGTTCGACTCTATATAATTGGTCATATTATTCGCTCCAGTTACCTTCAGATGCAGCACTTATCTCGTTATATCTGATTGTTTGCACCCGCCATCGGGCTTTATTGCTCAAGCTATGGAAGGATACACGCACGCGGAAGTCCTCGCCACGTGTGGGGGCGTTCCTGCCTACCAGCCAGATGGTATCATTTGCAATTGGGTTGTAGTGGCCTTGTAGTCTGCCGTTAGGCAGGCAGAAGATGGTTGCCGCTTGCAAGTGATGCCTGCCGTCGGGCTTGTCGCTGTACTTAAAATGCAGGAACGCAGTGGTGGTCAGATATTGGCTGCTATTGTATTCTGATACAAGTGGCAGCATCCCCACTTCATCGGTAGCTATCCCACCTCGCATCTGCCTGATGTGCATCGAAGTCTGGGACATTTGAATCGTAGCGGTGCGGTTCTCCTGCTCGGCCTTTGAGTCCACAAACAAAGCTTGGCGCACAATCATACTTGGTAGGACGATGTATCTGGCCCGCTTATAGTCTACCGTGCCATAGATGCGCTGCGGTACGTTGTACCCAGGCAGCCGGTCCAGCAGTTCGCGGGTAATATCCTCAGCAACATCCTTAACGTCGTCCGGCGAGTTCAAGAAAATCGTGTGCGCTTCCATACCGAAATCAAGAGCCGCCTGAAATATCCAACGCAGAGTCAGTTTCTCAATATCCTCGATTTGCTCATCGGTGAGCAAGCCAATATCTTCCACTAGACCAGCAGTGGCAAGCGCGCTCAAGCCTTCAGGGTCGCTCATTTGCACCGTAGGCGCTATGTCTGGCGGAAGCATAGCTGGTTGATCGCTGTCTTCAACTGTTTCGCCAGTTCGATTGTCTTTGTCCATATAACCTCTAAACTCTTGCTCATTTGCCTATATTGTACCAGCGCACACACCCAGCGTCAAGGTTTGGTTCACTGGTAACTCGTTAACCACTCCATGTTTGCTCCCCCTTGCCAGCCATGCTACAATGTGACTGTCGAGCGGTGTGGGCATGGTTTATTGGGAAAGTGAGGCAAGAGGATGGCGCAGAACAAGGTGCAGTGGCAGGGTTGGGACGAGCAGGCGTTCGCCCGCTCCCGCGAGGAGGGCAAGCCGGTGCTGCTGGGCATCAGCGCGGTGTGGTGCCACTGGTGCCACGTAATGGATAAGCAGACCTACAGCAATGATGCGGTGGCGAACTACATCAACGAGCATTACATCCCCGTGCGGGTGGACAACGACGAGCG
>JBBRMT010000240.1:0-7040 GCA_038230695.1 Chloroflexia bacterium
AGAGCCGACCTCAGCTACCAGCCGCCGCTCGTCCGCCTCGCTATAGCTATCCGGCACCGCGAAATACACGCCGTCAATATCGGCTTCGAGCAGCGCCACGCCACGGCTCTTCAGTTCGGCGATTACCTGGTCGAGAATGACCGAGCTTCGCCTGGTCAGCGCGTCGGCAGCGTCCACGTCGGCCAGCAGCGCCATTCTGCCTGCCGCCATGTACCCGTAGGCCGAGACGATTACCAGCTTCATCCCCGCCGACATCGCCTGGAACTGGCTGGCCGCCGCTGACCCGGCGGTAGCTATGCGGCCTGCCTGCTTATGGCCTAGCCGCAGCTCCAGCATTCGCCCCACCAGTGCGACAAGCACGCCGAGGTGGTCGTACTTTGGGCCAATATTGTCGGTCTGCATAATCGAGGGGTACATCGAGGCCACATCGCACTTGACCACGTGCCGCGCCAGCCCACCGGCCAGCAGGTAACTGGCTCCGCCTTTGGAGCGCCTGAGTTCGGGATTGTCCAGGTCGGCTGAACGGGGCAGCGCGGCACCGGCGCGGTAATAGGCCCGCACCAGCAGCGGTTCGAGGATGCCCATGGCTGGTCCAGCGGTGGCGATCGCAGAATATGAGCGGGGTGCCATTCCCGCAAGGGCGAAGGATGCACCCATCAGGCGCTGTGAGAGGCCGTCCACATGGTGCACTGATGCTAGCGCAAGTCGCCGTACCCGTGCCGGGTGCGACCCCATGCGCTCGTATACATTATGACCGTGGATGGGCGTGGGCTTGTCCGAGGCGAGGCCGAAGTGGTGGGCGGCTGACCCCAGATCGTAGCCAGGCATCGCTCTAACTGAGGCATCGCATCGCCAAACCGCGTGCAGGGTGTCGATCAGCTCGCGCCCGGCGATGCGGTAGCGAATATGTGCGCGGTGATAATGGCTGGCCCCAATCTCTTCACGGCCCAGTTCGGCTCCTTCGACCTCGATTCGCCCCAGCCTGAGCGGAACTCTCAAGTGCTTTGCCCGCGCTTCCAAATACGGCAAGTCGAGGCCAAACAGGTTGTGGCCTTCGACGACATCGGGATCGCGCTCCTGAATTATGGCGCATAGGTCGCGGATGAGCCGGGCTTCGTCGTCGGGGTGATCAGCTTCGATGAGGGTTTCAAGTCCGTGGTTGTCCCTGACTGCGATGAGGAAGATAATACCTGAGCGATACTCAACGTTACCGGAGGTGGGCCAGATTGCCTTTGGAGGGAACGTTCGCGCTGTCGTTCGAGTTCGGCCAGGAAGCGCCGCCGCTCCTCACCATGTAGTAGCGGCTTAGGCGAACGATAGCGGCGGGTCAGCATAAACCTGCGGTTCATCGCCAATCTCCATCCTGTGAGCTACCTTTAGCCATGTCCCACAGAAAGATAGCCTCTACAATCCGATCTCCAAGCTCTATCTCGGTTTCACCAACACTGATCTCCTCGTCGGTGCGGGTCTTCACCACCACCACCAACTTCGCCGCCCACTTTGCGGCAAGGGCAGTAAGGATGGCGGGGAATAGCGGTGTCGTAGTGTCTCCACCCGCAGCTTCCTCGCTAGCTTGATTCTCGGGAGCCAGGGATGTTGCGAAGTGCAGCCGACAACGCCAAAGGTCGTCGTCATCCTGATCATGCTCGAACCGAGCATCAGTCAGCGGCGCTTGGTGGGGCCGCGCCTTGAGGTCGCACTCAAGCTGGCGCAGGTCCTGACCCAGGGTAGCTGGGTCAGGCCAGGGACAGCCACGCCTGGTTGTGATTGCACCGTGCAGGCGGCTCAACATTTCCAGTTCGCACATTGGCACACAACTGTCGGTTGCCGCGATTGCGTCGAACACCGCTACCAACTGCGGCTCAATCACGGTGAAGCGACCGCTGGTTAGGCCGAGATCAGCCACCGGACGCGGTTCAGCGTAGCGCATTGCCAGCGGCTGGAACAGGCGCATGACCTGGCCGCGCCCTTCGACCTCAAGCCCTGGCAAGAGTCCATCCAGCGCGGTAAGGTGGGCGGTAAAATCTGTAGCCGCCGCCGGCCAACGCCCATCAAGCTGATAGCTTTTCTCCTCATTGCCTAGCTTCAAGATTCTCATCTGCTTCTCCCTTCGCTATATTAGTTTCTACATATCACTGGCGCATCTCCGCTGATGCGGGGCAGAGCGCAACACTTACGCTCAATGCCTGATCGCGCTGGTCGGTGTCTCGCGCCCGGCGCGCAGCATCTGGAATCTGCTGTCAAGGTACAACAGCGGCTGGATGATGGAGTCAATATCCTGGCAGCTGATAGCCGAATCGTTATAGAGGTTAAGCATCAGCCAACCGAGAGCGGCGGCAAGCTCTCTTCCTGCGATGTCATCTTTCCTGCTATATCTAAGCCGCATCCTCACCTCTGGCGTAGCATAGAAGTCGGCCATGTCCAGACCATGCTCCTCGGCAATGCTAGTGACGGCACCGATCCCAACCCTGGTATAGATGATCGCCTGGGCCACCTGGCTCTGGGTGTAGCTACTCTGCACCGTCACCCGCTTGAGACCCAGGCAGCACCGAGCAAGTGTGGAGAGAAGGTCATCCACCTCGGTAGTGTTCATCTGCTCCGCACCTTTCTTTTAGCTGATGTCTAAATGTGCTACCCAACTCGTCAAATGTGCTGATCAGGGTGCTGCGACGACCAGGTTTTTGGCGCAGGCTGGTGAACAGGTAGATCTCGGCCTCACCATCGGGCAACAGGTACATGGATACCGCTGCGCCCTTACCTGCGGCTGCATTTTGCGAGTTGCTGACACTCGCGGCAGGACCTACGTTGCCCCAATCGCCCCTCAGGTGTCGATCTAGGAAGTCGAGCAGCCTGGCGGTCTTGTTCCTCTCGTCGCGCCAGATTGCCGCCATTACGCCGTATGTAATATCCACTTTGGCTTCACCCGTCATGGTGATGGTGGTGCCCATGCTTGGCGAAGCTATTTTGTGACCGAATAGACGTGCTGCGGTGAAGGCAGTCACGCCGTTAGGCTCCGAGGTGGTGATGTAGATGCGGTCGAATGGGTAGGTGGTGTAATACACGCCGGTGATACCTGGCTCATCCACTTCAGGCAGAGTAAGCCGCTCGTAGTTGTCGCCTCTCCTACCGCCAAGATGCGCGGCCAGAACTTTCAGCGGGTTAAGTTGATAATGTCTAAGCATTGTCACCGCGCGGAGTGGCATAATTAGCCAATGGTCTGGGCCGATGTGGTACTCCCCGCTGCTGGTAATCTCAAGCTCTACCTTAGCTGGTTGCATGAAGTTGCCTCCGATTTTGGTTGCACAAGGCAAAAAGACACACCCGCTGGCAATATCAGCCAGCGGGTGTGTCTTTATAATCGTTGTGTTAGTTGATGTATCACTCACATCTGTGCCTTGAGCGCAAATAAAAACCACCTTCACAGTGAAGGTGGTTAATATATTACTTCTCACTACACCTGTATCACTGACCGCTGGTAGTGACTCCTCTGCCAATGCCCATAGTCAGCGAGGAGTGAGGTGAGGGGCGTAAGTTCGCAGCAATCGCAGGTACGCCGTCAGGTAGCTGTTTTTACCAGCAGCAAGGAGCTTGTACCCCTGTTCCAGGTTATTGAACATCACCCCATTACTCTTTTGAAAGGGGCGATCAAGGCCAATGAGCGGGACAAGCTCGGCCTCGGCGTATGCCTCGACCTCAGCCATAGTGATCGCTATAGCGCGCTGAGGGGCGTGCGTATTGTCCAGCTCCTGCTGCGGTGCGTAGCTGCACGCGACACCTGCGAGTCGCAGACCAGTCACAGCATCACGTTCAGCATAAAAACTGCCAAATTGGACACATAGAGCTTCTACTTCAAGATAAGTTAGATAATCACTGCCCACGAGGATAACATCTTCGTCAGGCATAGTGGTGTTGAGCTTGGCCCCCAGAATTTTCTCTACGTCTCCCTTGACCACCGCGTCACTCATTCTCTTAATCAGACCCAGAACTTCAGCTACTATATTTATGGTCTGCTCCTTTCCACATACCATTGTAGCTTATATTTGTCATAGAGAAAAGGGAACGGATGAAGGTGTCCGCTCCCTTGTTAATTCAAATTCGGATATGCTACGCTAGCTACGGTGTGGGTTGAGGATTAGGTAGCTGTGGTACTGGCGATCCCATGGATGGCATCACCCCAGTTGGCTGCATCATTGTGTGTACGCCGGGGTCGGTGCAGGGAGTTGCTGCTATTGTATTGCTCTCGGCAAGTTGAGTAGGGTAGTCTTCGGGTAGGTTGGGGTTGTTGAGCGCACGACGGAATTTTCCACCATACTTCGAGCCAGTTAGGTATACAGGGTGAGCGGATTTCAGGTCGAACAGATAAGCTACATAGCTGACCGTCTGATTTTGTGGTACAACGCTGGTGGCTCCGGTCGGCATTGTACTAAAGTCAAAGTTGCCTTTGAGTATGACAAACATCAACGCTTGCTTATCGTATCCTCCGCCTGGAAAGATACAAGCGAGGCCCAAGGTCGCCATTTCCTCAGTCGTCGCTGGTCGGCTCAAAAGCACTTGCGAGATAGCGGTTACTTTAAGCTGGTGCTGAACAAACTGAGTTGCGAATTGGCCAACTTGCCCCGGATTCGCTCCGATCAGGCTTGTTGTGCCATAGGTGAAGTTGCTGCCGCTGCTAGCGGTTCCGTCAGCATGGCCGCTGCCCAAAAACACTGGTAGCAACAGCGCTAGCCCCCCTATCAGGAGGATTGAAATAACCAGATTTCTTCTCATCTTGATATGCTCCTATCTTAAATAATTATGGTATGCTGTCCATCCGTTGTTGGAGCAGTATCCCAGGCTGCTGTTGAGCGTATGCCATGGAATCAGTGCCGAGTCGTAGCAGCCCCACTGCGCGTAAACAATGTGTCCGTTAGACATATAGCCACCTACGGCCCGAGATACGGCTACAGAGCCAAAGTTTGCGTCAGGACTCATTTCAGCACCAGCGATTATGAAGGGCATAGTTGTTCCAATGTTACCGGAGGTGATTAGGGTCTCACAATTCGCGCCGTTGTCATCACAGGCCTGAGCGTACCATTGTCCACTACTGTTGTTGAAGGACATACTCTGATAGCCTCTGACCTCGCCGCCCAGGCGACCGATCAGTTGCACCTTGTTTAGTGTCCGGCTCGCTGAATACCTGGCTAGGCGGTCGTGTGGTGCCTGGCACGCAACAGCACGCCCGCTTCAACGTAATCGAAGCAGGCGAAACATTTCTACGTGGCGATGGACAGCGATGACCGCTGCACCCATGTGGTCGTCGAGGGGAGATTGCCACCGAATTGCCAGCCACATCGGTGTTCCAGAGCGGGGCGGAAGCCTCAGCCTTCTTTGAAAATGGTGCGGCAGGCTACTCGCCAGCCAGAGTGGCAGGGGCAGGCCATCCCGCCGATGCTATCAGCGGCCACCACGCCGAGATTGCGAAGTGGCGGCGCAAGCAGGCGTTGGCCCGCACCCAGCGGCTGTTGGCCCACGCCCCGCTATCCCAGGCCGATCGCAAACTGCTGGCCGAGATCGAGCGGGAAGAAGAGGAGGGCGAAGTGCAGTGAGCATCGAGGTTTCAACAACGCGCCTTGCAACTACTAGGGAGTAAGTGTCATCACAGGCGTGCCAGCCGCAGGTGTAGGCGTGCAACCAATGCCACAATCCCACGACACCCACTGGAGGGTTGCCAGGTCGAAGACGAAGGTCGCGCCATCGGGCAAGGGTATGAATCCATCACGAGAGGGTTGCGCCTGAGCCAGCGTAACTCTACTACCGCTTACTCCCGTAATAATAATCATGCCAACCGCTGCAGGCGCTGAATAGGCTACTGGATTAGAATCACTAAAGTTTAGCCCTTGATAAACAACAACCAGACTCTGGTTGTTAATATCATAGCCCGCCCCCAAACGCCCATGTCCGGCGATAAGACCGGTTATTTGGCCGCTGACTACTCCTTGCCAGCAGTTATACGTTATATAAGAGCCACCGGGGAGGGTGTCACAATGCATAACAGCACCTATATTGGGTGTTAGAGTAGGCTCAGGTGTCACCAAAGGGGGTGGCCCAAGCGTGGGAACTGGCGCATGAGTCAAAGCCACTTTAGTTCCTATACAATTATCGGTTCGTCGCACAGCTGTTGCTTCCTGCTCTTTAGTTTCAGAAAGCGGGTCTATCAGAGTAGGTCCGAAGCAATTCGAGTCCAGGGTAGCGGTTGGTGGTGCTGGGGTATCGCTCGGAGAAACAGCTGTGGTGACACTAATTGAGACATGGTTGGTGGAGCTAGAAGCTACGTTTGGAGTTGAGCTGTCGGCAACTGGAATCTGATTAGCCTGACCACAGGCAGCAAGCAAAAGAAGTACCACAATGATCGCTAGGATAATAGCTAGATCGTGTGTCCACTTTTGTTGTAGTTGAATTTGATTCATGCTGAACCTCCTTGGTTTTGTACGAATCCAGTGAGCTACTTGTACCGCTTCGCTTTGACTAAGGGCCATACTTGATGTCTGTCGAAAATGGCAGATCTTGACCTGTATTAGGATCCATAGTAAGCAGTAGCCAAATGGTTTGCCAAGCTTCTGTAGGGCCATAATTGCTGGCACAGATTTGGGGATAGCACTCGGTCATCTCTCCAGAGAAGCTAACTAGACCTCGATAGGCACTAGCAGCATAGTCATAGCTCCAGCGCTTTACAAGATACCACTGATGTGCGTATGTATCGAGGTATATCTCAGGTAGGGGGTAAGCCTTACTCAACCCCCAAGAAGCCTCGTAGAACTGATCAACCGTCCAGCTTGAGCAGGTTGGGACAGTATGGTATCAAATAAGATTACATAAAACCTTGACAAACATAGCCATATGGGTTATAATATCAGCGCTTAGTTCGTATCTTTACCGCATCCAGCGGGTGGTTTTTCATATGCTCCCGACTGTCTAAATGCGGTGCGAACTAAGCAATCCACCCGACAGAAGGGGGCTTTCTCTTTTGCAGATTACTCGTGCCATCACCCATATTCGTCTTG
>JBBRMT010000241.1:0-7034 GCA_038230695.1 Chloroflexia bacterium
CCAAGTAGCTCCTCGCTGTGGCCGAAGCCGTAGACATCAGCGGTGGCGAAGAAGTTGCAGCCCAGGGCGAACGCCCGCTTTACCGCGTCAATGGATTGGTCATCGCTGGTCCAGCCATAGCTGTTGCCGTTAGCGTTGCCGCCAATCGCCCAGCCGCCGAAGCCAATCTCCGAAACCCGTAGCGCGGTATTGCCCAGCGTGCGATAGTTCATCGTCCCCACCATTCGATCAACATCAATGCAGGTAGAACATGATGCGATTATACCATAGCAAGAGGCCAGCCGCCACGGTAAACCCGCCGAGCAGCAGCGCGATAGGGCGACCCCAGCTTTCCCTCCACAGTTGGGCAAGCATGATGCCACCGCCCAGTGCGACCATGGGCAGCAGATAAAGCGCATAACGCACGTAGAGGTTGGCAAGCAGCCCGATTGCCGCGAAGATGCAGGCAACCGCCACCCAGACCAGCATTAGACCAAACAGCCGAGCGGCTGGGGCTGACGATTTACGCTTCCCCCAGAGTAGGGCGAAGCCGAACGCGGCGAATATCGGCCAGGCGGCGAAATAGCCCCATGCCTCCTTGAACAACCCGATAATGCCCTCGCCCAGCCACTGACCGGGGGTGTATACCAGATGCGGGGTCAACCCAATCGAAGGGTCGTTGACTGCGCCACCGACATTGCGGACAAATGGGACGTTTGTAATCGGGCCACCCCCTTTAGGGGTTTGATTCTGCTGCATCGCCGCAAGATCGCTAATCGTTGCGCTAATGGTGTTGCGATAATAGAAACCGAAGGCCAGCAGCGCGGCCAGCACGCCTACGCCAACTAGCGCAACCACGCCGTGCCACTGCCGCTGCCGCCGCAACGCGCTGAGGCCCCAGGCCAGGGTTGGCAGTCCCAGGCTGGCAATGGTAAGCGGCACCACGCCGGGGTGAGATAGCAAGGCGATGGTGAGGAAGAATAGAAACAATATTATCTGCCAGGAGGGTCGCCAACGGGCCTTTGATGGATGCGGATGCGCTGCAAACTCCGGTACGCCGCTAACCAGCAGAGCCAGCAGCCAGAGCAGCACGTATTGCCCGAAGATGTTGGTAACTATGCCCCAGGAGAAGGGCAGGATGCCGATCGGCACGCTGACGTAGAGGTAGGCCGCGCCGATGCCCGCCCGCTGGCTGGCCGCCAGCCTGCCGATGGTGGCGACAAGGAAGATGGCGCTGCAATCAAGTGCGACGGCGAATATCCGTGCCGCCATTGCCAAACCCGCCTCGCTGCTGCCGAAAAGCCAGGAGAAGGGCGCAAGCGGGACGTAGGTGGTAGGCAGATAGAAGGTGGTGTGGCCGCCCGACTCGGAGGCAAAGGTGCGAAACAGCAGCGTGCCGCGCAGCACATCCTCAAGGCGATGGACATGG
Source organism: Chloroflexia bacterium (assembly GCA_038230695.1). Taxonomy (GTDB): domain Bacteria; phylum Chloroflexota; class Chloroflexia; order QHBQ01; family QHBQ01; genus QHBQ01. Next base: position 1,409 of record JBBRMT010000241.1, read on the forward strand.
AAGTAGAGGTCAACCACCATAATCTGGGGATGCAACTGTCCGCCAAGCCGAATTGCGAAGGCGGCGAAGAAGATAGTGAGCAACCAACGCACTGCTGCTACCGACCAGGGGCGGTCAGCGGGTGATGCAGCGGGGTTAGCCAGTTCGCCACGATACTGGCGCAAGAGGCGCAGAATATAATCGGCGATCAGTAGCCCTATATATGCGGCAAGCAGCGCCTGCCACAGATACGGCGCAACCGAAGTGAGGAACAGGCGGTCGAAGGCTAGCCACAGGCCGCTGGCGAGGGCGAAGAGCAACCCACCAGCCATCAGGGTGCGATTACCCCAGCCCAGGCGGGCGAGGCCGAGCAGCAGCAAAGCGAGAGCCAGAGCCAACCACAGGCTGATATGCAGTGGTGGCAGAATGAAGCCCCCACCGGGCGCAGGGGTGAGGCGGGCGCGGTTAAAAATCAGGCCGAGGTCGCGGTTGTCGCTAGAGGGATGGAAGCCATCGCTGGAGACAACTACGCGCAGGTCGCCATTGTCGAGCGTGGAAGCGGGGATGAGGAAGCTATACTCGCGCAGCCTGGCTTCGGGGCTGAAGCGGGCGAGTGGCCGCTCCTGACCCGCTGCGCCAACTGTGATGGTGACGACTGCAGGCGGCTGGTCGGTGGGACGGCTACCAGAGAGTGACATAGTTAGGGTGAAGGGCTGTTGACCGAGGCCAGGGAGTTCTAGCGTGAAGTCAGGTTGGGTCCAGCGGTAGGGGTAGAGCAGGCTGCCGTCGGGGTTCTTCGCCTTCTCGATGTCGTATAGGCCGCTAAAGAACGGTTCGCCGTGGTGTCCAACGATCAAGGGGCTGTCAATCGGTAGGTCAACGCTGGGTCGGGCCTGATAACTGAGCAGCAGGGCGAGGCCGAGGGCGGCAAAGACAATCAGCAGCGCCAGCCAACTCTGCGCCAGCCGCAGCAATGGGCGCAGTTCGCGGGCGAAGGTTGAGGGCTGAAGGCTGAAGGATGAGGGCTGGGTTGTATTGTTCTGGTTCAAGGCGGGGTTATTCTACCATATGAGGCTTATGTGTGCCAACCGGAGATCCAGAAGATGATTTGATACGTAAGTTTGATTGTAAGGGACGCACCGGCTGGCATACATACGGGTGCGTCAAGTTCTTGCACGGCAATCACGTAGTAGGGTGGAATCGTTGTTCGCCCTGGTTGGGGTGCAGGAGCGTATCGCACCGTCAGGCAGATAAGTCCCCAGGTATGGTTCGCTATGCACGATTTGATATATCCGCTAGTTAGAGTATAATAGGCAACGGCACAGCGACCTTGCTGCTGCCCCAACCCTAGCGGAGATTAGAAGAACGTGCCGACAGCCAACTATATAAACCTAACCGACGAGGAACTCGTCGAGGTACTACGCTCGAACCTGTACGAGCCAAGGGCGGAGGATGTCAGTACCCCACTTTCCTCCGATAGCGCAACCGACAAGGGTAACGGGAGCAAACCGATGGTCGAGCGTAACAGCGGCCCCCTGGAAGTGCTATACGATCGCTACTTCCGCCAGTGCTATGCGCTGGCAGTACGCATCCTTAGCAATCCGGCGATGGCCGAAGAAGTGGTGCAGGAGGTGTTCCTCAAGATCTGGCAAGCGCCACAGAGCTTCGACCAGCAGCGGGGGCGATTTGCCAGTTGGCTATTGAGTGTGGTACATCATCGCTGCATAGACGAGCTACGCAAGAATAAACGGCTAGTCAGCGGTAATATCAGCCTCGATGCCGAGGGGGGTGACGATTTTATCACCCGCATACCCGACGAGCAAAAAGGCCCCGAAGAGGTGGCGTGGATTGGCGAACAGCGGGCCAATGTGCGCCGCGCCTTGACCAAACTTTCCGACGTGCAGCGGCGGGTAATTGAACTGGCCTACTTTGGTGGCATGACACAAATGGAGATTGCCAGCTACCTGGGCGAACCACTGGGAACGGTGAAGACACGGATCAGGCTGGCCTTGCAGAAGCTCAGGCTAACCCTGGAAGCTGAGGGACTGGGAGCAGAATGATGACGAACCTCAATCCTGAACAATTTGAAGAAATGGTGGCCGCCTACGCGCTCGATGTGCTGGAGCCGGAGGAGCGGGCCGCGTTTGAGGCCCAACTGGCTGCCGCGCCGCAGTATCAGGCGCAGCTATCTGCCTATGAGCAGATGCTGGCAAGTCTCGCTACGCTGACCCCTGCAGTGACCGAGCCGGACGGCCACAGTGAGCGGATGATGGCGAAGCTGAATGCTGCGCCCGCCATGTCGCCTGCTCAAGTAGCCGCCCCAGCGATGATCAAGACTGCCATTAGTGTGCCGCTGACTGTCGTTCTGCCGCCCACCGCCCGCAAGTCGCCCCAGCCAGGCATGATGCAACGCATCGCCGCCTGGTTCAGCCAGCCTGGTCGCGCCAGCCTTGCCCTCGCCGGGCTATCGCTGGTGTTGGTAATTGGCATGGTTTTCTGGAATCTCGGCTTGCAAACCGATGTTGCCAGATATCAGCAACAGGCTAGCACTACTGCAGCAGCGGTTGACTTGCTCGGTCAGCCCGGCACGGTGGTCAAGGCGTTGCCGGGCAACAACACTACCGCCTTCAGCCAGCTAATCGCCAACGATACACAGAAGCGTGGCGTGCTACTCGCATACAATTTGCAGCCAGTCGCCAGCGATAAGACCTACGAGTTCTGGCTGCTGGACAAGAGCGGCAATCCTATCCCCGCTGGTATCTTCAATGTAGATCAGAGCGGCAAGGGTGTGTTGAACGTGAGTATGCCCATGGATATGCCGATGAGCAACCTGTCAGCGGGCGCGGTGACAATCGAGCCAGCCGGTGGTCTGCCCAAGCCAAGCGGCAAGCCGGTGGTAGTCGGCAACTTCTAAACCTTGTCCCCACCCTCGGTAGGCGTTATAATGAGCTTCCAGCAATAGTCTGGAAGCTCATTTTCATTATCTGCAGGGGCGAACCGTTGTTCACCTCACACCAATCTGTAGGGGCGAACCGTAGTTCGTCCTGCAGCCAAAGGAACATAATGGCGACCGATATTATTGTAGTTGGCCTGGGTCAGAGTTGGGGACAGGCGACCGGCGAGGCCCGCGACATTCTGAACAAAACAAGCGCGGATCGGCTCTATCTGCGTACCCGCCAGCATCCCACCATAGATAATTTGCCCCGTGCCGTACGCGAGAATTGCCACAGCTTCGACGCATTGTTCGAGGGTAGCCCCGCCTTCGAGGCAGTGCAGACCGAGATCGCCGCGCAACTGATTGCCGCCGCCCGCAACGGCGCTGGCGATCAGCCGATTGTCTATGCCGTGCCAGGGCATCCGCTGGTTGGCGAGGCCAGCGTCAAGCGGTTGCTCAATCGGGCGCAGATTGGCGGCATCGCGGTGCGAATCGTTGCCGGTATCAGCTTCATTGAGCCAGTTTGCGCCGCGCTGTGTCTCGATCCGCTGGCGACTGGCTTGCAGATTGTGGATAGCAACCAGCTAGCCTCCGAATTGGAGGCTGGCTCTGGCGACCGTGACCGCGATTTCTATTTCAGCAGCTTCAGCCTACCGTTCAACAGCAGCAAGCTGCCCACGTTGCTTTCGCTATCAGCCAATCTGCCCTTGCTGCTAGCCCAGGTTTACAACGCGACGATTGCAGTTGCAGTGCAGCGCAGCCTGCTGGAACTCTATCCCCCACAGCACCCGGTCAGCCTGGTACGCTCGGCGGGTAGCGAGGGTGAACAGGTGCTGGAATTGGCGTTGGGCGAACTGGCAAGCGAGGGCGCGGCATTGTTCAGCCCGCTTACCTGCCTCTACGTACCGCCGCTGCCCGCGCTGTCATCCACACGGGCGCTCGATACGCTTGTCTACATCACCGGGCGGTTGCAAGGGCCGAACGGTTGCCCCTGGGATCGGGAGCAAACCCACCAATCAATCAAGCAGAATCTGATTGAGGAAACCTACGAGGCGGTTGACGCGCTCGATGCGTTGACCGCAGATGTGAGCGGCGAACACACCGCCGAAAACCTGGACAAGTTCGCTGAGGAGCTGGGCGATGTGTTGCTGCAGGTGGTGTTCCAGTCGCAGATGGCGGCTATAAATGGCGAGTTCACCATGGGCGATGTGGTGCGGCACATCAGCAGCAAGCTGGTGCGTCGTCACCCCCACGTATTTGGCGACACCCAGGTTAGCGGCAGCGGCGAGGTGTTGCAAAACTGGGAGGAGATCAAGAAGGCGGAGCGGGCAACCAAAGCCACCCCCACTGATGCTCCACGCTTGCCAATGAGCGAAGGGTTGCAAGGCGTGTCACGCCAGTTGCCCGCCCTGCACTATGCCGAGGAGGTGCAAGGGCGGGTGGCCCGCGTCGGCTTCGACTGGCCCAACATCAGCGGGGTACTGGACAAGGTACGCGAGGAGATCACCGAGGTATCCGAGGCCGATGAGTCGCACAAACGCGAGGAGTTCGGCGACCTGCTATTCGCCATCGTCAACCTGGGCCGTTGGATGGGCCTCGATGTGGAGGAGACGTTGCGCCTGTCAAACCGCAAGTTTATCCGTCGCTTCACCGCCGTCGAAGCTAAAGCGGTCGTCAGTGGCCGCCAGCTAAAGGAGATGACCCTGGAGGAGATGAACGCGCTATGGGATGAGGTCAAAGCGGACGAGCATGGAAGCTAACTTGAATGGTCATCTGGCGCGGCGTTTCCTGTTTAGCTCCTCGGCTGGCTACGGTCACTTTCATCCGCTGCTGCCGCTTGCCCATGCGCTCAAGGAAGCGGGCCACCATGTGGCCTTCGCAGCAAGCCCATCCCTGCAGCAGCGGGTTGAAGCGGCTGGTTTTACCTTTTTCCCAGTAGTTGGCAACCGTGAGGCGGATGCAGAGTATCAGCAGGTCAGCGCTACATTGCAAGCGATGCCGGTGGCGCTGGAAACTGAATTGTTCGCCTATCCCCGCCTCTTCTGCGGCATCGGCGCACGGCAGAACACTCCGCACTTGGTGGAGATTGCAAAGCGGTGGCAGCCAGATATGTTCATTCGGGAGGCGGGCGCGTATGCTGCCGTAATCGCCGCCGATTATCTGGGGTTGCCGCACGCTGTAGTGGCCTTCGCCGCCGCCTTGAGGGGCATGGCGGTATTCGAGCAGAACGCCGCCGCGCAGCTAGACCGGGTGCGCCACAGCTGGGGTTTGGCTCCCGTCCCTGACTTGAAGTCGCTAAATCGCTATCTCTGCCTGAGCTACTCCCCGCCCAGTTTTAGTCTGCACCATATTGGCGAGATGGACGTTGGCGGTGACATCCCCGCCACCACCCACTTTATCCGCCCCCAATTCTTCGACAATAACGATGATGAAAGCCTGCCTGATTGGCTGGCCCATCTGCCCGCTCAACCGACGGTGTATCAAATAAGATTACGTAAAGCATTGGCAATTATAGCCATATGTGTTATAATGTACCTATGAAACTAAGCATATATGCAAAGAAGCAAGGCATTAGCTACAAGCCGGCTTGGCGCATGTGGAAGGACGGCAGGCTTGACGCTTACCCACTCTCCACAGGTACAGTGCTTGTTCGTGCTGAACAGCTAGCCCCCCCACACACGGTAGCTATCTACACCCGTGTATCGTCTACCG
>JBBRMT010000242.1:0-6992 GCA_038230695.1 Chloroflexia bacterium
GCGACAGCAGCTACGGGAGCGGCAGCGCGGGCTTCTATGCAGAGGCCAGTGGCGCACGCTTCGGCAACCTGCGGGTAAGCGCCCAGCAGTAGAAATTGGAGAGGATACCTTCTAATGTACAAAGCTAAACCTGCCAGCCGCGTCTTTGTCGGGCTGGTCACCATCTCGCTGCTGCTAAGTGTAAGCGTCTACTATGGCGCGGCCCAACCGGTTGCAGCAGCTAGCACAACCGCCAGCCAGGGCCAGTCATCCTCGGCGGCGGCGCAGATTCCCGCCGACAATGTGCAATGGTCGGCGGCGCAGCAGATCTCAGGCGGCAACGGCGAACTCTACCCCGGCGTGGCGATGAATGGCGGCGAGGCCCAGATCAACTTCAAGGGTGGTTCGCCGCAGGACATATTCGAGTCGTACAGCACGGATAACGGTCACACCTGGTCTGGGCCGAGGTATCGTGGCTGCGATAACGGCAGCGTTCAAGGCTCGACCGCGCCCAGCATCGCCGAAGATAGCCACCTCAACGTCTACATGGTATGGGAGGACTACTGCGGCAGCACTCGCCAACTGTACTTCAAGAAGTATGATGTTACATCCAATCAGTGGCTATCCACTCGCCAGATCGTCAGCTCCAATACCAATGGCGGCTCGGTCGCGGTCGGCTCTGATGGGGTTGTCAATATCTCCTACATTCATGTATTCCAGAGCGGCTCCAGCGGTCAGGTGGAGTATATCTCCTCCACCAACGGCGGCAGCTCCTTCAGCAGCCCTACGGTTCTTAGCGATAATAAGACCTGGATACTCACAACCCACATTGCCGTGGATACGCTTAACCGCCCCCATGTTGTCTACGACAAAGGCCCCACCGGGCGCTACAGCATCTTTGCCAGCGATCTTCTGAACGGCTCATGGCACGCAACTACCATCTACAACGGGCGGGCTTTCTGGTCGCAGATTTCTGCGGACCACAGCGGCGGGGTTGGCGCAGTCTGGCAGATGAACGATGCCGGAGTGCAAATACTCTATAGCCATTTTAATAATGCTACGCAGCAGTGGGATGCGGTTCCCACGCAGGTGTCGGTAGATAGCAGTAACAACTACTACCCCAGCCTCACCTACGACAACCACGACGATGCCTACGTAGTCTGGGGTCAGAGTGACGGCAGCCCCGGCTCCCAGCATCTGCAGTTCACCTACGAATACAGCCCTGGCACCTGGAGTCCTGAGTTCAACATCCAGGGTACTCGTACCAGTGTGCCAGTGCTGGCTAACTACAACAACAACCTGACCCTGGCCTACCAGTACGACGGCACTGGCAACTGGGGCATCTGGTCGAGTTGGATACAGTTGTCGCAGATGACCGACACCCCAACCACCACCCCAACCAATACGCCCACATATACACCGACTTTTACACCCACCCCTTGCGCCGACGGTTCGCTGTTTGCCGATGTCTGCCAGAGCTACTGGGCTTATACCTACATCCAGTCGTTGGGGCTACGCCATATCGTCACCGGCCAGGGCGGCTACTACTATCCTGGACGGCTGATTACCCGCGCCGAGCTAACCGCGATCGTCGCCCGTTCCCAGGGTTGGCAGCTGATCACACCCCAGACCCAAACCTTCAGCGATGTGGCGCCCAGCTACTTCGCCTATAGCGACATCGAAACTGCTTATGCCAATCATGCTCTCAGCGGCTACACCGACAGCGGCAACAATCACCCTTGTGCCGATGCGGGGACAGGTTCGCCCTGCTTCCTGCCCAACAACGATGTAACCCGTGATGAGACCAGCATTATCATCGTTCGCGCTAGCGGCTTCCCGCTCGTCACGCCGCAGAACCCCAGCTTCCCCGATGTGCCACCCAGCTACTTCGCCTATAGCGCAATCGAGACCCTGCACGCCCGCAATATCGTCTCTGGCGAGGGTGATGGGCTGTTCCACCCCACCTTCCACACCAAGCGCGATCAGATGGCGAAGATCGTCTATCTTGCCTTGCCTGCGATTACCAGCATCGTTCCTACGTCGGCGCAGGCAGGCAGCAACACGCTGGTGACCATCACTGGCCGCAACTTCGGCGACCCCCAGACGATTAGCAGCACCTTGCAGATCAACGGTATCACCATGACCATCGCCAGTTGGCACGATGGCGTTATCAACTTTACCGTACCGGCTAACACGCCACCCACGCCGAACCCGGCCACCATCCAGCTAACCTGGAACAACAAGCTGGCCTTCATCGAGAACAACACCACCTTCACTGTGTTGCCTGCCGCCACTGCTACGCCTGGCACCGCTACCAGCACAGCAACCGTCACGCCAGCCTTGACCAGCACGCCGACCATTACCAGTACGCCCGTGTTGAGCACTACACCGACCATCACCGCCACGCCGGCGCTGACCGGCACGCCGACTATCACTGGTACGCCGCTGCCGACCACCACTGCCACCGCAACCCTATCGGCTGCACCAAGTAACTAGTAGCCGCCCGTAAGCAGTTGCGCCCCCTCCACCGCTTGGTAGAGGGGGCGCATTGTTTATAACCAGTTTAATCCATAGCCTTATTTTAATTGTGATGGCAGCAGGTAGACCAGCACGCGGCCTGCCCACGCCTGCCAACCGACCACGAACAGGAAGCCAATTAGCCCACCGCCCACTATCCATACCAGCCATGTACTCCGCGCCCGCAGCATCGTCGCGCCTGATAGTGTAACTTGCGGCGCGGGGAACTCGTGCGCCAATCGCACCAGGGCATAACCGACTAGCAACCCCAGTAGCGGCAGGGCGAACAGCATATGCCGCTGCAAGAGATTAACCTTCAGGTCAATTACGCTGAACATAGCGAACACGCCCGCCCAGGCAATGATGATGGCGAGGCAGAAGCGGCGCACCCCATTACCGACTATCACGCTGCCCATTCGCTGCCCAACTAGCAGGGCCAGGCCAGCGATGGCGAGGAGGAGCGGCCAGGCGGTGAAATGCACCCACACCTGCGGCCAGAAGCCACTCAGCGGGGGGGTACGGTAGAAACGGACATCCTGCCCCACCCCACTGCCCAGATGCGCGATGATTGCGGGCAGCGAGATGGTCAATATCGGCCAAACATATGCGCCATAGTAGACAAGCGACATCACACAACCAACCCCGAACGAGGCCAGTAGCGGCCAGAGCGGAAAACCAAACCCGCCCCGCCTTCGCATCAGCAGCGCGACCACCAACGCTAGCGCGACGAACACCGCCATGAACAGGGCGATTGCGGTGTGCGCGGTAATTGTGAGTGCGGCCAGCAGGCTGAGGATGACAAATGGCAGCGGCTTACTTGCCCGCTCTGCCAGGCACACAGCGGCCATGATGTAGACTACCGCTAGCCAACCGCCCCAGATGTAGGGCCAGTTGCCGTCGCTAAAATGCAGATAACTAAGCGGCGCAAACAGGGTAATCGCAGCGGCGATGATGCCTACCCGTCCGCTGCCCAGTCCCCGCTTGGCGAGGGCGTACAGGGCAAACGCCACCGTGCAAGCCAACGCAGTCAGGGCGGTATTGCAGGCGATCACCAGGCGGTCAACATGGGCGGTGGGCCAGAGCAGGCCGAACGGCACGAGCAGGTAGTAAGCGAACGGCGGGTATGGCAGCGGCACCGCCAGGTTCCATTGCCCTACAATCGAGAGTTCGCCACTGGTACGCACGTCGCTATTGCCTGCGGCGGCGCTAACCCGCTGGTATTTGTCCCAGAATGCAGCAGGGTTGGCGACAAGCTCCTGCACCTGATGGGCGCGGAAGATATGGTCGAGCATGATAAAGCGAGGGTGCATCATGCCGCCCGCCTTGATGGCGAAGGCCAGCAGGAATAGCAACATCAGCCAGCGTAGCGCAATCGGGCTTGGCCCCGCCCCCAGCCGCGTCAGCGTCCAGGCAACCAGCGGCGGCAGCAGCACGGCCATGCCGTAGACGCAGAGCATCACCACCAGCAACGGCAACCCAAACGCGGTCAGGTCATAACGGTCGAGGATCAGCACAGCGGCAACCAGCAGCATCAATGCCGCGCCCACTGCGAAGCTAATGCGCCTGGGTGCATCTAGATGGCGGAGGGTGAAAAAGAGCAGCAGCAGAGAGAAGAGCAACCAGAGGGTGACACTAAGCGGTGGCAGGGTCATCCCATCGTTGGCGGGCTGGCTCAACGCCACCTTATCGAACACCACGCCCAGCACGCGCCGGTCATGCGGCGGCGAGAAGGCGTTGGCTGCGAAGTAGATAGTCAAATCATCGGCGGTGTTTACGCTGGCGGGGATGGTGACAGTGTAGGTTTGCGGCCCAGGCGGGGGATGAAGGACTGCGACTATCGCACTGTCGGCAGTGACGGTCAGAACGGCGGCGGCTTGTCCGGCGGGACGGCTGCCAATCAGCCCCAGGGTGAGGTCGAGGGCTTGGTTGCGGCCCACCCCCGGCACCACCATCAGCGAGACATCCTGCGACCAGCGGAAGTTGAGCTTGCCGTTGATTTCGCCATCGTTGAAGCCGCTCAGGTAGAAGCGGTCATTGTTGGTGCCAACATCAATGCCAATGCGTGCGCCGTAGCCCACCTGATAGCCCAGCACAATCAGCAGCAGGCCGAGGCCAAGCAGCAGATACAGGCCAGGGCGGGCCAACTCCCGCCACTCCGCTCCCACCAGCGGCGGAGCTACCCGCCCATTTGCTTCGTTCATGCGCCTATTATATCGGTCATCCTGCATTGGTGTCAATTTGCACCGATGCGGTTTCACCCCGTTCCCGGCGGCAGCACATAGCTCAACACCCGGGCAATCCAATCATCCCAGCCGACCACGAATAGGAAGCCAAGCAATCCTCCAGCCAATATCCAGATCAGCCATTGTCGCTTATCCAGTGTCATTGCCACACCAGCGCGTCTTGTTAGCGACGCAGGCAACGCTTGGGCAAGTCGCACCAGGGCGTAACCCGCCAGCAGCCCCAGCAGTGGCAGAGCGAACAGCATATGCCGCTGCAAGAGGTTCACCTTCAGGTCGGCAAGGCTGAAGGTGGCGAACACGCCCGTCCAGGCGAAGATGATAGCGAGGCCGAAGCGACGCACGCCATCGTTGCTACTATTATGCCTGCGGACAACCAGTAGGATCAGGCCAGCGACGGCCAGAATGAGCGGCCAGGCAGTGAAGTGCGCCCACACCTGCGGCCAGAAGCCAGTCAGCAGCGGCACGCTAAGGAAGCGCGGATCCTGGCCCAGTCCCGCTCCCAGATGCGTGATAATCGCGGGCAACGCGACGGTGAGCAGCGGCCCGACATATGCGCCATAGTAGATGAGTGAGAGCAATGCGCCCACCACGAATGAGGCCAGCAGCGGCCACAGCGGGAAGCCAAATCCACCCCGCCTTCGCATCAACAGCGATACTACCAGCGCCAGCGCGACAAATACCCCTATGAACAGGGCAATCGCGGTGTGCGAGGCGAGGGTGAAGGCAGCCAACAGGCTGAGGATAGCGAATGGCAGCGGCTTGCCCGCCCGCTCTGCCAGGCACACAGCGGCCATAATATAAACCACTGCCAACCAGCCGCCCCATATATAGGGCCAGTTGCCGTCGCTGAAGTGCAGATAGCTGACCGGCGCGAACAGGGTTATCGCCGCCGCAATGATGCCCGCCCGCCCACTGCCCAATCCTCGCTTGGCAATGGCGTACAGGGCAAAGGCCACCGTGCAGGCTAGCGCGGCCAGTAGGGTATCGCAGGCGATCACCAGGCGGTCAACGTGGGCGGCAGGCCAGAGCAGGCCGAGCGGCACGAATATATAGTAGGCCAATGGAGGGTATGGCAACGGCACCTGCAAGTGCCACTGCCCCAGCATCGAGTAGTCGCTGCCGTGGCTGCCACCACTGGCATCTGCGGTAGTGACGCGCTGATACGTATCCCAGAAGCCCGCGGGGTTGCTCACCAGATACTGCACCTGATGGGCGCGGAAGATGTGATCGAGCGCCTCGAAGCGGGGGTGCATCATGCCGCCCGCCTTGATGGCGAAGGCGAGTAGATAGAGCAGCATCAACCAGCGTAGCGCAATCGCGCCTGGCCCCACCCCCAGCCGCATAAGCGTCCAGTTTACAGTTGGTGGCAGCAGCACGGCCATGCCGTATACGCACAGCATCACCACCAGCAGCGGCAACGCGAAGCTGGTCAAATCGTAGCGGTCGAAGGCCAGCGCCGCAGCAACCAGCAGCATCAATGCCACACCGAGCTCCCATGATCCTTGCCAGGGTACGCCGAGATGGCAGAGGGTGAAATAGAGCAGCAGCAGAGAGAACAGTAGCCAGAGGGTGGAGCTGATCGGCGGCAGGGTCAGCCCGTTATTTGCGGGCTGGCTCAGTTGCACGCGGTCGAACACCACGCCGAGGACACGGCGATCGTGCGGTGGCGAGAAGGCGTTGGCCGCGAAGTAGATGGTCAGATCATCGGCGGTGTTGACGCTGGCAGGGATGGTGACAGTGTAGGTTTGCGGCCCAGGTGGGGGGTGGAGAACTGCCACGATGGTGCTGTCGGCAGTGACGGTCAGCACAGCGGGGGCTTGCCCAGCAGGGCGGCTGCCAATCAGCCCCAGGGTGAGGTCAAGTTTCTGGTTGCGGCCCACCCCCGGCACCACCATCAGCGAGACATCTTGCGACCAGCGGAAGCTGAGTTTGCCATTAACCTCGCCATCGTTGAAGCCGCTGAGATAGAAGCGATCCTCATCAGTGCCGACATCAATGCCAATGCGTGCGCCCGACCTTAGCTGGTAGCCGAGGGCAATCAGCAGCAGGCCGAGGCCGAGCAGCAGATACAGGCCAGGGCGGGCCAACTCCCGCCACTCCGCCCCCACCAGCGGCGGAGCTACCCGCCCATTTGCTTCGTTCATGCGCCTATTTTACGTTTCGGCTCGTTGCTTTGTCAACCACTAGGGCTGCATCAGCAGGTAAAGCACTCTGGCAACTTCAGCGCGACTGATGTTGGCGTTGGGGTGGACC
>JBBRMT010000243.1:0-6930 GCA_038230695.1 Chloroflexia bacterium
CGTTATGAAGCAAATCACCCTTACCGCCGCTGCAATGACTGCAACTCCGAGCATTGAAGTTAATGACCAGGCATATGGCAGCAGCCTCACCGTTGCCAAGGTGGTCGCCGCTCAGGATGGCTGGGTAGTGGTTCACAATACTGGCACAGACGGCAACTTCGGTGGCACCGTGCTAGGTAAGGTACTCGTCAAGGCTGGCACGACCAGCAACCTGAGCATCCCTCTTGACCAGACGATGGTCAAGGCTGGCGACAAGGTGTGGCCGATGCTGCACATTGACGCTGGGGTTATCGGCACCTACGAGTTCCCCGGCCCCGACGCTCCTGTGGTAGTCAACGGCAACATCGTTATGAAGCAAATCACCCTCACCGCACCTGCGATGAGCGGCGGCACCACCACCGGCAACACCACGATGCCCGCGATGCCCGTAACCGGCAACGGCTTCGACTTCACCTGGCTCATCGCCCTCGCCGCTCTGGCCCTGGTTGGTGGCTTCGGTGTTCGCAAGCTGGCTCGCGTCCGCAACTAGCCAACGCATAGAAGGCGGAGGTGGTGTCCACCCGACATCTTAACTCTCTCCTTTCTTTGCTAGCAGCAGCGTCATTCTCGGAAACGGGGATGGCGCTGTTGTTTTATATGTTATAATAAACCTGGTCAGGGCGAAATCAAGATCTGTATCTGACCCAAACCTCAGCACTCAGCACTGATATAGGGGGAGCTATGCCGCTGGTATTTGCCTGTATCGCGCCGCACGGAGGCGCAATAATCGAGGAACTGGCGGGCGACCTGCTAGAGCCGTTCGCACCGACCCGCCGCGCAATGCAGGAGCTTGGCCGCCGCATGGAGGCCGCCGCGCCCGACACCATCGTGGTGATCACGCCGCATGGGGTGCGTATCGAGGATGCCATGTGCATTGCAGTAACCGAGCGGGCCGATGGAATGTTGGAGGAAGGTGAGGCGCGGGTGGTGGTGGACATGGAGATAGACAAGGAGCTTACCCGCGCCCTGATGCGCCGCGCCCACGAGTTGTTCGTGCCTTGTGCGGCGGCTGGTTACGGCGCAAGCAGCGGGCCGGGTTGCTCCTTCATTATGGACTGGGGTGCGCTCATCCCACTCTGGTTTATGGGCGCACGCTGGGCGCAGCCGCCACGTATCGTGCTGGTCTGCCCCTCGCGCACGCTGCCGTTCGTTAGCCTGGTGCGCTTTGGCGAGGCGCTTGCCGAGGTGGCTGAGTCCAGCGCCAGTCGCATCGCCCTGATTGCCAGTTCCGACCTGGGCCATGCCCACGATGCAAATGGGCCTTACGGTTACGACCCCGCCAGTGCGGAGTTCGATCAGCAGATTGTCACCGCGGTCAAGGCCGACGATCTGCGTTGTCTGCTCGACTACGAGCAAGACCGCGATTTCCTCGAACACGCCAAGCCAGACGGCCTGTGGCAACTGCTCTCGCTCTATGGCGCAAGCAAAATCGTGCCGCTACACGGTGAGTTTCTCAGCTATCAAACGCCGACCTATTTTGGGATGCTTTGCGCCTCATATACGCCTATTGATCTGGGCAGTAAGCTCCCCTCCTATCGGGAGGGGTAGTGGATGGGGCGAGTCGCGTATCGCGGACCCGCCTCCAGCCCCTCCCGGCGGGAGGGGAGTCTGCGAAAGGTTGCTGTGGACACAACCACCGATAATCAAATTGTACGCTCCGAACTGGCAGCGCTGGACGATTTTGCCAGTCCCGCGCCAGTAGAATTGGCGGCCAGCCGCTACGGATTTGCCGCCGCGCAGGCGGTGCGACTCGACGCGAATGAGAATCCCTACGGTTGTTCACCGCGAGTGCCGGATGCGCTGGCCGCCTTCGACAGCTATCATCGCCAGCCCGACCCTTTGCAGCGCGAACTACGTACCCTGCTGGAGCGTTACTCTGGATACTCCCGCGAACGCATACTGGTTGGCAGCGGCGACGAACTACTGGGCTTGCTCATCACTGCCGTCTGCGCTGCTGGCGACTCGCTGGTCGTCTGTCCCCCAGGCGAACCACCTGTCTATCTTACCGCCCTAACTGGGGTGGAAGTAATCAGCGTGCCACACACGCGGCGGCTGGCGGTTGACCTTGATGGCGTGCTGGCAGGGATTGGCCCGCGCACTCGCATGGTAATCATCGCCTCGCCGGGCGAGTTTGGCGCGACGCTCGACCCCGCCAGCGCCGCCCGCATCTTGCACACTGGTGTGCTGCTGGTGGTGGACGAAACCTGGCATGAGTACGCCGCCCATAGCCTCGCGCCGCTTACCGCTGAGTTCAGCAATTTTGTCGTGCTGCGTAGCTTCGGCGCATGGGCGGGTCTGTCGGGTCTGGCAGTCGGCTACGGCATTTTTCCCCGCGAGATGGTGCGCCAGTTGCTAAAGCTCCGCCCCGGCCACAACCTCAGCCTGGCAGCAACTATTGCGGTTGCCGCTTCGCTGGATGGCCTTGCCGAGGTGATGCACAATTTGAAGCGGCTGCGCCTGGAGCGCGGAAGGCTCTACCGCCGCCTACGTAAGTTCAATTTCGTCCAGCCCTACCCATCCCAGGGCCCGGCCCTACTCTGCAAGGTGACGCGCGGCGATGCCTGGCGACTCAAGCTGGCGCTAGAGCGGCGCGGCGTGTTCGTGCGCTATCTGCCTGACCGACCTGACCACCTTTGTATCAGTGTAGGCAAGTCTGAGGACACCGATGCCTTGTTTCGCTCTCTGCTTAACCTGGTTCCGCCCGCCGATCTGATTGAGGAGTAAACCCGTAATTCCAATTAACCGAGTACAGGGTGTATTTTCGTAGGGGCGAGCAACTGCCCGCCTTGTTGCAATTTACACTGTTTCGTCGCATAAACGAAGGGCGTACCTGTAGGTGCGCCCCTTCGTTTTGCCTTATTATCGCGTAACTTAGTTCTGATGTTCTCCCTTCCCATCAGCAGGGCTGGGGGCGGGTTAGCAGACCATCAAAACTTGATATACGCTGCGCCTATCCTCTGACGGGGCTAAGGCGTTATCGTGCCTTTGTAGACAATCTGGGCCATCGCATCGCGGCGCACGTTGTTGTTGGGTTGGAAGGTGCCGTTGGGATAGCCGTTGATCACACCCTTGGCGTGAGCAGTCTCAATCGCCAGATAGAAGACGTTGGAGGGCGGCACGTCGCTAAAGGTTTGACCGCCGGGCGTAACCAGCGTATAGTGCGCGGCATTGACCACCAGCTTGGTAATCTGCCCGCGGGTGATGGGTACATTTGGCAGGTAGCAAGGAGCGCTGAGATTGTGGAGGTGGCAGGTGTTAGCATCGTAGCCGCTGAGTATGCCCGCATGGAAGCCGCTCTCGATAAAGGTGTAGGCGAAGTAGCTGGTTGGCACATCGGTAAAATCTGGCGTGGCGGGCGTATAGAACGGGGTGCCGAAGCCGAGGACCACCACTTTGGCGAACTGGCCGCGAGTCGCTGTACCCGCCGGGCTGAAGTGGCTGCTATCGGTGCCGTTAATTACCCCGTGGCAGTAAAGCGTATTGATGGCGACGAAGAAGACGTTGCCGTTTATGTCGCTGAAGGGGTTGGCGCAAACGGTTGCTTGCGGGGTG
Source organism: Chloroflexia bacterium (assembly GCA_038230695.1). Taxonomy (GTDB): domain Bacteria; phylum Chloroflexota; class Chloroflexia; order QHBQ01; family QHBQ01; genus QHBQ01. The sequence continues at coordinate 3,592 of JBBRMT010000243.1, forward strand.
GGGGTTGGCGCGGCAGTACCCAGCGCGCCGTACACAGTCAGCGCGGCGTGCTGAGGGCCTTGCGGCACGTTGTGACCGAGTACGTGTATTGTGTAGGTGCCAGCCGCCGCCGAGGGTAGATCCACGGTCTCCACATTGTTGAGACGGTCGCCATTGGTAACGCCATTGCCCCAGTAGTGGGTGCCATCTGGCCCAACCACCGCCAGGTCGAGGTCGTTGACCAACTCGACTGCTGCATCAGGGCTGCCGGGATAATCGCTCCAACTGAGGGTAACGTGCAGTGGCTGCCCATTGGTGCCGACGCTGTAGACGTAAGGGGTGTTATTGCCAGTGCTGATGCTGAGGTCGTCGCGGTAGCTACTTTGCATGGGTGCGGCGGGGTAAAGGGAGTTCAGCAGGTTGACCCGACCCCAGCCCTCGACGTTGTTGGGGCGTGCGCCCATCTCCTGGGTTGCGCCGGTGCCATACTGACCGGGGGCCATCTCGGCTGCCGCATTCATCATCAGCGCCTTAATCAACGCTGCTGAGGGGTCACTAACACCCTGCCCGGCGAGGAACTGACGCACCAGCGCTGCCGCGCCTGCCGTGCCAGGGGTCGCCATGCTGGTGCCGCCATCAAACATATAGTATTGATTGTACAAACCCCAGCCGCTATCTGCGCTGGGATCCTGGCTGTGAACCGATAGAACACTGGTGCCGACGTTAGTGATGTCGGGCTTGATACGGCCATCAAGCGCCGGGCCGCGTGAGGAGAAGGCGGCCATGCCATTAGGGTTGTTGCTGACGTAGTCGCTATTGAGGGGATCGGCGGGGAAGCCATTGAAGACACCATATGTGCAGTTGGCGTAGCCAGTGCCTGAAGCCCCACAACTTCCGCCGTTGGGGGGGCGGTTGTTCTCGCTTGCGCCAACCGTAATACCATTCTTGGCCGAGGCAGGGCTACCCAGACTGCCCAGGTCAACCACACCATTGCTATCGTTATCAACCCCTGAATTGCCAGCCGCGAACAGGATGCTCATATCCGGGTGCGCCCATATGAACTGGTCAACCTCTTGGGCCATGGTATCATACTCGCCGTTCAATGCCGCGCCCCAACTGTTAGAATGGATGCGTGCGCCTTGCGAGTATGCCTGGCCGAACAGGGTGTTCAGGTCGGCGGGTATGCCGCTCAGTTGGCAATTGGAGTCGGCGATTGATTGAAAGACGAGATGTGCTTCAGGGGCAAGGCCCGCGAAGCTGCTGATATAGCTATGGGTAGCAGGGTTGCTGCCGCTGCGCACCCCATTGCCCAGCACCGTACCCGCCACATGAGTGCCATGACCACATATGTCAGACCAGTCGCCGCTACGACCCAGCGCATCGGCTGCAGTGAGCCGCCCCGCGAAGTCGGGAGACAGCGTCGAAGTGCTGCCGGTGTCGAGGCCGGTATCGGCGACCGCGACTATCTGGCCCTGGCCGAATAGTTGAAGACCAGCGCTCCAGATGGTGTTGACTCCATCAATTTGCCGCATCTGATCGTTGAGCGCAACCGGCTGATGAAAGATCTCAATGCGGCTGACTGCATCAAGCTGGGCGAGGCTGACAAGCTGGCTGCTGTCCAACTGCACGCGCATCACGGTGTCGAAGCTGTTGGCGCTCTGAGACAGCACCTTGATTGCGGGAAGGGCGGCCACCGTAGCGGGATCGCCGTCGCGGAAGACGGTGAGGTCAAGGGTGAGACGTGCGCTCTGCGCCTGGTTGACAAACTTTGCCACTTCTGAGGACAGCTTGTAGGCAGGCTGGAACGCGCCTACCCAGCGCACGAACGATAGACTGCTGACTGCCTGCTTCGCGGCCGGGCTGAGGCCGATGATGAAGGCGTTGTCTGGGATATAATCGTGAATAGTACCGCCTGCGGCAACCACGCTATCCTTCCACTGCTGCTGCACCACGCCGCTGAATTGCACCAGATAGTGTTGGATGGGGTTTGTCTGATTTGCGCTTGCCCGCAGATTGGCGGGAATGGCTGGTTCACCGCGCAATGGGTCGAAGGTGGCGTATTGCAGGCGAATCAAGACTGACGAGTTGGCGCTTGTGCCTGCCCCAGCATTGCTGGCGGGCGCAGCGGATGTGATACCGATACTGAGCAGGACAAGCAGGAGGACTGCTACTAGCGGCCAGTACCGCTGCCGACGCAGCCGGGCATGGCTCATAGAGGGGGACGCAATCATACAGTAAAGCTCCTTTCGGGCATCAAACTTCTACTATGTTTTTAGTGTTTCTGAACGCCTGAACCCTGACGGATTGCTGTAGGCAAGCTCGTTTGCGCTCTTCACCAGCCCGCTACCGCACGGCGATTCATTATCCCGATTATACCATATGCCACCAGCTTTGACCCTGACCCGTTGCCTGCTATGATAGCCTGTGCTTCAGCGCTGAATATGATGGAAATAGAGGGGTCGGACGGGTGAAAACTGAACCGGAAGGGCAGACTGCGCTGCAGCCACCCAGCGAGGGGCAGGCAAAAAGCTTCTCCCCAGCGGGGAAACCCCCTTGTGGGGTTCCCTGTGGGTAGGTTTGGTGAGGGGAGAGGGTGCAACATTTGAATGCTGGTGGGCCGACCAGCCAGTGGATTGTGACAGCGGATAAACGAATACAGCGGATGGGCCATTATCATTATCACTTTCAGTTTGACACTGGGGTGGGGTGAAACTGATAGTGAGAGTAGGGGCGCATGGCACACGCCCTTGCCGACGATGGGCATTGCGGGCGATGCACCAGGGCGCGGATTTATCGCGCCCCTATGGAAACTACCTGCCTGGCGAATTGGTATTACTTTATCGGCCAGCCGCCGTGTTGCTCAATTGTCGTATCCACCTCGGCCATTAGCCGCATGGTCTCGCCCAGTGCGGCGATGGTTTGGCGATAGTGTTCGATGTCATCATAGTCCAGCTTGCGGCCCTTACGATCCTTCAGCCACTTCTCGGCTACCTGATAGCCGCCAATCTGGAACTCCCACACTGCCGGGGTTACTCCGGCGAAATGCTGCTGCTTGTTTATCCACACTTTGCCGCTGCCTTCTGCGCTGGCGGGCGGCTCGTAGCGCACCACCTCTACCGTGTCGCTGCCGTTGAGCGGGTAGCTGGCGGGCGATTGTGGCTTGCTTTCAAGCAGGTGCAGGGCGACTAGCTGCCTGCCCAACCCGCACAGGGCGCGGAATAGCGCGACATTGCCGGTCAGGGGCAGGCGGGGGAAATCTATCTTGAGGAACTCGGCGTAGCGGCGGCGATACTCCGGCGCGTGGAATATGGCGTACATATAGTCGAACACATCCTCCGGGCCGAAGGTTTGCGGCAAGTC
>JBBRMT010000244.1:0-6928 GCA_038230695.1 Chloroflexia bacterium
AACTCCGCGAGAGGCTAATCGCCAATGGCTATGGCACAGTCAACATGACGAACCTGCCGCCGTTTAAATGCCGTTTCCCCGGCCATCCTGGTATCTATGAACAGGAAATGACCGTGTATCATCGGTGCCGCGATGGGCAGTTGGTGGTGGTCAACAATGTGCCGCAACTGGTCTGCAACATTTGCGCCGATATTCTGTTTGAGGAGCAAACCTTGCGCCAGCTTGATCGGCTACTAGAGTCGGACACCGCGCCAATCGGCACTGCGCAGCTCTACGATTTTGCCCAGGGTGCAGAGACACAAGCCAGCAAGGAGCTGGTAGCGGCGGGCAAGTAGGGTACGTCGCTATCGCTCACCATCACCCTCACCAACACGCAAGTTGGTGGGGGTCCTTTCGCTTACCACCACTTTGATATGGCGCTAAATCGCATCAGCACCCAAAACTCCTATAGACCTATCCCCAAGAAGTACTGTTGTATTCTACTTTACTGTCTGCTACAATTATCCGTGTAGAGGCTATTGCATATCCTGTTAAGTGCTATGCTCAACATCTTCTCAGGTATCACACCCCATTTGGAGGCTAGCTATGCGTAAATACCTCGTTTTGACAACCCTTTTTCTCACCCTCATCGTCCTGGTCGCTGCTTGTGACAACGTAGATAACGGCATTACTCAGGCGGTCAACAACTGGCTACCAGGCAAAGTTGGCACCCCCTTCAAAGATACCAATATCAGCATACTAAATCAGACGGCTGACACTGCCACTGTCGAGGTTGATGTATCCGCCGCAGCGGGCAACTCACAAGGTGCGCCCTACTTCCCGATTGCCTACAGCGTCACGCTGAAGAAAACAGGCGATACCTGGCAGGTAGTAAATGGTGACGGACCAATGTCGCAGGGCCAACCACAGACTCAGGTAGCACAAGCTCCCACCGAAACCGCACAGGCGGCAAACGCTTTCGCCACTAACACAGTGATGGCCGCCACCCGGATTGCGGCACAACAGGTTGCCAACGCCACCGCCAGCATTGAAGCTGCCCAACAGCAGCAAACTGCGGTAGCCTACCAATCGCAGCAGGATGCGACATCTACTGCTGCCGCCAACTCAGATCAGGCGACCACCACGGCAGTGGCAGTGGCAACCAACCAAGCATACGCCACGGCCACATACGTCGCGCCGATGAAAGCGGTAAGGACGCAAAATCTACACAGCATATATATGCTCTCAGCAACCGAGGGCTGGGCGGTTGGCGATGGCGGGATGCTCGCCCACTATCAGAACGGCGTGTGGCGACAGGCAAATAGCCCAACCTCCAAGCCGGTGCGTAGTATCTGGATGCTATCACCCACCGAAGGCTGGGCGGTTGGCGGCGAGGAATACGGGCAAGGGATGATTCTGCACTATAAGGATGGCACATGGACAATTGAGCCTAACCCTGTGCAGAACTCTGTCTACCAGGTTGACATGGTATCTTCTACAGAGGGCTGGGCGCTCAGTGCCGATAATAATCACAGCACCCTTCACTACACAGATGGGCGCTGGGGGGTGCAAGATAATCCGCTCACCCAGGGATTTGGCACTCGAATTAAGGGACTGTTTATGCTGTCGGCAACTGATGGCTGGGCGGTAGGCGAACAGGGAGCAATCCTGCACTATACTGGCGGCAAGTGGGTGACAGCTGGTCCATACAAAGGCAGCTACAGCGATCCCATCTTGGATAACGTGTTCATGACATCACCAACTGATGGCTGGATTGTCGGGCAGCAAGGTAAGATCTTGCACTACTCTGGTGGGCAGTGGCAAGAGTCGGCTACCCCAACCGAGAAGTCGCTATATAGCGTGGCGATGACCGCGCCTGGTGAGGGTTGGGCGGTGGGTGCTGGCGGCCTGATCATCAAATGCAGCGGTGGAAACTGGACACCAGTAGACAGCCCAACCACGCTGGACTTGAACAAGGTGTTTATGACGGCACCCAACGACGGCTGGGCGGTTGGCGGCAGCGGTTACGGTCAGGGGGTGATCCTGCACTACGATGGCGTTGCCTGGAAGGTCTACGATGAGACAAGCGCCACGCCAGGCACTCAGGGGCTAGTTCAGCCCCCGGCTCCGCCCTCTACGTCACTGGCACAAGCTGCACCTTCCGCTACCACGGCGCTGGCAGTAGCCAGCGCCGTCGCTACGTTGCCGCCTAGCGAGGCGACCCAGCCTGCGTCAATCAGCGAACTGAACATCGCGGGGATTCAGATGCTTACGGCGGATGATGGCTGGGCGATTGGGTCGCCTCAACCTAAAGGCCAAGAGTCGGTAAACACGAGCGTTATCCTGCACTACCAGGGCGGTAAGTGGGTGAAAATTGATACAGTCCCGGTTCAACTCAATGGTATAGACATGACATCAGCCACATCAGGCTGGGTGGTAGGCGGCACCTACAGTAACGGGAGCGGGCCAGGTCCAAGTTCGATCCTCCACTATCAGGATGGGAAGTGGACTGCACAGAGCGCTCCTAATGTAAAAGAACTCGATTGCATATACATGACGAACGCAGACGAGGGCTGGGCGGGCGGAAGCTTTGGATTGCTCGTTCACTACCAGTCTGGTCGCTGGATGTCGGTAACTGCGCCGACTGTACTGAATATTAGCTCGATCTATATGCTATCCGCAGACGAAGGCTGGGCGACAGCTACTAGCGGCTTCACTAGCAACCTGCTCCACTATCAGAACGGCATATGGAAGGAACTTCCCCTCGAAATTGACCGCAATGATAGCCCCGGCTTCGTCAACCTTCTGTCGCGGATGGTGATGAGCGGACCTAACGAGGGATGGGCGGTTGGCGCTTTCTATAACGATATAGATCCGACTGCAGCAGCATTCGTTCACTACCAGGGTGGGGTGTGGAGAGCGCAAAAGAGCTTTCCCAACAGCCAGTGGGGAAGCATCCGGATGGTATCAAACGACGAAGGTTGGGCGGTAGGATTGGCGCAGGATCCGACCAGCCAGAAAAACAGCGGGGTAATAGCCCACTACCAAGGAGGCAGTTTGATGTTGGACCCTACCGTAGTGGCATCTCCACTTACTAGCCTCTCCTTTATCTCGCCTACCGAGGGTTGGGCGGCAGGGGATGGTGTGATGCTACACTATCAGGGCGGCAAGTGGGTTAGCTATCAACCATAATCAGCAAAAGCCGACCAGCCAGCGCAATTAGGCGCTGGCTGGTCGTTTTGATTCGTAGTTACGATAGGCATTGTGTGCGCTGCACGGTACCCCTCTCCCAATGTGTGGGCGAGGGGTTTTGCTACTGCCGCGCCACCACCTCGTGCAGTTCGTTCAGCCCGGCGATGGCGACACGGAGCAAGGCTTCCTGCAGTTCGAGGAAGTCGGTCGCCTTGCCGGGCTGGTGGCCGAGGTACTTGTCAATGATGTTATAGGCGGCATCGGCGGAGTCGGGGAAGGCTTCGTTGTCGGGGCGGTGCGCGACGATACCGTTGCGGATATATTGCAGGTCGCGCACCACGTCGAAGAAGCGCGGCACCTCGCGCAGGAAGTCGCGGGCGACGATCGCCTCATGGCCGATGCTCTTGTACAGGGTGTCCACGAAACGGTGGAAGGCGGTCCAGTCCTCGGCGTAGGTATCCAGCAGTTGGTTGCTGTTGTTCTCGTCGAACACGCCTTCCTTGAACACAGGTTCGCTGGCGGCGCGGTTGATGTTCTTACGGAGCTTCAACGCCTGCATGGTCAGCGATTTGATGTCGTTGAGGTGATCCAGGCGGCTGAAGGGTGACAGGCTGAGGCCGCGCTCGTGCTTGGTGCGAAACCACTCGTAGAGCAGGGGGATACGCACGCGCACGCCAGGCTGACCCATGCTAGCGCCATCCTCCAGCACCTCGCGGCGGCAGAGTTGTTCGATTACGCCCGCTACTTCGCGGCTATCCACATCAGGCAACGCCTCGACCAGTGTCTGCCGCCCCACGAACGCGCCCGGCTGCGGCTGCAACCCCAGCAGGCTGAAGACCACATCCTGATGCAACTCGCGCATCTCGCCATTCCACAGGTGGCTGAACAGGTTGTCGGATTGAAGATAAAGCTGCTTCAGGCTGCTGATGTCCTCTGGCGTGACGACGGTGCGGCGTTCGCGGTTGAGGATCTCACTAATCGCATCGTGGCAGATGTATTGCACGAAGAAGGGATGCCCGGCGGTCAGACCGCTGATGGTGGTGACTGCTTCGGGCAGGAAGTTGATGCCACGCTTGGCGCTGGGTTCACGGATAAGTTCGCTTACCGCTTGCGGCGAGAGGAAGGAGAGCGGATGGTCGCGCACCGAGTCGAGCAGGCTGGGTTCGTTGAGGCCACGGGTAATTTCGTTGAACGCGCCACGCCCAGCGAAGATGAGGCAAATCTGCCCCTGCTGGTAGAGGGTACGTAGCTTGCTGAGAAAGGCGGCCTCCCACTCGCCGCGCTTCACCTTGTCGGCCAGGTAGCGGAACTCATCGAACATCAGCAGCAGGCGGCGGGGCTTGAGCGTATCGTTGACCGCCGCCAGGTATCCGTCGAAGAAAGTGATTAGCGGCTGTTCGCGCAACCCCTGCTGGTCAATCGGCGCTGGGGCGCGGCCCGCCAGGCGCAGGGCATCGTTGATCTTGGTGGCGATGGCGGCAAGGAAGGTAGACAACTTGTATTCATCGCTCTGATACTCATCCATACTGATATGCACGGGCAGCAACGCATCGTGCAGGTCGGGATTGGCGTTTGCGTTGGCAAGGTGGTTGAGCAGGCTGCTCTTGCCCACCTTGCCGATGCCGGTCAGGTAAGGGATGGCGCTCTGGGCGCGGGACAGATCGTTGCCCAGGCCGAGGCTGGCTTTGATCTTGACGATCTCCTCAGCGCGGCCCTTGAAGATGTCGGTGCGGTCGGGCGGGATAGCCTCGCCTGCCAGGTAGACGGTGGGCAGCGGCTCGAACTTGGCGGTGAGGGGGTTGGGCTGCAGCATGATGTAGCTGCGGCGCGGGGCGGCGTTGGTTTCGCTGTCGTTGCTGGCATCGCCCTCGTAGTAGCTCAGTTCCAGGGTAATATCCAGGCTACCATAGCGGCGCGGGGTGAGCAGCAGGCGCAGATAGCTGGTCGCGCCCGGCTCCAGGCGGTCGAGGCCCACCACCTCGCCGCGCTCGGCATCAGCATAGTAAGGCAACTCGTATGTATCGGGGCGGGGCGGCAGGCGCAGTTCGAGGTTACGCGCGGTCTGTTCGCCACGATTAGTCACCGCGAGGATAAGCCCGCTGGGGGTGGGCGCGTTGCTGATATGGGTTTGCGCTGGTTTGACTTCAATCGGCTCATCGTGCTGTGCCTGGTGAGCCAGCGCATCGCTGAGGGTGCGCCATTTGTTGAACCAGGAGTTGAGCAGGGCGGATTCCTCGGCGCTGAGGGTGTCGCGGCTATGCCGTTCGATGCGGCTGAGGCTGCGAGTAAGTTCAAGCTGGTATCGCTGGCGTTCGTCGGGGGAAAGGTCGGGACTGAGCAGGGCATTGATCTGATCGAGTAGCCCCTCGTACAGAGCCATCACCGAAGCGAGGCGGGCGAGGTTGCTGCCTTGCGGCGCAGGCTGAGGCTGCGCGGGCGGCTGATTGTAGCGCGGGCGTTGGGGATAAGCATCCAGCTGCGGTGCGGGCGCGGCGGGCGGGTAGGGTAGGGGCTGGCCCACGTTGCGCTGTGGATTGTAGTCGGGCGCGGGATAGGGATTGCGCTGAGGGTAGCCCTGACCATAGGCGTTGGGCGAGTAGCTGCCCTGGCCGGGGCCGGTGTTGGGGTTGTAGGTGCGCGGCTGGTAGTTGGGCCGCTGATAGCCGGGTTGCTGCTCCTGCCCATAGGGCGGGCGCGGCTGCTGATAGCTGGGTGGCTGCTGGTAGTTAGGCCGCTGGTAGCCGGGCTGCTGCTCCTGCCCATAGGGCGGGCGCGGCTGCTGATAGCTGGGCGGCTGCTGGTAGGGTTGCTGCTCCTGACTGTAGGGTGGGCGCGGCTGGGGATAGCCCTGCTCCGGCGGATACTGGTTCGGCTGCTGGTAATCGGGCTGATAGTTGGGCTGCGGGTAGCCACCCTGGGGATAGTTGGGGCGCGGCGCGGGCGGCGGGTTGTTGTAGGCAGGTCGCTGGTAGGGCTGCTCCGGCGGTCGGATCGGGCTGGGGTAGCGAGGCTGTTGTTGGTAACGGGCAGCGGCGAAGCGGGCCTGCTCGGCGCTGACCTGTGGTGCGATGCTGGGGAAGTCCTCCACCAACTTGCCCATCTCGGCATCAATATCAGGCAAGCTGCCGGGCAGGGCTTTGGCCCGCAGCAACGCGCTCAGAACTCCAAGGGGGTCGCCCAGCAGGTGAGCGGCGGCGGCGGCGCAGAGCGGCGCTTTGCGGCCCGCATCTACCACCTCATTGAGCGTGGCGATCAGCCGTCGGTCTACGTTGTGGTTGCGCCAGTAGGCGACTGCCAGATTCCAGCGCAAGCCAGGCAGACGTGAACCCATAGTCACCGCCTGCTCTAGAAGCTGCTCGGCCAGGCTGCTCTGCTCCTGCCCGCCCAGGGCAAGCAGGGTGGCCGCCTGGTTATAGAGGATAACGTGACGAAAGGCAGGGTTTGGGTTGAGCATCTCCGCCTGCTTGAACTGGTCGAGCGCCCCGGAGTAATCGCCCGCCTTGTACATATCAATGCCGCCCTGGATGAAGGGGAAGAGTTGATAAGGCACATTGGTGCTGCGCTGAGGGTCGTTCGGGGTCATCTTGTGTTCCAACCACGCCTGCGGGGTTCGTACCGGGCCGAGGTGGGCCAGTTCGTCCGCCTCATCTTCCTCGCTCTGGCTGGCAGACTCCACTTCGCCTGATGCCGCAGGTTGTTCGTTGGGGTCGGTAAGGGTGAGCGGGCGGGTGGTAGCTACAGTGGTAGTAGGGGTGGT
>JBBRMT010000245.1:0-6900 GCA_038230695.1 Chloroflexia bacterium
AGATTGGGAAGGGAAGTTACAGTGTTGCTACTCAGGTTCACAATCCAAAGCAAGCTCGTATTATCCATTCCCGCCCCTGGACCAGTCAAGAGGAGAGCAAGGGATCGACGATCTGGTGAAGGTGCCAGGGACAGCACCTGGGGTACGCCGTCCCAGCGAACAATCGGATGAGCATCCTTCATACTTGGCTTCACCCCATTGGACACATAGCCAAGCCATAGGGTGAGCGAACCCTTAGCTTCAACGCTCCATACCATTGGAGTCATGCCGCTGGCAAAGGTAATCGGTTCTTGGGATAGGGTAGTGGCTACCTGTGGAGTGTGAATAAACTGCTCGATGCCTGGTGTAGATGGTGGTCGTTGCGTGGGTGTTGGTTCTCGAGTACCAGGAACCTCGACACTGCCAGTGGCAATCGGGGTGGGGAATACAGGCCGAGGTACTGTGCCGATTACGGTGGGCAAAGGTGTACCGCTGCTTAGTGCTTGGCCCGGTGACTGCTCGGCTGGTGAGCTGGTATTACAGGCCGTGAGGCTGAGTACGGCTAGAAGCAACGTACCCACCATCATATATTTGGATCGTGCCATAGCTATTTGTACCTTCTCTTTCCACGAACAATGATGGTTTATTGAAGATCTGCCCTTGGTTTACGTAAGTGACACTATGTGAGATATACAAGCTACCATTGCGCGTTAGCTACCACCTGCCCCAACCAGAGCCTGGTGGGCGACTTTCTTGTGTGGCAGCTGTGAGCAGCCTTCCAACAAAGAGGATCGCGGCTCGCTGAAGTAATGCTACTATATCCTATCCGCGACCGAAGCGCCCTACAGATTTCTATAGTCTTCTAACATGAAAATCTATAGTGCGAGAAACAAGGAAAGGCCCCACTCCTCAGAGCAGGGTCTTTCCTTGCTTCCCATCAATGTAATTCGCCTAACGTAGCCATCATGTCGCTTGACCCAGAAGTCCCCGTTTCTGGGCTACCGCAACCGCCGCACCACGGTTGCCCACGTCGAGCTTCTGCATGATGTTCGAGGCGTGATACTGCACGGAATTGGCCGAAATGTTCAACTTGCTGCCGATCTGTTTGTATGACACCCCTTTCGCCATATATCCCAGCACCTCCAACTCACGCTCGGTCAGGGTATCAGGGTCCACTTTCTGGCTTGCCAATACCGCAAACCGCTCCACCACTTGGGTGGCAACCCTGAGAGGGAGCGACGATTGCCCCCGACTGGCCGCACGCACGGCCTCGACGATCGCCTGGGGTGCAGCATCCTTGAGTACGTAGCCCCTGGCTCCAGCCTTGAGGCTGGCAAAGACCCGCTCGTCCTGGTCGAATATGGTCAGGATGACAACTTCCACTCCAGGATGCGCTTCTCTAAGTTGTGGCAGCGCCTCAAGGCCTGATAGCTGAGGCAGTTCCAGGTCCAAGAGGACTACGTCAGGACGCAAGCGGCGGGTTTCTGCGACTGCCACGAGGCCGTCTTCCGCCTCGCCCACAACCTGCACATCCGGTAGTCCCGCCAGGATACCCTGAATACCCTGGCGAGCGATGGGGTGGTCGTCCACCACCAGCACACGGATGGGGTGGGTCGCCTGTGGTGGTATGGTATCCTGGCCGCCCTTCAGCACCACAGCGGCGGTAACAATGTTGGGGCGGTTGTAGGGAAGTGTCGCTCGTATCATCGTGCCATATCCAGGATGGCTGGTGACCAGGAAGTCTCCGCCTAGGGTGCGCATCCGCGCCGACATGCTGATCAGACCAAAGCCTTCGCTATCATTAGGCACGGCGTTCGCAACAAAGCCAGCTCCGTCGTCTTCAATAGTAAGGACAATGGCCCTGGTCTCAAAGGTCAACTCCATACTGACCTGGCGTGCGGCAGCGTGTTTATAGATGTTTTGAAAGGCTTCCTGAGCTACCCGAAATAGGGCGGTTGCTATATCGGGAGGCAGCTGCCGCTCACCACCATGGACATAAAACTGGGTGGTGAGGGCCGCTCGTTTGCCAAGCTCGGTCAACTCGGCAGTCAGTGCCTCACGAAGAGGTTGATGCTCAAGTGACATGGGATGCAGGCCCAAAACAGAGCGACGCGCTTCTTCCAAGGCGCGGCGGGCCAGCGCCTCGGTCTCGGCCAGCACGGCCACCTCGGCCTGGCCATGGCGCTGTTCATAAGGCTTAAGCGATTCGAGGTTGAGGATGATACCGGTAAGCGATTGGGCCAGAGAATCGTGTATCTCCCGTGCCAGGCGGCCCCTCTCTTCAGCAACTGCTAGCATCCTGGCCTGTTGTTCAAGGCGCTGACGCTCCAAGGCCAGCGCCATTAGGGTGGCAATTGGCTCGACGAGGAGCGCATCTGCCGCACGGTAGCTGCCCGCTGTCCGGTTGACGAGGACAAGCCCACCTAGAACACGAGGTGCCCTCAGGATCGGGACGATTACCGCTGCGCGACCGAATTTGCTTTGCATAAGCCGATCGCCAGAGTACGAGGCGGCGGTCACCGCGAGGTCCTCAACCACAACCGGCTCACCTACGAGAAGCGCGGGGCCAAACGAGAAATCGGTAGGTGGAAAGGCGTACTCAGACTCCAGCATCGCGGGATAACATAGAGTTACAGCCAGCTTACGTTCCTCTCCTGTATCCAGCAACAGTACCGCCAGCACATCATGAGAAATTATGCGTTCGGTCTGTTGTGCAACAATGGAGAAAGTTCGGGAAATATCCATGCTGGTAGCAATTGCCCAGGTGATCTCATTCAAGGCCACCACGAGTGCCGCAGGTTGGCTTACCACTTCTGTTTCAACACCAGCTGCATAGTGGGGCATCTTCTGATTATTTCTCATGGTAAAACTCCCGAAGGTTATGCTGTAAAGACCTTCTGATTTCGATCAACAAGGATGGCCATAAGTTAGATGGTTATAGGCGGCCAACCGCAATATGATGATGATATCATTTTCCGGTACAGTTGTCAAATGATGTCTGCGACTACCTACTTCTTTTACCCATCTTTAGCGTTCAACTTCTAAAATCCTTGCCGCCTGCTGATTCACAGTGTAGCTTAACCTTATCTTTCTCATATTTTAATTATGCTCACACTAATGCTAATTATGTTGTTCATAAAGTAAACCATGAAGTACCCTCTATTGTCTATCTCGCCCCCTATGTGCTACAATATATACATAGCTGTATATAACTCCACAGGAGCATGACAGATGGCGGCTAATTCATCTAACGAATCTGACCAGACCCGAGATACGTTTATACTGAGACCTATCCCGACCGGCTAGCTCACCTACCGAGAAGGAGCAGGAAGACATGGCGCAGCTACGGCTTATAGAGGTAGCCCGCGACGACGACCCCATAGACGACGATTGGCGGCAAGCAGGGTGCGCAGCCTACCTTGAAGATGAAGACAGAACGTGTGGTAAGCCGGTAATCGTGATCGTCAAGCACTGGTTCGATTACTCATTTGAGCTACCCGACGGCTACTGCGAACAGCATGAGGGCTGGACAGCACGCGAGTTTATCGAGAAAGTGGGGCTTGACGGCGACTGGTATGGGGGGCCATCCACGTTTACCAGCCAGATGGTGAAGGCTGGAAGCGTATAATCTACGTGGTAGCGACCGATGATGCCGATGCCCTACGAATGTGGGAAGCAGAACCTGATAGAATAAGGAACATCCGCAAGCGGCTGGTGCAGCTCGGCCCGGTTGAAATTAGGCTTAACTAAAAAGGAGAGAAGAAGATGGCTGAAGAACAAGAGCAGGAGCAGTAGCAGGCTGATGTCGAAGCTGCGCTCATAGCGCTACGAGAGGCGTGCAGCGACTATGCCCAGCTCGATGATATTTATACCAACTGGGCAATGAGCGCGAAGCCAAGCGCCAGCGCATTGCCGAGCTACTAGTCATCACCGGCCCGCAGGTGTTTGCAGGCTTTGGCCGAGTGGATATGACTGGTGAGGCTGAGGTTGTAACTTACGATGCGAAGATGCTTGACGTGCTGCTCGATGAGCTAGCTCTGGCCGGTAGCCCACTCCTCGAGCGGATAATCGCCGCTCGCCGTATGACCGTGCGCAAGCCCTACCTTAAGGTTAACCGCACGCGCCAGGTTGACTGATTTGCAGAGACTTGCTATAATTGACTTGCTATAATTATAGTGGGAATTTCTAGCTTACTAACAGGATAGGAAAAGCTCAGATGCTGAACAGAGCGCCAGAATACGATATGACCATCTTTGATGTGGATGGAACGCTTATCGAAGGCTACATGGATAGAGCAGATAAAGACTTTGCCATAGTCAAAGTGCTGCCGGGCCGCCGAGGGAAGCTGGACGAGCTATTGGCCTCTGGTGTCAAGGTTGCCATCGCCACCAACTAGGCGGGGGTCGCTTTCGGGTTCTTCACCGAGTCCGATGTCGAACAGAAGTTGGAGAGGGTATTGCAGGAGCTAGGTCTACCTGCCAGCACCCCGATTGCCGTCTGCTACAACCACCCAAAGGCGAAGCTCAACCGATACAAGCGAGACGACCCGCGCCGTAAGCCGCAGGGCGGGATGCTAAGAGAGCTGGCCGAGGCAGCAGGCATACCACTAGCGCGCGTGCTGTATATAGGCGACCGTCCAGAGGATAAGCAAGCTGCCGCCGATGCTGGGGTCAGATTCGTGTGGGCTGGTGACTTTTTTCTACAGAACCCGTGAGCAATCACAGAAGCAGAAAACATTAGGGCAGCGTTGTCATGTAAGGCCATGTGTGTTACAATATACATAGCGTCAGTAGTTGATAAACCAAAGGCGAGTATATAAACGCCGAGCTAGGATAAAGCCTCGCTTACATAATTTTTGTAATTATGGAGACAGATTCTATATGCACAACTTCAATGACTTCGTAGCGAAATGGCTTGAAAACAAGAGATCTGAGCGGGATGCATCGCAGGAGCAATTTATAGACCTCTGCGATGTGCTAGGCCATCCTACTCCAGTAGATGTTGACCCAGATGGTAACTTCTTTGCCTTTGAGAAAGTGGAGAGAGTTGGCAGCGTCTGAGTGCAGGAGATGGAGCCAAAGGGCCGCGACTCTATGATTGGGCTTGGGGTCTGATGGCGCCAGCCCGGCGGCCGGGATGGGCGCACTGGTGGCTGGCGCGGCGGAGCATCAGTGATCCGAGTGAACTGGCCTATTACTTTGTCTATGCACCGAAGGAGACAGCGCTGGCGGAGGTTGTGGAGGTGGCGGGAACCCGCTGGGCAGTGGAAGAGAGCCTGGAAACGGCGAAGGGGGAAGTGGGGTTGGACCAGTATGAGGTGTGAAAATGGACGGGCTGGTACCGCCACATCACGTTAGCGTTGTTCGCTCATGCCTTTTTGACCGTGACGCGGGCACAGGCCGTCGGCAGCGACGGCCAAAGAGGGGGGGCTTGAAGCTGGATGTTGAGTTGATCCCGTTGACGGTGCCGGAGGTGCGGCGGCGGCTGGTGGCATTGGTGTGGTCGACACCTCCGCCAGTGGAGCGAACGATGCGCTGGTCACTCTGGCGACGGCGGCACCAAGCGCGGGCGAGGCGCTCGCATTACAAGCGGCGCATGGCCCGACAAACTGCCCAAGTGCGGCTGTAGTGTTAGGCCGTAGGACACCCGGAAAACGAAAGATGTTACGGTACACCGAAATCATATTTGCTCACAAAGGAGACACCACATGACGAATGACAATCAACATCATCTGCATTCCAGACCTCTGGACGCTCAATTTTCGCTGCGGCGTAACGGATCAGCCCGACTCACCTTCAAGTCGAAAGCTCACGAGACGACGATCGAGCTAGGCCCCGGCTATTCGGCTCGAATCGCGCAAAAGGGCAAAGGCTGGTTGCGCGAAGTTACTGTTTCAACCGCAACGAGCAACTGTGCTTATGTCCTCTCCCGGCTTGCGGTGGAAGGGCAAGTCATAGAAAAGCGTGTCGTAACCGAGTTCTCGAGCAAGACGGTTCGAGAAGACATTTACCGCGTTGACGGCGATGGCCTCACGCGCACTGCACGCTGGAACTATCGAAACGGCGTTGAGATAAACGCCGCCTATGGACCAGGGAAGCGCACGCTCGAAGTCAGCAGGGGAGGTCAAGGATTTGCAACGCTCTTGACTACCGGTCGGCCCGTTGGACGTACCTTCGAAGCGGTGACAAAACGGATGGACGGTTCTGACGGCAGCGTAACCATCATTGGGGACAAGACGGTCGGTCCCGGCAAGAGCAGCACGGTAATCGGGGTTGTTCAACCGAACGGGCCGTTCCAGTACGGTACGGTTTCGACGAGACCCGACGGTAGCATCGTGGTTTCGCAAGTGGTGCCACTTGAAAACGGAGTGGTGGGAGCGGGTCAGATAGTCACGAACCCCAATGATGGAAGCATCGTCAGTGACGGAGTTGTAACAATGACGAACGCCGACGGAACGACGACGGTTGTGTCCAGTCATGGTGAAGTAACCGGCGAGGGCACAACCAACACAACTGGTGTGGCGAGCACCAAAGCCGAAGGAGGATTTTCGACTTATACCGAGACCAGCAAGGATGGCGTTACGACCCAGCGCTCAAGCTCTGCAAACGACGGCCAAGGAAATGAGAGCCAGACGACGGTGACGTACAACGCAGATGGCTCTTTCACGATCGACACCACCTCGAAAGACGCCGATGGGAACGTGACCTCGAACACCGAGACGTTTGATAAGGACGGAAATCCGCAGCCGTCCGGTGGTGGCGGCGGAGGAGGCGAAGGCGGCGGCGAAGGCGGCGGCGGCGGTGGCGGTGGCGAAGGCGGCGGCGGCGAAGGCGGCGGTGGCGGTGGCGGTGGCGAAGGCGGCGGCGAAGGCGGCGGCGGCGGTGGCGGTGGCGAAGGCGGCGGCGGCGAAGGCGGCGGTGG
>JBBRMT010000246.1:0-6898 GCA_038230695.1 Chloroflexia bacterium
CGTGCTTTGCAGCACCGTCAGCGTTGCCGCCGCCTCGTCCACCATCTATACCTCCGCTGTAATGTAGAATGTAGAATGTAGATCGGCGTAGCAGGGCGAACCACGGTTCGCCGCTACTCAATCATCTTCAACTTTCAACTTTCAACTTTCAACTCGCTACTCGTCACTGCTTCTGCCCAAGCTGGATGATGGTAAAGGTATCGCCCAGATTCGAAGTAACTACCGAGTCGTTGCCCGCCCACACCAGGGTCTGGCCTTCGGGCAGCGAGAGGTCGGTCTCCTGGGCGCTGGTGTACACCTCGGCAGGGTCACTGCCATCGGCGGCTACTACCCATATGCTGCGGGGTGGCTCGGAGGTGGCGGCGTAGTTGTGGGTAATATATATAATCTTGTCACCCGCCGGACTCCACGCCGCGCCCACCGTAGTCGCCCCGCTCAATACCTCCGGCGGCGTGTTGGTCATCGCTTTGGGGAAGGGCAGCAGCAGCTTGCGGTCGCCTGCCCTGAGAGGACTGAACCAGAGGATCGAACTGAACGTAGCGGTTATGATGTAGGTGCCGCGATTCTGCTCTACCAGCAACCGATCTCCCTGTGGTGAAGGATGTAGCGCCGATACGCTCGGCTCGTCGGCCAGTCGCTTAAGGTTTGACCCATCCGCCTCGGCTATGTAAATGCCGCCTTGTGGCGCGGTGGTCGTAGTTTTACTTATACTATATATGAAGTGAACGCTATCGGGGCTGGGGCGCACGAAGTCAGCCTGTTCACTCGAATTGCTGGCAGTGACGAACATAGCCGTGATGGTCTTGCCGTCGCGCCCCACGTTCATAACCTGCTGCTTGCCACCTTGCCAGGCCAGAAAGTACAGGGCAGTGCCTTTGCTGTTCCAGGCCGGGCTGGTCAACCTGTCTATCCCACTCTGCTTCACCTCTACGTTCGCCCCACCGTTCGCGTCGCGGATGACGATGGCGCTGCCTGCCTGCTTGCCGTCGGCGCTGCTGAGGCAGTAGGCAAACGCGCTACTGTCGGGCGACCACTCCACCTGCGCCACCTCAGCGCCTGGTGGCAAAATCAGGTTGACCGCGCTGACCGCATCACCCTTCGCCATCTCTACCATGCTCATAGCCATACCGTCGTTCATCACCAGCATTTTACTGCCGTCGGGCGAAGGCCAGTAGTTACGAATCGGGTTGCCCATCTTCAGGGTGCGGGTCTTTGCCACCAGTTGTGTAGGGCTGAGATCCTTCAACCCGGTTGCCTGGCCACCGCCGCTATCGCAGCTAGCCAGCAGGAGTAGGGCTAGCAGCGGTATCAGTAGCAGGCTGCTTCTAATCAGCCTCATCGGCACATCCTTTCCTTACCACCCAGTCTGGCAGCGGACGCTCCACGTTTGCCCTATTATACTCTGTGCCGATTATCCGCGCAAAGGGATTGACAAACTAGCACATATGTGCTAAGATGTTGATGCGAAGGTTAAATCAATTAAAGGAGAACAATGAGCAATGGAGATTACCCCTGAAGCCGAACAGATTACCACTGCGGCGATGAATGGCGACACCGCTACCGTGCTTGCCATGCTCGACCGCGACCGCGGCCTGCTGAACGTTTGCGGCATTGGCGGCTGGCCGCCGTTGCACCTGACCGCCTACTTTGGCAAGCGGGAGGCCGCCGAGGCACTGCTGGAGCGCGGCGCGGATGTCCATGCCCGCTCGTGCAACGATAACGTCAACCACCCGCTGCACGCTGCCGCTGCCAACCGGCAGGTTGCGCTCTGCAAACTGCTGCTCGACCACGGCGCGGACATTGAGGCCCCACAAGAGGGCGGCTACACCGCGATGCACGAGGCGGCGCAGAACGGCGACATTCCACTTATCACCCTGCTGCTTGAGCGTGGCGCGAACGTCAACCCCCGTGTTGCGGGCAAAACCCCGCTAAACCTCGCGCTGGAAGCCAGGCGGCAGGAAGCTGCCGACCTGCTGCGGCAGTATGGGGCAGTTGAATAGCAGGTGCTAAAATGCACCCCTCGCTCAATGTAGAACGAGGGGTGCATTTGCGTTATTTATCCTAACGGAGCTGCCGTTCCGATGGCGGGAGGCATTGTCGGCCATGGTATTGGCGTACTTGAGAACGGAGTGGCCCTACGATTCATAGGCGTGGGTATCGCTGCTGTAGCTGCGATGTCGCCATAATGGTGTTGCGTAGGAGGTTCAGGTGTGCAGGCATGAGGTTGAGGCTCGACTTCGCCCGGAGTATCATTGGGTAGGGTAGGGTCATTAAGTGCAATCCTAAGTAGGCCGCCATTTACTACACCGATCGTCGAAGTAGCATTCGCAGCCCATTCGTCAAAGACGTAGACCACGTACTTGAAGTGAGGCGAAGCAGTGTTCGTTCCATAGCCAACCCGCCCAAAGTCTCCTTTGAGGATAACCAGCATCAGGGGTGGCTTTTCAATAGTACCAAAGTAGATACAGTCAAGGCCAAGCGCACCTAGCTCGTCGTTGGTGATCGAGCGAGTAAGCATCACCTGGGGAACGCCACTATATATCGCCGCCCGGTGTTGGGCAAACTCTACCGCAAACTGTCCCACCTGTTCGGAAGTTGCGCCGAGTAGGTTGGCGACACCGTAGTGGTAACCATGGCTGTTGGTACTGGCCGGGGTCGGAGGGGAGAATATGCCACTTGGATAGTCGCCAACTACTTGCCCCACACCCGATGTCGAGGCAGTAGTACCTGCACGGCTGCCTCCCGCCCCGGCAATGAGGAGTAGCGATGCTAGTCCCATGATCACGAGAACGATTCGCGTTTTCACTGTCATCCTCCTTAGTAGTTGATTGACCAGCTATTGTTGGTGCATCCGCTAACGCTACCAAACCCTGTTACCCAAGGCACCATGGTATAATCTGGACACCAGTAGCCCCATGAGCCGTTTGAGCGAACTTGTGCCAGAGACACATTTATGTTGCCATAGTGTATACTGGGGTCATGAGCTTCACCACCTACAGCCACGTAGGGGAGTGTAGGCGATATATAGCCTGTCGTGTTGATAGCCTGGCACGTCGATTCGCAGTAAGTTTGTGTCCATAGGCCATTGCTGGCAATATCCTCGAATCCATACAAACCATTCGGGTACAAAGTGATGCCAGTGACCAGCCCATTGCGGTAATCAGCTTGTGTACCATCCTGATAGGCCCAGTAAGGGTTATAGGAACAGGAGGAAGGGCAATTTGCCTGTGGGCCAGCCTCGGAAAAATAGCCGTTGTACTCGTCTGTTGTGCCAACTGGCACAGCTGTGTACAACCCCGAGAATGGTTGCGGCACGGTTACGTAGGCGATTACCCCGTCATGCCATCCACCAGTTCCCTCGTATCCTGTACCATGGGATCCACCGTTTCTTGAGAAGACTTGGCCGAGGATAGCACCGTATGGCTGGCCGACCTGCGTACTATAAGCATGAGATATGTACATCATGGCATCAGAGCGGGGAGACTGGTTGTTGGGGAAGAAACAGGGGAAACCGACACAGGTTATGTTCAGGTTTTGGGGAAACTGACTTATTGCATCGTGCATCACGAGCCTTTCCACATACTGAAAACAATAACTGCAATTTCCTATGTCGGAGAAATCTGCAGACCTGAGCGAAGTATCGGTGAAGCCACCGGCATTCGAGGTCAGATGGGCTATATCCCCGCGAATGATAATACGGTTAGGGATGAAAGTACCGTTGCCATAGCCAGTGATAATCCCCCTAT
The DNA here is from genome assembly GCA_038230695.1 of Chloroflexia bacterium. GTDB lineage: Bacteria > Chloroflexota > Chloroflexia > QHBQ01 > QHBQ01 > QHBQ01. The sequence continues at coordinate 3,747 of JBBRMT010000246.1, forward strand.
TGTAAGCAGTCTCAATCGCACCGTAGGCCCAGAAACTAGGCGGCACATCGCTGAAGTGAGGCCCGCCAGTAGTGTTTATTGGCCATTGGAAGGTAGTTACCAGTATCTGGCAGAACTCGGCGCGGGTAATGAACTTGTTTGGTAGGAAACATGGCGAATCCACACCCTGACCGGTACAGGTTGCTCCGGTATAGCCATGAATAAAGCCAACAGATGTCAATCCCTTCAGCACATAGCAAAAGTAGGCATCTTTTGCTACATCGCTGAAGTTTGGAGTAGAGTTGCATGGGCTGGCAACAAATGAGAAGCTGTTGGTATGGAGATTTGCTGGGTTAGCAGTAGTGAGGATCGTTTTTGGTTGAGAGGGCGAGTTAGGCGCAGATGCTGCCTGTGTTGCTGAGGCGAAGACAAAAAGAAGGCAAAGTGCTACTGTTATCGAAAGTAGCTGAGGGGGGGGTAGTAGATTGGGCTTTCATAACTTAAGACCCCCTTAGCTGATAAGGGCTACCAGTCGTTGTTCATTCGCGTTCTCTGCCCTATTATAGCATACCTCCTACGCAAATGCAAGAGGTTTTTGCACCGGTTTCGGTCAATAAGAAATTTTCAACATTGCACAATGTTCCAACAGGGAGTGAACACCGGTTCCATGTTATGTTAGGATTGTCGCTGGCTCTGATTTAGCCTACTGTGTTGCCCAGCCTTATGTTATAATAACGGCGTAGCATCTCCATTTGTTCCCTTATCCCGCGCTTTATATGGAGGTAAGATGACGAGCCAGATTGCCACCCCACCACCGACGGCTAAAGCTGCGCCACTGGCGATGCCACGCCCCTCGATGCTGTCATACTACGCCCGCCGCGTGATCGTGCAGCCAATTACCGTGGATATCGCCTTGCGCCTGCTGGGGGCTAAAGCCTTGCCCGGCTCGGCGCTGCTGCACTTCAGCGCCCAGGGGCTGCCCGCCAACGATGTGCGCCGCGCCATCGCCCGCGCCCGCAGCGTCAACAACTGGGTGGAGGGTTGGCGCACCGTCGCCAACGAGCGCGAACAAGAGGGCCACCGCCTGATGGAGCAGGGTTATACCGTCAGCGCATCGCGTTGCTTCTTCTACGCCGCACTTGCATATCACTTCGCCCAGTTTATCTACTTCAACGACCTTGCCGACAAGCAGGCCATTCACCACCGCAGCGTGGAGTGTTACCAGTTGGCGGCGCGGATGTTCGAGCCGCCCGCCCAGCGCGTGGAGATCCCCTTTCGCGGCATCACCATGCCCGGCTATCTGCGCGTACCCCGCGATGTTAGCCACCCGCCCGTGGTCATAAACCTGAATGGCGCGGCGATGGCGAAGGAGCAGTTCCACCTCTGGGAGAACGAGTTTCTGGCGCGGGGGATGGCGACCCTCAGCTTCGATGGCCCAGGCAACGGCGAAACCTGGGCCAAAATGCCAATGGTGTTGGACTACGACAAGGTTGGTACGGCGTTGCTCGACTGGCTGGCGACCCGCCCCGAACTCGATAGCGAACACGTTGCCCTCAACGGGGTCAGCCTGGGCGGTTATCTCGCGCTGCTGATTGCCGCCAGCCGCGACCCGCGTATCCGCGTAATCTCCACCAATTGTGCGCCCTACAACATCGCCCGCGACTACGGCGTGGTGATGCCACTGGTGCGCCGCGAAATTCGCTACCTCTTCCACTTCGACAATCGCGCCCTGCGGGCCGTGTTCCGCGCCAGCAAGACCGACCTAGCCAAAGCGATTACCGTACCCGCGCTGATCATCGGCGGCGGGCGCGACATGATCGTGCCACCTCGCTCCAGCCAGCGCATCTACGCCGACCTGGCGGGCAAGAAGCAGATGCTGCTCTACCCCAACGGCAGCCACATCTGTCACGAGGGCTTCCCCGACTTGCAGATGAAGCTGGCCGACTGGTTTGCTACATACATCCACTAATGCTGAGTGCTGAGTGCTGAGTGCTGAGTCAGGAGCCGAAGCCCTCTCCCGTCAAGGGCTTATCGTTACGCCCAAATAAAAATGACGTTATAGTACGGCGCTGCGCGACCGCACGTGGCGGGCAGCGTTACCGGGGGTTGGGGGCGTTGCCCTTGCTGGCAATACTACCATGCTTGTCGGCTGCTAACCAGCCACACGATTTGTATCCCGCATTGGCGCGGTTGCCCGCTTGCCAGTTGGCACGGTGTTCATCTCGCGAAAACATTAGCCGTAAACCTGTTAACCGTTTGTAGCACTTTCGCTTGCGATAAGCACTGGTACAGTTGCCAGCGGGGAGCTACGCTCCCAACCCTCAGTAACTCGGCGAGTGGTGGGTTGTCCCCTCCACTACTATCCACCCAATCTATTTGGGGGTAACGATAAGCGTCAAGGGAGGGGGTTGGGTGAGGGTGAACGGTGCAACGCCAACGATGCCCATCATAACTGAATAACCCACAGGGAGATATATGAACGAACAAAACACCATCAAGCAGATGCTTGGGTATAAGAACATCGCCGTCGTCGGCCTGAGCAGCAAGCCGGAGCGCCCCAGCTACGGCGTGGCCGCCTATATGCAGCGCCACGGCTACAACATCATCCCGATCAACCCTACCGAGACGGAGGTGCTGGGCCAGAAGTGCTACCCCAGCCTCGCCGACATCCCAGTGGAGATCGAGGTTGACGTGGTGGACGTGTTCCGCAAGTCCGACCAGACCCCGGCGGTGGTGGATGAAGCGATCGCCCGCGGCGCAAAGGCAGTCTGGCTGCAACTGGGCATCGCCAACGACGAGGCCCGCCAGAAGGCGGAAGCTGCTGGCCTGCTCTATGTTGAAAACAAGTGCATCAAGATCGAGCACGCATATTATCGGTGAATGAAGGATGTAGAATGAAGAAAGAAGAATGTAACTACTAGCTCCTCTCCCCTTGTGGGAGAGGCTGGGTGAGGGGTACCGGTGCAACGCATCAATGCTAATCGTAAACCACGTAGGCACCCACACTTATTCTACATTCTGCACTCTACATTCTTCATTCATGACCGGGGTTCGCCATGGCAGATAAATCGTTTGACAAGTTCACCGAACGCGCCCGCAAGGTGCTGAACCTGGCGCAGGATGAAGCACGTCGCTTCAACCACAACTACATCGGCACTGAGCATATCCTGCTC
>JBBRMT010000247.1:0-6895 GCA_038230695.1 Chloroflexia bacterium
GCGGGGGCGGAGCAAGATCTACGAGCCGGTCGCCGACGACAATCGCAGCAGCGAACTGCGCGAAGGTTTGCTCATCCTTGCCAGTGTGGAGAAGAGCGACACTGCCGATCCCATGGGGGTCGCCACCCGCTCCGCCGCCGAAATCGGCAAACTCGCCACCCAGCTTGGGGTGCGCGGGTTGCTGCTGCACTCCTTCGCCCACCTTTTTGCCGAACTCAGCGACCCGCAGACCGCGATTGACGTGTTGGCCGCCACCGCTGCCGCGCTCGAAGCGCAAGGCTACGCCGTGCAGCGCACCCCGTTCGGCTGGTTCAACACCCTCGAAATCCGCGCCAAAGGCCATCCCCTCTCCCGCGTGGCGAGGGTCGTTAGCTGACCGGCATCCCGCCCTCAGCGCCCGTGCGGCCAGAGCAAGCGCAACAGGCAGGCGAAGAAAGGCAAAGGCGACGATAGTCATGGATAGGCTTCCGCCCAGTTTACCTAATCCAACGCCGCGAAGCTCATTTGCCGATTACAAGGATGATGGGCGCACCTGGATTACGCTGGCAACTGGCGAGTATTACCCTGATGTCTTGAAAGAGGCGTTGGTGCTGTACGAACCTGTACTGGTGTTGTTTAGCAAGTACCTTCGTGAGTCAGAGTCTTCGACTCGCCTACTGCTACGGATTGCTGAAGAACAGTCTATCTGGATGCGTATTCAGCTAGCCAGGGTGTTCAGGAAGTATGTCAGCCCTGAGACACCCGTAGAGATGCTCAAGAAAAAGTCGAAGGCCCAGCAGATCTGCGACCAATTTGGCACGGGCTTTCGCCCCATCCACATTGTACAGGCAGCCTTTGATAGCCGCCCCCTCCCTGATGAAGCACTTTGTGCTTTGCTCTGGGAGTATAAGGATCGAGGTAAGAAGGGCTATGACATAACCTCGCGTTTCTTCTCCTTGTTTCGCCAGCAGTTTCCTTCGCTAGTGATCAAAGGGCCGGAACGCGCCGGACGCGACATCAGGATGGGTGAAGTTTTCGCTGATTATCCCAGGCCAACCCGACCTGTAGATTTCGTTATCTATGATGAGAGTGGCAGCAAGTGCTGGCAATCGGCTTGGCCCGCTACGATTCGGATCGCGGTGGCGCACAGGAAGATGATCGCGTTGGTAGCTATATTAGCTGTGCCGATGAAATTCTCGGTTACACTCAGAGGCATGGCCTCAGAACCAAAGTCATGTTTATGAACGACGGCCCTGGTCTGCTACTTGGCTCGATGTGGTATGACTACGCCGCGATTGAAAGAAGCTGGCCGGGCAGGATTATTGTCTTTACGCTCAGGATGATGCCAGAGCGAATAACGCTCGAATGGCTGCAATCCTAGTTGGAGGCTGCATATGGCAACTGGAGTAGCCCGAACCCTACGGATCAAAGAACCCACCGCCATTAGCCAACCGTCTATGCCTGATAATACAGACATTGCGCTTTCCTATGCTGGTAAGCGTGATGAGCGCGATATTCTCCGCACCCAACCCTCGATAACCAGAAATCTTTGGTCAGGGAACGTTGATGTAAATGGCAAAACCCCTAACTATCTCTGCTATGGTGATAACCTGCCGATTTTGGCAGCCATGCTGCACAATCCATACATTTGTGGACAGGTACGCCTCGTCTATATTGACCCGCCTTATGCTACTCGCAGCATCTTTCAGTCGCGCACTCAGGAGACATCATACGAGGATCTGCTTGAGGGAGCGCACTACGTAGAGTTCATCCGTGAGCGCCTCATCCTGCTGCGCGAGCTTCTTGCTGAGGATGGCTCGATCTATGTCCACCTCGACAAGAACATGGCGTTTCAGATCAAGCTGATTATGGATGAGGTGTTTGGGGCAAGGAACTTCCGCAGTTTGATTACCCGCCGCAAGCGCAACCCCAAGAATTACACCCGCCGCACCTATGGCAATGTTTCCGACTATATCCTCTTTTACACCAAGAGTGATGATTACGTCTGGTACCGCCCAGTCGAGGGGTGGAGTATAGAACGCAGCGCCAAAGAGTACCAGTATGCGGAGAAGGATGGGCGGCGCTACAAGAAGGTGCCTATCCACGCGCCGGGTGTTCGCAACGGTGCTAGCGGGCAACCCTGGCGCGGGGTGAACCCACCACCAGGTAAACATTGGCAGTACGTTCCCAGCACGCTTGAGGAAATGGATGCGCGAGGCGATATCTACTGGTCGCCCAACGGCAACCCGCGTCGTAAGGTCTACCTTGAGGATAGTGACGGAGTGCCGGTGCAGGACATCTGGCTGGATTACCCTGACGCGCACAATCAGAATATCGAGATTACTGGCTATCCCACCGAGAAGAACCCCGCGCTGCTGGCAAGGATAATTGAAGCATCGTCTAACCCGGGTGATCTGGTGCTGGATTGCTTCTCCGGCTCCGGCACCACTCTGGCGGTTGCCGCGCAACTGGGTCGCCGCTGGACCAGCATTGACAGCAGCAGCCAGGCAATCGTCGCCACGCTGCGCCGCTTCAGTAGCGGCCATGAGCGGATGGGCGACTTTGTTAGCCCCAGGAAAGAAGCAGGCAGCGGCAAGCAGGCACAAGCCAGCTTTACCCTTCCCTTGTTCGACGTTCTGCCGCCTGGAGTGAGCGCCGCGCCCACCCAGCCACCCATCAGCGACTTTACGCTGCTTGTCGAGCAAAGTAGCGATGCACAGACGCTAGAGAAGCTGCTGCAATGTGTGCCAATACTTGCCTAACCTAATTCAAAACTCAAAACTCAAAACTTCATCAGCGCCACGCTCTTCACCACCATCCGCACCTGGGCCTGGCCGCCATCATGGATCAGCTTGCCGCCAACCAGGTTGCCGCTGCCACCTTGTGGCCCGCTCAGGACGAGGTCCAGGTTGGCGATGTTATGCGCCCCCGGCGGGATGTAGATGACCATCTCATCATCCACCCCGTCGCCGCTGCCGTTGAAGCGCCAGACCAGCCCGGCGGGTTGACCATCTAGCTCGGCGTTGACCCGCACCATTGCCCCGCTGCTCACCTGCAAATCCACCAGTAGCACGCTGGCTCCGTTCAAGTCGGTGGGCGGCAGGCCGCTCTCCAAAACCGCGCTCAGGCCAGGGAGAGGGTCGCCCTGGCGGTCAACGTCCAGCAGCGTCTTGCTGATCTGCGCCGTGCCGGTTAGCGGCAGGGTCACGCTTAGAACATCGCTTTGTGATACTGTCGCCGCGTTGCTCTCGTCGAGGGTCATCTGCCAGTCTTGCGGCTTGATCGGCAACTGCTGCAATCCGAACACGGCGGGCAAGTCCACCCCGGCCACGCGATAGACGTTGTACTCCGCACTGCTATCCACCAGGGTTGCAGTTTGCGCCAGCCGCTGGTCAATCATTGCCGCATCGGGCGCATAAACGGCGTATACGTCGAGGTTGGTGTGGGCAATCGGTGGCGCTCCGCGCTTGACCACAATGGTATCCAGCCCACGCAGGGTATCCAGCTTCAGCCGATCGAGGCCGTCGAGGTTGACTCCGCGCAAGTCGGGTGGCACGCCGCCGCCGAAGCCTACCACCCCGATGCGCCCCATCTCTGGACCTAGCTTCAGGCCGGTGGCAGGCGGGCTGGCATTGCGTTGATAGGTGTACCAGTTGCCCTGGGTGTACACCATGTGCATAAACTTGTTGCGCCCCAGCCACATCCCCTGCTGCATCAGCGGGTCAAGGTAAGCGCGGTCGCGGGTATCCACCAGGTAGCTGACGTTGTAGTGGTTCAGCCGCTGGTTGAAATCGTCCGCCGTCTTCAGGGTTGCGTAGCTCAGGAAGTCGTCCCAGCCGGGGTTGCTCATCACGTAATCGCGGCCCAGATAGTAGAGCGGCGCGGTCAGTTCGGTGATCAGCACAGTTTGAGCGGGTGGGGCGTTGCGGTTGAGGTATAGCATCGTCTGGCCGCCCTCGCCGAGGCGGATGGTTGCTCCTTCAAGAATGTAGAAATTGTCATCCATCAGCCCGTAGACGTTGGGGAAGGCGCGGAAATCGAACGCCAGATTGGAGAGGGTAGCGACGTAGAGGGTCACGATCAGGAACAGGCCGAAGCCAAGCCCCGCCAGCGGCAACCGCGTCCGCAGCCGCTCATATACCCAACCCAGCCCGGCAGCGATTAGTGGCAGGGTGAACAGGATGTATCGGCGTTGCCCTTGCAGCAGAAACCAGACGATCGTGAATACCAACGCGTAGCCAAACCCCCACCATAGCGCGGGGTCTACCTTGTGTTCACTATCCACATCTACATCCGACTGCCGCCCCCGCACCCTCTTCACCACCAACCAGCCGCCCAGCAGCAACGCGACCGGCAACAGCGCGGTGGTAACAGGCACGAGACGCGGCACCGCGAAGCCGCCGCGCAGGGGGCTGGCTTGATCCATCCACAGGTTCCAGAACAGGTACTTGAGCATCCCCCCGATGCTGAAAGTCATCGGCCCCTGATCCACCGAATAGAATAGATAGCTGACCAGTTGCTTGTAGTTGGCATCGCCAACCGGGCTGTTCCAGCCGTGAAATATACCGTTAAGCTCCGGCCACAGCGGGTTGCCCAGCACAATCCAGCTAGCGATATAAGAATAGCAGGCGGTCAGCCCGCCAATCAGCCCCGCTACTGCTGCCAGGCGGAGGGCGCTGAGTGCTGAGTGCTGAGTGCTGATTGCTGAGTCAGTGCTGAGTGCTGAGTGCTGAGCGCTGAGTGGGTGGTTTGTAGGGGCGAACCGTTGTTCGCCCTGCTGAGTGCTGAACGCTGAGATGGGCGCAACAAATTGCACGTCAGCAGCGTTGGCATTGTAGGGGCGTGATATATCACGCCCTGGCGCTCGCCCTGCATCTTCGCTATCATGCAAGCTGGTGTCATTCTCCCTCCCCCATCTCGGGGGGGGGCTGGGGTGAGGGGCAGCACGTTTGCGCCACCATTTGGCGATCACCAGCGCAATCGTCAACAAAATAAGCGGTGCGCCAAACACCTTAATTGCCGCCGCTGTGCCAGCCAGCAGCGCTGCGACGGTCAGCCAGCCGCTGCGCTCGGTTCGCCACCAGCGGTAGAGGGCATAAAGGCAAAACAGGGTGAAGAAGGCGTTGCCAACATCCACATAGGCGGTGCCGATCTCGCGGTTGACAAGGGGTTGTACAAGGAAAGCGGCAGCGGCGAATAGGCCCACTCTCCCACTGAGGCCCAGGCTACGGCAGAAGCCGTAGGCTCCGACGGCGGTGAGGATGCCCATCGCCCAGTGCATCACCCCGGCAATCGAGCCAGCCGCCCAGTTACCACCGCCAAACAGGGTCAGCGGCCAGGTGTAGATGAACTCCATACCCTCGGCGAATAGGATGACCGTCTCGCTATAGACTGGCACGAAGCCGTGATGCGCCACGTACTGGCGGGGCAGGGCCAGGTGGTAGAGCATCGTATCGTACAGCACGGGCGGGGCTAGCGTGGTTGCCAACGCCAGGATTGCGCTCAGAACGGTTGCCAGCAGCAGCACGAACGGCACGAAGTTGCGTACCGGATGGCGCACCTCGCCGAGCGTGCTGCGTAGCGCCATACCCAGCGTATGATGCTTCCACCAGGGGATGAGCAGGCGGCGTTGCGCCAGCCACAGCAGCGTCCCCAGCGTGGCGGCAATAGTCAACGTCCAGACTAGCCAATCGTAGAGCCAACCTGCCAGGTTCAGCAGGGTGAAGATCAGGCAGACCAGCCCATAACCGAGCGCGGCGGCCACGCCGATGCCAAGCAGCGCTGGCTCATCGCCGAAGCGTAGGCCGAGCAATCGCCCGCTCCATACGCCGAGGGCAATCACCAGCAGGGTTAGCCAGATGCCCGCTAGCAGGAGCAGCATATGTGCTAGTAGCACATCCCAGTGCGGCAGCACGAATATGCGCGACAACGCCCCGCTAGGCGCGAAGTTCAGCAGCCTGTTGCTAAGGTCGCGCAGGTCGAACGACCCCAGCATCCCCCAAACCACCGCTGCGAACCAGGCAACTAGCACGAGGCTGGCAGCCAATCGCAGCCACCAGCCCGCATTGCCTACCGACAGCCCAACGCCACGTCGTTCTGTATCATCGTTATCTATGTTATCGGCAAGTTCGGCCAATCCGAAACCCTTCTTTTACCCTTAGCGCGACGAGTGATGGCTCATTGCTGCTTAAACAAAGTTTTGATCGCCAGGCCATAGACACAATTGGAAGCATCCCTTAGTACGAGGCCGCTAGCCAGCAAGCGGCTTGCTGAGTTACCATGGGTTGGGGGCGTAGCCCTTTGTTGCCGCACCCATAATGCGTATCGTCTGCTTACCAGCCGCTAACTTTATGGTGTTGGCTAGCCATGTAGCCATGTCGCCCCTATGCACTGCGCTCATCCCGACTACCAGCCGTACAGCTGGCAATGTGGCCCAGTAGATGCCTTCGATAAGCGTAGATGCGCTTGACCGATCGGAGCTGCGCTCCCAGCCCTCAGCAACTCGGCGAGCGGCGGGTTATCTCCCACCGCTACCGCCCTTCACCCCTTGTGGGTACCAAATATACTCATATTTTAGGCTGCTCATCATTCAGCGCCTGGGCAAAGGCATTGTACGAGTCGTTGCTCCACAGCACGAAGATGACCTCGGCGATGCAGCTAGCGGGATTCTGTACGACATACTCGCGCACCGCGCCGAGCATTGTTTTAGCGCAGTCGCGCACCTCGTAGCCACCCACTCCCGCACCTAGAGCGGGAAAAGCGATGCGCTTCACCGCCAACTGCTCGGCCACGCGCAGGCTATTCAGGATTGCCTCACGCACGCTGCGTTCACTAGCCGCCGCTCCCGCGCCCATTGCCGCTGCGTGGATGATATGCTTCACGCCCCGTGCCCTCAGCTTGCCCGCGCTGGTTGCTA
>JBBRMT010000248.1:0-6816 GCA_038230695.1 Chloroflexia bacterium
AGGTTGACCCCCGCCCTGCGCCATCGCTTTCCACCCATAGACGGCCACCGTGCGCGGTGATGATGCCGTGCGAGATGTACAACCCCAACCCCAACCCCGATACCATATCCTTGCTACGCTCGGCACGATAGAAACGCTCAAATAGATGCTCCTGCTGTTCGGGAGGGATGCCGATGCCCTCATCCCTAACCAGCACGGTTGCATTTTGCTCGTCTCGGCTCAGGGCTACGCTGATGTTACCGCCGCCGGGGCTGTATTTGACTGCGTTGGCAAGCAGGTTGTTTAGCACCTGCTCCACCAACTGCTCCTCGCCCACTGCCAGAATCAGTTCGTCGGGGGTCTGCAGGTAAATCGGCAATGGGGTGGTGAGCCGCACCTGCTCTACGCAACGGGTGACCAGGCCAGAGAGGTCGAGTACCCGTCCCGATACTTCGAGGCGGCCAGTTGCGATGCGCGACACATCCAGCAGGTCGTTAATCATGGCTATCATCCGCTCGGTGCGCTCAAGGATGGTGTCAATTGACTTCTGTAGATCGGCGCGAACACTCCTGGCAAGGTCGGCACGCGCCAGTTTGCGTGTGATCATCTGGCCGTAGCCCTTGATCGTGGTAAGCGGGGTGCGTAGCTCGTGCGAGGTGATCGAGATGAAGTCGTCCTTAAGGCGGTCAAGCTCTTTCAGTTCGCTAATATCCTGGAAGACAGCAATTGCGCCGCTGATCACCTCTCGGCCGCCACTGCGGTCGTAGATTGGTGAGGCATTGACGAGTAGATCCACCCTTTGCCCATCTTGACGAGCCACTCTCATTTGCGCCCCTATCACGGTTTCGCCATTCAAGGAGCGAACGATGGGCCAGGTGGAGTGCGACCATTCGCTATCATCGGGGTTGTACACCTGCAACGATTGGTATGAAGTGCTACCAGTGGTCACGTCCAGTATTTCAGCATCGAGCAGTTCGTAAGCGGTCTTGTTCATTGCAAGCAGGCCGCCCGATGGCGCGGAGATGATCAGCACGCCTTCGGGCATCTGTTCAATCACGCTGAACAGGCGTTGCCGTTCGGCTTCCGACTGCATCAGCAGGCTATCAATTTGCCGCTCGATTTCGCGCTGGCCGGTGATGTCACGGGCAATATTGAGGCCGAGGCGGACATTGCCCTGCTCATCCAGGATGGGCAGGGCGCTGGTGCTGATTAGGCGTTGCACCCCATGCAGGTCAATCAACATGATTTCGGCGTTGCTGAAGCTTTCCCCTTTGATTGAGCGGAAGAAGGGACGTTGATGCAAGGGCAATGGCTGGCCGTCGGGGTAGTACGCCTTCATGTGTATAAACTCGCGGATGTTGCGATAATGCTGCTCTGGCTCAATGCCCATCAATTCGCGGCCAGCGCGGTTCATATAGCGAATGTCACCTTCGGGATCCACCAGAAAGACGGCATCAGTGAGGTTCGCCAGGATGGTCTGCAACTCTTCGTTGCGGGCTTTGTAATCAAACTCCAGTTCGCGGTGGGCGCTAATATCGCGCATCAGGTTGAATCCAAGATGAACATTACCTTGCTCATCGCGCAGGGCGTTGCTATCAATCTTGAGCAAGCGGCGCATTCCATCGAGGCCGGTGAGGTATATTTCAAGGTCGGTTATCACTTCACCCCTGGCAGCGCGGAAGCGGGGCAACTCGTTTGGCGGCACGGCACCGCCATCGGGGTAGCGGGCATCCAGCCGCGCATAATCGTCAACGATCAAGTCGGGCTGGTCGTCGCCGATACCGAGCAAGTGGCGGCCAGCAGGGTTTCGATAACGCTGGCTGCCATCTGGCTCAATCAGCCACACCCCTTCGGAGAGGTTGTCGAGTACCGCCCGCAACTCCTCGGCGCTGGCCGCTTGCTGCCGCATAGTCTGTTCGCGGGTGGTGACATCTACAGCGGTGAGCAGCACGCCGTGGCGACCATCGCTATCGGGCAGCATAGTACAGGTGAGATCGAGGTGGCGTGCGCCTGCAGAATCAGTAATTTGCAGCAGGTGAACGGCTTCCGCGCCATCAAGTGCGGAGCGTAGCCACGCCTCAGCAATATCGCTGAGGCCCAGAGCGCCCATGCTGAGGCCAATCAATTCGCCGCCAGCGGGGGCAAACAGCGCCACGGCTCGGCGGTTGGCTTGACTTATAAGCAAGTTGGCATCGAAATAGACGAATGCTACTGGCGCATTGTCGAATAGAGTGTCTACGATTGAGATTGGCGTCAAGGGCAGATCTCCTGTGAGATTGACATCAGCGGCAGATCTCCTGAGCGATCAGCGGTAAGGTTATGAATCAATTAAAGACCCGGTCGTAAGATGATGAAGCCAGGACGAAAACGCAGCGGGCAGAGCTATTGTATGCGGCAGTGGCGGACGTGTCAAGGGATAATGAGTGCAATCTGACTTTGAATCAGGAACAGCATTTATGTAGAGTTGGCACTGATCTTGCTAGAAGCAGGAATTATCAACTTTCCAGCAGCCTATTAGCCGCACGGCGGCCCAGAAAAGAGGAAAGACCGATGGCCCTGCAACAAACGGACAGCCCAAGCACGGATGAACAGAGTGGCCCCATTATTTCACACCAGGAGACGGCTGGCGGCGCTGGTTCACTGGAAGCGGTGATTGAGAACGAGCCGAACAAGGTCAAGCGGGTATTCAAGGTGCTTGGCCCCGGCCTGATTACCGGCGCATCCGACGACGACCCCTCTGGCATTGGCACCTATAGCACTGCGGGCGCATCGCTCGGCTTCTCCACCCTCTGGCTGGCGTTGATAACCTACCCGATGATGGCAGTGGTACAATTCATCTGCGCCAAGATCGGCCTGGTCAGCGGCCAGGGTCTCGCCAGCATCCTGCGTAATCATTACTCGCGCTGGGTGCTGTACCCTGCCGTCCTTGCCCTGGTGGTTGCCAACACCATCAACGCGGGCGCGGACATCGGTGCAATCGCCGCTGCCATCAACCTGCTGCTGCCCGTACCCATATGGGTGATGATCATTCCTGTCGCCCTGCTCATCCTGGCCCTGCAGATCTGGGGTTCGTACAAGCTGATCTCCAACATCTTCAAGTGGCTGACCTTCGCCCTGTTTGCCTATATTGGCTCGGTCTTCTTCGCCAATCCTAATTGGGGCGATGTGCTACGCGGCAGCTTCATCCCCAGCTTCAGCTTCGATGGTAAGTTCCTGTCTATTCTGGTAGCGATCCTGGGTACTACCATCTCGCCCTACCTCTTCTTCTGGCAGGCCAGCCAGGAGGTCGAGGAGGAGATTAGCATGGGCCGCAAGCAGCTCTGGCAGCGCAAAGGCGCAACTGACCAGGAGCTAAAGTACGCCACCTGGGATGTGAACATCGGGATGCTCTTCTCCAACGCGGTGATGTATTTCATCATTCTATCTACCGCAGCCACACTGTTCACTCATGGCAAGCACGACATTCAGTCGGCCACCGATGCGGCTCAGGCGCTGCAGCCGATTGCAGGCAATGCCGCTGGCTTGCTGCTGGGAGTGGGGCTAATCGGCAGCGGCCTACTGGCGGTGCCGATCCTGACCGGCTCCGCCGCTTACGCAGTGGCCGAGATGTTCGGCTGGCGGCATGGTTTTGACGAAAAGCCGGGCCGCGCCAAGCAGTTCTACGCGGTGATCGCCGCTGCCACCATCATCGGGATGCTGATCAACTTCATCGGCATCAACCCGATTGACGCACTGTTCTGGACTGCGGTGATCAACGGTGTCCTCGCCCCGCCCTTGCTGGTGATCATCATGCTAGTTGCCAACAACAAGCAGGTGATGGGCAAGCGGGTCAACAATCGGTGGAGCAATGCAGTGGGTTGGGTGACAACGGCGGTGATGTTTGCGGCGGCAATCGGCCTGTTCTTCACCTGGGGACATTAAGGAAGGTCGAAGGAAGAAGGAAGAAGGTAGATTGCTTAACGTAGTGAAGCGTGTCTCTCGTCCCCACCTTATCCTTATCCCAAGTGGCGAAGGACTGGTAGTAGTGTGGGATGAGATAAGTCGCCGTTCGCCGCGTTACCGAGGCTTGGGAGCGTAGCTCCCCGCTGGCAAGCGCATCAATGTTTATCAAAACATAAGCGATATGCGCTGGTGGGGCAGAACGGATGCGGCGCAAATGGTGGACCTGGTTACCACGCCTACCTGCACCATTAACCTGGCAGCGGGTAAGCAGACGATGGGCAGGGTAGAGGTTGCCAGCAAGGGCTACGCCGCCAACCCCCAGTAACTCTGCAAGCGGCGGATTATCCCCCACCACTACTGTCCTTCACCATTTGTGGGTGAGATTTAGCGTCCCCACAGCGGTCAAGTAGGAGACTTCACACTGCGACAACAACCACCTACCTGCTACCTTCTACCTTTACTCGTGCCGTAGCGCGGCCAAGGGGTCGAGGCGGGCAGCGCGGCGGGCGGGGTAGAGTCCAGCCAGCAGGCCGATAAACGCAGCAAAGATTAGCGCACCGCCAATCAGCACAGCGTTGACCTGGAAGATCTGCAGGTTGATGTAGAAACCCTGTGACTGCAGATAGGCGTTCAGCCCCCAGTTGAGCAGCAGATCCAGCAACCAGCCGCCAATAACCCCCAGCACACCGCCCAGTAGCCCAATAAAACTGGCCTCCAGCATGAACATCCCCAGGATGTCGCGGCGGGTTGCGCCCAACGCCTTGAGTACGCCGATTTCGCGGGTGCGCTCATAAATCGCCATGATCATAGTGTTGGCGATGCCGATGCTGGCTACCAGCAGGGCCAACAGTCCTACCGATGTGAGCATAATCTGCAATATGGTGAAAACCCGGCTGATCTGGTCAATCAAGACTGGTACTGTATCCGCCTGTAGGCCATAACCCTTGATCTGGTCGGCAACGGCGTTGACATGAGGAATAGTGTCAACCTTGACCGTGGCACGGCTGTAGCCCCGCTTCTCCAGGTAGTCGGGCTGGCGATACCACCATTGCACGATGGCGAGCTTTACGTTCGCGCCAATGCGTACCGAGGCGTTGCGTACCGTGTTGGGACGTGCGCCAGGGGCGCGGGCATCATCAATGTTGGTGTTATTGTCCACTCCGGCAATGGTAGTGGTAAAGACCTGCTGTTCGCCACGCGGGTCGGTCACGGTGAGGTGAACCGGAGCGCCGAGCAGTTGATTATACACCGACGTATCCGCAGGGTAGGAGCTAATCAGGTGCAGGCTGTTATACAGGCTTTGCGCCCCAATAATCACGCCATCCTGGTGACTGGCATCAAAATCAGAACCAGCAACCATGCTAATCTTCCCACCACTCACCAGAGGGTTTATGCTGCTCCCATTGCTGAAGAAAGCGGATACTGGTGCGGATTGGCCGTTGATGCTGATGTCTACTTCGGGAATAGCATCCGGCAGGTTGATGTCGGTAACTACGCTGACTACGTTGGGGATCTGCTTGATCTGCGTTACTAGCTGCGGGGTAAGCGGATGAGTAGGGATATTGTTGGGGTTGCTGCTATCACTGCTGTAGCTGGGGTTGACGGTGATAGTCTCGAAACCCAGGCCGGAGAGGGTGGAGGTGACTTGCTGCTCGGTGCCGATGCCCACGCTAACCATGGTTACAATAGTAACGATGCCGACGAAAACGCCGATTGAGGTGAGGATAGTGCGAACCTTGCGGCGGCGCAGGCTGGCAAGCGAGTTGCCCAACATATCGGGGAATCTCATACCCGCACCTCCTGCAGTTTGCCCGTCATCGAAGTAAGCAGTGGCGTAGCCTCAGTTGGCGGGGTGGGGTTCGCGCTGATTTCCACGATATTGCCGTCGAGCAAGCGCACTACGCGGTCGGCGTAGGCGGCCACGGCGGGGTCGTGGGTAACGACGATGAGGGTAAGGCCGCGCTCCTGGTTGAGCGCCCGCAGGATGCGCATCACCTCCGCGCCATTTTTAGAGTCGAGGTTGCCGGTTGGCTCATCGGCCAGCAGGATGCGGGGGTTGTTGGCAAGGGCGCGGGCGATGGCTACACGCTGCTGTTCGCCGCCGGATAGGGCATTGGGCAGATGGTCGCTGCGTTGCGCCAGCCCCATCTGGGCCAGCAACTCGCGGGCGCGGGTGCGTCGGGCAGCGGGCCGTTCGCCCACTAGCAGCATCGGCATCTCCACGTTCTCCAGTGCGGTGCGGGTGGGCAGCAGATTGAAGCTCTGAAACACGAAGCCTACCGTGTGCTGGCGGTGCTGGTCGAGGACGTTGCGTTTCGCGGTCGCCAGGTTTACATCGCCCACCCATACCTCGCCGTTGGTAGGTGTATCCAGGCCGCCCAGCAGGTTGAGCAGGGTGGATTTGCCGCTGCCCGACGCGCCCATAAGCGCGACAAACTCGCCGGTCGCAATCTCCAGGTCTATCCTGGCAACTGCCTCGACCACGTTTGGTCCCACCTTGTAGCGGCGAGTCAGGTTGACGAGGCGGATGATTGGATTGTCTACATTAGTTTCTCTCATCGCACCTATTATAAACTATTGGCCGCATTTCTGTTAGATTTTGTTATTAGCGTTGTGTTACAAATTGTTAGCTAGCCATCACCTCCAGCATCTGCGCTGCATCGCGTAGCCTTACCATCACCCGCTCCCGCCCCAGCACCTCCATAGTCTCGAACAGGCCGGGCGACTGGGTGCGGCCTGTAATCGCCACCCGCAGCGGCATGAACACCGGGCCGGGCTTTAGCCCCATCTGCTCGGCCAACGCCTTCATCTCCGCCTCCGGGCCGTTCTCCTTATCGCTCAGGTGCCAGGCAGCATACTTGTCGGCCTGCAGCAGCATGGTTGCCGTATGGATAA
>JBBRMT010000249.1:0-6777 GCA_038230695.1 Chloroflexia bacterium
GGCAACCAGACTCAACAGGGCGCAGACAGAAATCTCTGCCAGAGCAAGGCGCATCGGGTTAAAGGACTTGCCGAAGCGCGAGGTCAGCACAATTTGCAGCGCAAACGGTACGGTGCCACCGAGTTCCAGCCAATCCCCGCCGCTTACGGTAAAATCACCCTTTACGGTGAGCAAAAACAGGCCCACGATCGCCACGATGATACCAATGATTGCCGTGATTGTAGGGCGATAGTGCAATATGAAGAAACTGAACAGCGGCACCAACACCAGCGTCATACTGCTGATGAAACCAGCGCTCGATGCGGTGGTATAGTCCATGCCAATGGTCTGTAGTACAAAGCCAAGCCACAGGGCTACGCCAATCAGGCCGCCCCACCAAAGCTCACCTCTGACGAAGTCGCCAAGCTCGTGTCGAAGCAGAACTGCCAGAGTGAGCGCAGCGGTGGCACAGGTAAAACGCATTGCCAGGAAGAACAGCGGGCTGGTTTGCGGCAAGGCGCTTTTGATGATAAGGAAGGTCGAACCCCACACGATAACAACCCCAAATAGCGCCAGGTCAGTGAGCCACGCCTTGCTATCAGAGTGGGGAGCGGCAGATGAAGTAGCGTTGGAGTTTTGCTCTTTAGATGATTTTGCCGTCATTATATACCTTTTCGCTTATAGGGCCAGTGCCAACCTTGCTTTGGCAGCTCTAAGTAGCTACATCGAAGTGAACCGAAAGCACACCTGCCACAATGACGAGGTTGGTGCGCTTTTCTTATCGTCCTCTCCCAGTGGCAATCGAGAGTGCGAATCTTAACGTGTTCACTGGGATCAGGCCGACGTGGTGATAAGTTCATCGGTAACCCACTGTGCAACGTTGGCGGGGTAGGGCGCTGGCAATCCGAGGACGATGTGCTGGAAGCCAGCGCCGACCGCTTTGCTAATCGCGTCCCTTGTGATGCTGGGCTGGTCGTAGGAGACAGGCAGGTATATTGAGCGAGTGACTGCGGCAGGGTCGCGACCGATTGCAGCGCAGTAGCGGTCCAGCAGGGCGCTGCGACGGACGGCATCGTCTATGTCACCGCCAGGGATGTTCCACAGGTCGGCGTGTTCGGCGACCACGCGCAGTACGGCAGCCGAGCGTCCGCCTATTAGGATTGGCGGGTGGGGGCGCTGAATGGGTTTGGGGTTGCAATACGCTCCGGTGAGATGGACGTAGGTGCCAGAGAAGTCGAACGGTTCGTCCTCGGTCCACAACCGCCGGATAACGGTACACGCTTCGGCGAGGCTCCCCACGGCGTGGGCAGCGTCGTAGTAGGGCAGACCGTAGGCTTCATATTCGCGCCGAGCCAGCGGGATATCGGGTCGTGAGCCTGCACCGATACCGAATTCGAGCCGTCCGCCGGAAACAATATCGACGGTCGCCGCTATCTTAGCCAAGATAGCGGGGGGCCGGAAGCGGTTGCTGGTCACGAGCAGGCCGAGGCGTAGTCGTTGGGTCTGTGCGGCGAGGGCTGCGAGCAGTGTCCAACCTTCGTAGGTCGGCCCATTCGGGTCGCCCCCAATCGGCATGAGGTGATCGTACAGCCAAGCATGCTCTATCTGGGGGATGGCATCCGCCTCGCGCCAGACCCGTTGGATGTCTTTGTAGTCTACCTGTGATGGGGCGGTCATAATCCCAAAACGTGGCCTGGGTGTTTGCGGCATGGGTTTGTTCGTCCTTGCGAGCAACGCTGGATTTGCGTACCAGCCTGCGCGCAGGTATATTGAGAAAGCGAGATATTGCTCCAATGATTATACCGAACAACGTTCCGTTTGACAAGCAATGGTTTGAGGGAATAATGCAGTGGTCACCAGCGACGAGGGAGTGGGACAATCAGCTAAGAACTCACAAATCGGTATAAGCCAGTCAGATAGTGACGTAGTTCCTCTTCGCTAATCGGGCTGGTCAGGGCCATCACCATGTCGCCACTCTGGAGTTCAGTGTCACCGCGCGGAAAGATCAACTCGCCGCCGCGCCTGACTGAAACCACTAGCGAGTCCATCGGGAAGTTCAACTCACGTAGCGCCTTACCCACCACGGGCGAATCGCCGCTAATCTTCACTTCGAGTAGCGCCCCACCGCTGATTACCCCACCCAGGCGACGCGCTCCCTGGTTCATTGACTGGCGATACGCCCGCGAGACATCGGCGGTAGTCAGCACCCCGCTCAGCTGGTTCGTGCCATCCGCCGCCAGCACCGGCAGCCAGCTGATACGGTGACTGGCAATCTGCTCCAGGGCGGTATCCAGCGTGTCATCAGTCTCAATCGTCACCGGGTCATGAGTCATCACTGCCCCAACGGTCGCCTCCGCCCCCGCCAGGCTGGCAGCGATGTCAGCACGGGTGACTACCCCCAGCAGTGTTCCGCTCTCGTCTACCACCGGCGCACCGCTGGCATCGTTCTCCACCAGGGTTGCCATCGCCGCCCGGGCGCTCAGGGTGGGGCTGAAGCGCAGCGGTTGATCGCTGATCACATCCCCCACCCGCAGACTGGCGAGCAAGGGGAAGCTGAAACGGTAGCGGTGCGCGGGCGAGTCCACCCGCGTGTCCACCTGGTTGATATAGATGGTGTTATCGCCGCAGATGAGGGTGGAGATACTCACCGCCAGCATCGCGGGTGCCAGCAGGGTCAGGTTGCCGGTCATCTCCGCCACCATCAGCATCACCGCCAGCGGCGCATGAGCGATGCCGCCGAACAAGGCCATCATCGCCACAATCACGAACGGTGCAGGCGAAGCGGGCATATTCGGCAGTATCCCCTCGGCCAGCCGCCAGCAGGTCGCGCCCAGCAACGCGCCAATCACCATCCCTGGCCCGAAGATGCCGCCACTGCCCCCGCTGCCGATGCTCAGGCTGGTAGTCACAATCTTGACGAAGGGGAGAATCAATACTACCCAGAGCGGTAGACCCAATAGCCCGGCGCTGCTCATCGTCACCTGCACCCAGCCGTAGCCCATGTGCAGCGCCTGCGGCACAACGATGCCGATCGTGCCTACCAGTAGCCCGCCAATTGCCGGCTTGGCCCAGTTGGGCAGGCGCAGCTGGTGGAACAAGTGGCTGGTGTAGGCAAAGGTGCGGGCATAGAGGATGCCGACCAGTCCGCAGATGACCCCTAGTACCGTATAATAGAGAAGTTGCACTGGCGAGTCGAACAGTAGGCTAGCCTGGTTGCCGAAAATGGGACCGAAGCCATAGACCGCGCCGTAGACAGTGTAGCCCACAATCGAGGCGATCAGGGCGGGGATGAGCGCCTCAGCCTCCAGGTCGTGTTTGTAGAGGATCTCGGCGGCCATCACCGCACCGCCCAGTGGCGCACGGAAGATGCTGCCGATGCCCGCGCCCATGCCGGTCGCCAGGGCGATGCGGCGGCTCTGGGTGTCGAGGTGCAACCACCCGGCAAGGGTCGAGCCGAAGCCCGCGCTGATCTGCGCCGCTGGCCCCTCGCGCCCGCCACTGCCGCCGCTACCGATGGTAATCGCGCTGGCGACCAGCTTGATCAGCGGCACCCGCTTGCGTACCTTGCCGCCCTTGTAGTGAAACGAGGCGATAGCTGCATCGGTGCCATGACCCTCTGCCTCCGGCGCAGTGTTGAACACAATAATGCCGCTGATTAGCCCGCCCAGCGCAACCACCAGCGGCAGCATAAAGGGGTGCAGTACCGCGCTGACCACGGTGGTACCTTCACCTGAAGGGTGCGGCGGGTAATAGCCTGCAAGGGTGCCGAGAAAGAGGTTGGTGCTGAAGTCAATCGCCCAGTAGAAGACGATTGCGCCCAGACCGGCAACGAGGCCAATCGCCCCACCTAGCACGATCCATTTGGCGAGGGCGGGGCCACTTTCGATGCCACCCTTCTGCCCGGGGATGGATAGCAGGCGACGCAGTGAGGCAAGTGGTGGTATCCGGTTAATCATCAAGTTGTCTGCTCCTCGCTTGGGCCATAAATATCAAGGTGGTCGAGCCGGGACAAGCTATATGCGCCCCGCGTGGAGTAATCATACCACAATTGCCTGATCAGTTGAACATGGAGCGGGCCGCTGCTAATAATGCTTATCGCAGCTCATGGTGTAAATTGCGCGAGGGTGAGCGCAGCCCACCCCTACCAATTCACCTCATTTGCTTGAGCAGTTTGTATAATATGCCGCCCGGCTGGTCTGCAAGTTACCTCATTCAGCGCCACAGCTTTGCAAGTGGCACAAATATTGCGAACTCCAACGATAACCCTCAACTATAGGAGTAACCCAGGTGTTCACAGCATTGGCTTATCTGCTCACTGCGCTGCAGCAGCAGTCGGCAACCAGCGGCATCACCGAGCTATTCAAGAGTGGCACGCAATACCTTGCCACTGCGGTCGAGGCAGTGGGCGGCCTCATTATCGGGGTTGCGGTCATCCAGGCAGTAGCTCGCGTGATTTACGCGCTGATTCGGCGAACCGATAATCAAGCGGCCAAGGAAGCTATTCGGCTGGGGCTGGGGCGCTGGCTAACCCTGGCGCTTGAGTTCGAGTTGGCTGCCGACATCCTGCGTACCGCAGTAGCGCCTACCTGGGACGAGATCGGCCAGCTTGCCGCCATCATTGTCATCCGCACCGTACTCAACTATTTCTTGCAGCAGGATATAGACCGGGCCGCGCAGCGGGGTAATCTGGCGGCCATTGAGGGCAATCTGCCCAACAAGGTTGTCAACTAAAGCGGGGAGCGCCGCAACTAACGCCATATTGCCAGTCAAGGTATGTACGCTAGCGGCACGGGTCTTCCAGATAAAGATGGCGAGGCCGAAGAGGGCGAACCCGGCCACCCAGGCAGCCGAGTATAGCGCCATCTCCCAGGGCATGGCGCTGGTGAAACCCCCCGCCACCAGTAGCTGGGTAGGTGCATAGGAGGGGAAGCCAACCAGAAAATCCTTGTTGGCAACCGGGTTATCCACCGGGTTCTGTAGGGTGGTGTCCATCAGGCTGATCATGATGATAAGGAAGAAACCTTCAAGTTCACCAGGGAGCAACACCCCCAGCAGCAACCCCAGACTGCCGTAAATAAGCGTGGCCGCGAAGAAGCCAAGCCAGACCAGCAGCAACGAACCGGGCTGCCAGAATAGATAAAGTACGATGCTGGCGTACAGCGCGATCGCCGCTGCCGTAATCAGCAGCGCAGTCAGCTTGGCCAGCATCAGCAGCGATTGCGGATAGCCGCTGAGGACCAGGCGGCGGTCGAACTCCCGACCCTTGCGCGTGGAGTTGAACAGCATGAAGCCGATGATCAGGGTAATCGCGTTCAACCCGGCAGTGAGCAGCCCCAGGTTATGGCCGCTGACCACGAGGAAAGCGCCAGTGGCTCGGAACTTGAACTCGGCCGGCGTGTTGTCCAGCAGCACGCCGATAACGAAGTACCAGGTTGGCACGAACAGCAGCAGCAGGGTGAGCGCAAAGCGGTTGCGGGCCTGCTCCAGCACCGCGTAGCGGGTGGCAGTCAGATAGCGGGCGAAGGGTGAACTGGACATTTTATTCCTCCTTATATTCCAATAAGCCAGGGTGAACTCGTCGTTCGCCCCGCTAAATTGCTTGTTTTAACCTTGACGTGGCCGCAGCGCAACTAGCGGCACCGCCGCCGCGAGGATGCGGCAATCTTCCTCGGTTGGCTGTAGCTTGCGCCCGGCCATCAGGCCAGCAAGTTCGCGGAAGGCAAGCGGATGGTGGCTGGCATAATCGAACAGCACGCTGGCTGCCTCATCCACCGGCAATCGCAAGGCGGTGGCGGCGAAGTGTTTACCCGCCACGCTCGCCTCTACCAGCGGTGTTTTCTCCACATTACGCAACCAGTCGGAACGTTCACCCCAGCCCGAGGCGATGTAGTATGTGCCGCTGGTCCGATCGCGACCCACCACTTCCAGCACGGTGCGGCGCGGCTGGCCGCTCCTTCTCCCGGTATGCGTGAGCATCAGGAAGCGATGGCCCAACAGCCAGCCAAGGTGCAGGCGATAGAGCCAGATTGGAGCGCGCAGCAGCAGCCGTAGTGGGCCATGCGGGGTGTGCTTATCGGCAAGTTTGGTATTCATGCTTGACTTCCCTTTCCGACCTAATCGGCCAGTTTCATTGCTGCCAGTTGGTTTGGTCTTGCAACTGCACATGACCATCGTGCAACTGATAGAGATGGTCGAACCGCTTTTGCTCGAAGAACATATGCGAGATGACCAGCACCGCGTCGCCCGCAGCCCTTAGCTCTTCAGCCAGTTGCCAGAAGCGTTGGTAGGTCTCCCAGTCGAATCCCTGATATGGCTCATCTAGCAGCAGCACCTTCGGCTGGTGCATCAGCGCCAGGGTCAGGTTCAGCTTCTGCTTCGTCCCACCGCTGAGGTTGCCCACCACTTCGCCGCGATATTGCTGGTAGCCTAGCTCTGCGATTAGCGCATCGGCGCGGCTAAGGCTCTGGATACCGTAGGCAGCGCGGAAGTAGTCGAGGTGCTGACCCACGCTCAAGGCATCGTTCAGCAGCACGGTCTGGGGGCAGTAACCCATCGCCGCACTGCGGAACACCTCACCATGGTCGGGCCTTAGCTCGCCCGCCAGGATGCGTAGCAGAGTAGACTTGCCCGACCCATTCTCTCCCACAATGCCCACCATGGTGCCGGGATAGACATCGAAGCTAACCCCTTTAAGCACATTGTGGCGGCCAAACGATTTTTGCAGATCACGCGCCTGCAGCAGTGGTTGGGACATAATTCAGGTAGCTCCTTTCATCGGGGCGCGTCGCACGTACCCCA
>JBBRMT010000250.1:0-6644 GCA_038230695.1 Chloroflexia bacterium
AGCAGCGACTTGCCCGCCACGTCGCCCACTTCCGCTACTTCGGTGGGACTGAGCGTGTCGCGTCCTGCCTTGAAACCGGCCACATCATAGAAGTCTGACTTTTCGTGCAGTAGCGTCCAGTTGTCCCACAACTGCTTATTAGAGGCGATATATTCGTCGGCCATCTTGCTCCCTTCCTGTGCCATTAAGCTGCGACCATTTTAGCATGGCTGGGTAGCGATGGCAATCGGGCTGGGGATGTACTTGACGGAGCAAAGCAGCAAAAAGCCCTCCCACAGGAGGGGGTTGCGTGTGGGGAATCTCGCATGCGCTATAGAGCCAGAGCCAGCCAGGGGATACCCAGCACTGCGATGACCGCACCGACCAGCCCAGCGAATAGCGGCACGCCCAGCATCACGCCGCCGAAGCCGAACATCCCACCCATAATCTGGCCGATGAACGCGCCGAACAGGGCAATGGCGAACAATATAATGAAGCCGCGCCGGTCTTTGGCCGCGCCAATGCCGTTCAGTTTGCTGTAGAAGGATGAGATGTTGCCGAGGAAGGCAAACAGCGCAGCCACGGCAATAATCAGCAGTTCTCCGTAGAGCGACAAGGATCCTCCTGTGGTCTCCTACCCACCCCAACCCCTCCCGATGGGAGGGGAAAGTCATAGACCTCTCGTTGATGGGGGTTTAAAGCTCGCCGTTGATTACGCCCTGCGACCAACGTAGGTCTACCAATGAGACTGGCACATCGAGGCGATCGGCAAGCTGGTGAGCGGTAAGCTGTTCGCCGTAGCACATTGCGGCCAGCTTAGGCACCAGCAGATAGGCGGCCACGATCTGGGCCTCATGTTCCATTTTGCTCTTGAACCAGGCGTTGCGTTCGCAGGTGTAGTTCATGCCGGGGTGGAAGGAGATAAGATGACCGCATTCGTGGGCGAGAGTCAGCCGTCGCAGCGCGGAGGCGAGAGTGCGATTGATGCCGATATGCACCTGGTGGCGCATTACCAGCGAAAATCCCAGCGTGCGTGGCGTTAGATCGTACTCACGCACGGTGAAGTCTTGCAGCAGTGTATCGAGGCGCACCGGCACAATGTCGTGCAAGCGATAGCGCCTGATCAGATGCTCGATTGTATCGCGGGAGCGATCGTCCACAACCGCCTTACCTCTCTCTGCCGCGATTGCGATCGGTGCGGCGTTGCTCCTCCAGGTCCAGCATCTGCTTGATGACCCCCTTGATCAGATTGCGGTCATGCTCAGGCAGACCGCCAATATTGGAGAGGTACACCTTCAGTTCGGGATCATTTACATCAGGCTCAGGGTTGCGCGGGCTGTTGTTTGGCGCGGTGCGACCGCCATCCTGGTGCATGATGTAATCAACGCTCACCTCCAGGGCGGTTGCCAGATCCGACACCACCTGCGCCGCAGCACTGGGGATCGAACCCGACTCGAAGCGCGAGATGTAGCTTTCGCTCACCCCCGCCCGTCGCGCTAGCTCTGCCATAGTCCAACCCTTGCGTTCTCGCAAGCGTTTCACCGTCTGGCCGCGCCGCTTCGCCATTTCGTCCAACATACGCTTGCGCCGCTCTGCTCCCTCTGCTTTGTCCATGTCAAGATTATAGCCGACTTCTTGCAGGTTTGCAATACTTGTATGGTACTTTCTTACCATTTCGCAAAAAGTGCATTGCGTATTCGCAAGTTCGCCGTTATAATAGTTGCATACTCGCAAGTAGTGACTTGCGTAGTACACTGATAAGGAGGTCATCTATGCAACGACGTGTCGCACACGCTCACCCCCGTAGACCCCGCCCCGCCAGCAGCGAGGTTATCCTGATGTTGCTAACCGGCGATGAGATGAACAACAGCGCCAGGCGTATACGCCGCCCCGCGCCCCGTGTCCATCTGACGAAGGCCGCAGCAAAACCGGCTTCGCTATACCTGCTACAGCAGGTGGTGAACTAAATCTGCGATTGGTGCGAAAACTGAAAAATTATTGAAACTGTCGTATAATCATAAATTGGGCCGAAGCATTGCCCGCGAGAGGAGTCACTTTTTGCGCCAAAGGAGAAACTAATAGCAACACCCAGCAATCAGGTTAATTATCTCAATCCTTCAACCATGTCTACTCCTCCCGGTTATTGTCAGGTCAACCCCTACGCTTGCATACCCACTGATAACGTGATATAGTAGCTACGTCGAGGCAGCATTTGCCAGGGTGCAGTTACTGCCATCCCCCAACTTTGTTTTATCCATAGCAAGAGCGGCCAGCCTCACGCTGGCTGGGTTGCACGTTGCCTGCAATAATGTCGAGGAGGGCGCAATGGCGGAGAAGCCAAGCTTTATCGTGGGTCGCATCGCCTTGCATGATGGCAGCGATGCGGCGGGCAGCGATGTGCATCTGGTGCAATATAGCGAACAGGGCTTCACCCGCTTGCCTAAGCTGCTGCACGTACAGGCTGGGCCGCACGGCTTCTTCACCCTCAAGCCGGTGCAGCCCGGCGAATACTACCTGCTTCTTACCCGACCGGGCTACCAGTGGTGCTGGGTGGCAGTTACGGTGCCGGATGCGGGTATCAGCCTGGCCCAGCCGGTTACGCTCGGTCCTATCCTACTGGCCGATACTATCGGGCGGCTGCGGGCGGTGGGCGACTTCTGTGACTGGGATCGCGAACGCGCAATCGTGATGCGTGAGCGCGACGGCATCTATACCGCAAAGTGGCCTGCCGACTACCCGATGCAATACAAGTTCATCGTTGACGACGAGCAGGTTTGGTATACCGATCCTCGCCACGAGTACGAATGGGATCAGTGGGGCTACTACAACTCGTTGCAACAACCCCACGCTGGCATTATCCAATTCGAGTTCGACACTCAGGGCGAGGCTACACAGCGCACCTACCGACGGCTGGAGCGATTGGGTAGCGGCAAGCGGGGCGGGCGAGTGTTCATCGAGCGCATAAACTACGCCCTGCGCGTTTTCTACGACCCCGCTCCCTGGCGGCAGGGCAGCTTCCGCCAACTTTACCTCCGCCGCGAGGGGGCAAAAGGGCCGGTGCAACTGGCATTGGGGCCAAGCGGGCTGTATGAGGTGGTTGTCCCCCTTCGCGTCGAGTATAGCCTTACCTTCGCTATCGAGAATGAACACGGCAAGGTGGATTCAGGCGATGGTGGTGGCTGGAGCGTAGACATCGCCCGCCCCAAATAGGAGCGCTAAGGTTTGCGGTTTGAGTGCCGAGTAAATGCTTTGTGGGGGTAGTGGGGGGGAAATTGCTTATGACCTTTGAAGAGAAGTCGCTGTACCATCAGATTCATCCGCTAAATCTCGCCACCGACATCATTGATACCCTTCCCGCGCTTTACCTGTGCTGGCAACACGAATTGCTATGGGGTTTGCTAGTCACCTTCATCCCCTCGATCATCGCCAGCTACCTGCTAATTCGCTATGCCAACCTCGAACCATACAAGCAATCGGCCTTCGGCCAGTATATCCGCCGCTACATGAGCCGTACGATCGAGGCGATACGTTTGCTCGGCCTGGTTGTGATGATGGTGGGCGCATGGTATCAATTGCTCTGGCTAATTGCGTTGGGATTGGTTATAATCGTGCTTGGTTGGCTACGCGGTTTCATCCTCCCCCAACCCAAAGGAGCGCAATTATGGCCTTGACCCGAACCCAGGAAGACCTCTTCGATTTTATTGCTGGCACGCTGGAGGATCAGCGCGATGCCTACAACTTTTTCATCGCCCGCGTCGAGGGTGGCAAGATGGTGCTGTTCCTGCCAGCGCAATCGGGGCGACGCATCGAGGACCGCCCCATCAACCCTGCCGACATCGCTGCGCTGGAGAAGGAAGGTCTGGTCGGCCTACAGCGGGTGCGCCAGCAGGTCAATGTCAGCATGACCGAAGCGGGCAAGCAGCGTTACCAGCAGGGCCACCGGCGGTTACGGAAGGTAGAGGGCAGAAGGTAGAAGGCAGAGGGTAGATGTGGGACAGATGCATGAATCATCCCGAACTTTGCAAGATGGTGCAATAGGTACAGAAACTAAGCCCCCAGCGGGGGTTGGGGGAGAAATCTCGCAGCTCCAGTCAGGTTAATCGTAACCACGAACCTAGCGCTGTGCTTACCCTTAGCCTGCCTACCTGTCAAGTTTCTCCCCCAACCCCCGCTGGGGGCTTTTTGCCTATAGTTCGGAATGACTCATGTCTGCCTATTCTGTTTATGAAGGGAGATTAAGCGACAAAGTGTTTAACTCAAAACCCAGGGCGAACGCAATTCGCGCCTACGTAAACTCAAAACTGCCTCTCCTCTTGCTCCTCTTCACCCTGGCGGCCTGCGGCGGCGACAATAATAACGGTAACGCGCCTGCGCCCACTGCGACTGCGGGCGCAAGCAGCGGTGGTGTAGTGGTTACTCCCAGCGCCGCTACCTGTTATGAGGCGGTGAATAGTCTGGCTACCGTCCAGAGTTTCCACTTCGTCTACACCGAGACGCAGACAATCTCTAGCAGCGGGTTTGGAGCAAGCACGCCGGGGACAGCAAGTGGCTCTGGCAGCTTTAGCGCGGCGGGCGATGCCGACCTTGCCCACCACAACTGGCATTACACCGCCAGCGACAGCCGCCCAGAGCGCAGTGATGTTACTGGCGAATGGATGCATATCGGCATCAAAGCCTACCATAAGAGCGACAGCGGCTGGGGTATCGCGGCGATCGCCGATGCGTTGCCGCTTACAATCAACTCGAAGCTGGGCGAGATTACTGGCAACCTGCCAGCCGCCAACCAGGTCAAGCTGATTGGAGTAGAAAGCGTAGGTGGCGAAGCCAGCGGCGAAGCCAGCGGCCACTGCCAGTTTGCCAGCAACGCGCAGGCGCTGGGCGGCGCAGCCACCTACGACGTATGGGTTAGCAATCGCAGCGGCGCACTTACGCGCATCGTCGCTAGCCGCAAGGCCGACAGCTTCAGCCTTACCCTCAGCCAACTCGACCAGCCTGTGACCATTGCGCCGCCGCAGTAATACCAAATCGCCTACGCAATGTCGAAAAACGTAGGGGCGGGATTTATCCCGCCCAGGTTGCCATGTGTCAATGTTTGGCGTTTACGGCATCGAACCATCAGGTTCGGTTGGCAGCGGCGGTGCGGTTGGCGGCAACGGCATGGTGGGGAAGGCTGGGCCAGCGGGGGGTGCAGGTTGCAAAGGGATCAAAGATGCGGCAACCTTTAGCATCTCAGCGGCTGATATTTTGGTGCCGCTGATCTCGATTAGCGTTTCTCCTTGCACTACGACGACCCGCGTCCCTGCTGGTAGGCACGTTGGAGTCGAAGCTGGCACATTGCAATCTCCAGGGCCATCTACGCTGCTAGCCCAGCCTTTTTTGCCATTGATGGCTACCTCAATCAAGCCCTTTGTCGTGTCGCTGATCGCTTCTGCCGTTGCCTGCATCATCCTCAGCCGTACCGTCGGCGGATTGTCGTCAGGTATTGAATAGTCTGGCATAGGCTGAGAGTTATAAATATGGTATGGAACATATGTTATGTCCATCTCTCCTGTCCAAGCGCGGTAGCTGAAGTCATTGACTTGCATTTGCATTGGCAAATAGGTGGGCAGGTAAGTAGTAAAGCTGATGACACTTACCAGCTTGGCGGCCTTGGTACGGAACTCATCATTGCTGACCGGGGCTATATCTTGTCTTCCAAAATTGCCAGCTCCTTTGGAAATTGTGACCCAACCTCCTCTGAAGTTAACCCCCTTTGGCATCACGAAGGTAAATAGATCAGCAGCCAGCGGTAGGTTGTATTGTACACTTGCTACCTCACTAACCACTTGTTGCAGACTGCTATTCTTCTCTGGTGCCATCTTCAGAATAAAGTAGCTATCATGATCAAGCCAGAGGCGAATGTTATCATAAGGATTCCCATTGACGCTGTTGCAGCGCGATACCTCCACGCCTGTGTCTAGCACATATGTAGGCCGACCCGCCACTACATCCTCACCAATCAATGTAGGTTGGTAGCAGCTACTGAGTTGGTATATAGTGGAGTTGAGCGATTCAATGTAAGTGAGGGTTGAGCCATCCATCTGTATTAGAGCAAGATCGTGACTGTTAAACGAAACATCACCGCCATAATCAGCGGAACTCGGTGGGGCATAGCTCCAGACAGCTGTGCCATCATCAATCTTAATCGTCGAATCGCTGTTCTCTTCACGGCTGCGACCGGGTGCCTGATAAAAGATATGGGATGTCTTCCAGAGTTTGTTGTCGCCTGTTGTTGTGAAAACCTCAGTAAGCTCAAAGCTCTTGATCGCATCCGACTGATACATCGCCTTGGCCCGTGCGATAATCTCAGCGGCGCTGTGCGCTTCGGGCTGCACTGGCAGGAACTGGCGCTCGGCGCGGCTGGCGAGATCGCTAGCTACGTACAACGCACCGGCTACTGCCAGCACGATTAGCGCAGCGGCAGCCAGCCAGCCGACGGTGGCGCGGGCGATGTATAGGGGTCGTCGCATTGGTTTAGCGGGCGGCAGAGCTTCTGCCTCGCTGACAGGGGTGGGCGTGGTGATCTCTTCCTCTAGCTGGGCTTGCAAGGCAGCGGCGAAGCGGGCGGACGGTAGTGGCGCACGCAGCTGCTGGCGCAGGCTACGAGCGGCGCGGGCAAGCTCTGG
>JBBRMT010000251.1:0-6585 GCA_038230695.1 Chloroflexia bacterium
TACCCCCCTCCCCCATTGGGGGGGTGGGTTGGGGGGGGGGGAACACGCGCAACATCGCATAGAAGGCAAGTAGCAACAACGTGGCGATGATGGGTTCGCTCCAGCTTTGCGCGGCGTAGACGAAGGCGAAGGTGGCGAAGAAGTAGATCAGACTGAGCGCGACCGCTAGCTTTACGTTGCCGAATATTCGCCGCGCACAGAGGAACAGGATGACAACTGCAAACGCGCTCATCATAGGGTCGAGCAGCAGTACGAAGAAGTAGCGGATGCTGTCCGGCCCGCCGTTCAGCTGCTGCGCCGCCAGCCCCAGCGCCAGCAGCGGCAATTCGGCCACTGAATGGCCCAATCCGTAGCGTGAGTAGCGGCTGCCCTGGTCGAGTTGCGGCGGCGGCAGCGCCAGCGTTCCCCGCGTCGCTATTGATGCAGTGGTTATATACTTGACGGCATCATCGTAGGATTGAAAGTCGGGGGCAAGGAAGAGCAGGCTAGCGGCCAGGGCGAGGAGGAACAGCCAGCGTATGGGATGCGGATGGTCCGCCCCATCGCGTATCAGCGGCAGCGCCAGCCTTGCTACGAGCAAGGCCAGGGCTACACTGCTGGCATAAACCACGAACAAAGGTCGGTTATCGAGCAACAAGGTCGCCAGCGCCACCGCCAACAGCACGCTAATCAGCACTCCCGCCAGCGCCACCCTACGCCGCGCTCCGGCAAAGAAGCTATAGACCAGCAGCACCATCGCGGCAAGGTAGATGAGATTGCGCCAGTCCAGATCGCTATAATCGGCAGCCAGCGTGCCGTCGCGATCTGGCACAATCGTCACCTTGTCAAGCAGCATCCCCGCAGGCCAGAGGATAAACCCACCTGTCTGCGGCGGCACGCTGAAGCTGACATCGAGCCTGCCGTTCTGTATTAGCGCCGCGTCAACACGCCAACTGAACCAGGTATAGCTAGCGGGTAGCCGCTGCGCCGGATAAGCGTGTCCATTCACGCTGACAGTAAAGCTGACCACTTGCCCCGCCTGCACATCGTTCCTTCCCCCGCCGCTGAGATGCACGCTGAGGGTAAGTGGGTGGCTGGCGCTGATGCTTGTAAGGGTGATACCGCTCTCGCCGCGCAGCCAGCGCGAGGTTTGCCCCGCGTTAATGTTACGGCCGCCTACATCATGCACAAACGGCGCGTCGGCTCCGCCCACGTCTAGGGTATAAGCCAGCGGTCGCTGTTCGGCCCACATCCCCAGACCAAGCGACAACAGCAGCAGGCCCGCCAGTATCAACCACTGATCGGGCTGCCGCAGCCAGGCAAAATCCAGCGTGATTCTACGAATCACGGTTACTGTCCTCAAGCTATATCCCCCCTGGCTTTGCTAATGGCTGTCGGCTAAACACCAGGCTACGTACTGCCGTTCCCGCCCCGCTACTGACTTGCAAGCGCAGCTTGTTCATGCCAGTCTGCCAGTGCTGGCGTCTGATCATCACCGCCAGGGTCTGCCAGTCGGTGCCAGTTAGTGTTACGCTGGCCGCTGCGCTGGCCTCGTCGTTGAGGTAGATACTCAGCGTCTGCCTGCTGCTGGTTGGGCGCAGCGTCACGGTTACCGTGTAGTCGCCCGCCTCACGCACCGGCGCGAGTACCTGCGCCGCGCTGCCACTCATCTTAACATAACTGAAGCCGCTAGGTGTATCGGTAATCGGCTGCTCGTCCCACCCCAGCAGGCGGAACATCCGGTTACTTCCCGCCGCCAACTCCAGATCGCTGAACTGGGCCAGCGGCGCGAGTTGCGCGGCGTTCACCCGATAGACTACCGTGCTCGCAGCGGCGGGATTAGCCGCGCTGCTGTACACCTGGGTCAATGGTAGCGTGGTGGTGAGAAACTGTAGCGCGGCGGTAGGCAGGGCGGGTGGATGGGCGACGATGTAGCCGATGTTCATATAATATACCAACCGCGCCGCGTCAATGCGATAAGCGTTCAGCGACTGGGTATCCGAGATCACCGCTTGAAGGTTGTTGCCTATTCCTGCCCCACCCGGCAACCCACTCAGCAAGCTGATGAACGGTTCATCCTGGAAATAGGTAGCCAGTTCGGGCAGTGGCCGAGAGATGTAGGCGGCGAAAATCTTCTTCTGGTAGATGGTCTGGTCATACATCGCCCGTGCCTCTACCCCGATGCTGCCATTGCTGTAGGTAGGCAGGGTCAGCACCGCGAAGTTATCTGGCATTGCGGCGATTTGATCGAAGACAGCGGGGTGGGTCAGGTGATAGCCGGGCGCAGCAGGCGGGATGGTTAGATGCTCGAACAGCAGTAGGGGAGTGACGAGCGCAAGGAACAGCGCCGCCAAGGTCGTTGGCCGCAGGTGAGGCCAGCGCCTGGGCAGCCAGGCGAGGATGGCCCGCACCGTGTAGCCGACCAGCGCCGCCGCCGCGAAAGTGACCAGCAAATCGAAGCGAGCGGGGATGCGGGCATTGTTGAGCAGCGGCACCGCCTGCCACAAGAGGTAAGGACCGGGGATGGGTAGAGCATTACCGAAGAAGTGCGGCTGGGGGCCGAGGGCAAACAGAAAGCAGAGCAACATAAAGGCCAGCCAGAAGCGAAAGTCGGCCAACCGCCGCGTCAGCCGCCAGCCGCCGATCGCAATCAGCGCAATGACCACCCAGCCAGCGTAGACCAACGATTCGACACCGCCGCCGTGAACAATCAGCCGGTACAGCCCTTTCAACCAGGGGATGGTGATGAACAGTTTGGAGGACGGCACGAAGAACGCGCCAATATCAGCGTAGAAAGTATCCTCACCGCCCCACTTCACATAGTAACCGTTGCCCAGATCAATGATGTCGGAGATTAGCAGGGGCGCGGCAATCACCAGAAACACCGTTGCCAGCAATGCCAGCCGCTGCACTAGAGCAACCCAGGCAATGCGACTGCCTATCCGTCGCCGCTCTGGGTCGCGGCCTTCCTCCAACGCGGTACTGCGCCCCAGGAGATAATAGACGAGGTAGCAGAGTGAGAAGAACAGGGCATAAGTAGCCTGATAGTAATCAGTGAGAAAGATAAAGCCGAGGCTGAGACCGGCAAAGGCGGCGAAGCGAAGCTGGTAGTTAGATTCACGCAACATCTTGATGAAGAAAAGGGCGTAGATGGGGAAGAACTCGGTGCTGATGATATGCAGATGCCCGCTAGCCTGGGCGAACTTAAAGGTAGAGAAGGCGAAGACGCAACCGCCCAGGAAGGCGGCGCGGCGATCGCCGACCAGATATATGACCAACAGGTACATCGCCGCTGCAGAGACTATGAAGGATGCTAGTATGGCGAGGTTGTAGGCAGTCTCTGGCCCCCAGATGCCGGTAATTGGCGAGAACAGCAGGGTAATCAGCTTGGTATCGGCTTGCAGGGCCAGGTGGGTGCCGAATGGTTGATAGATCATGTTGGTGGCAAGCGGAGAGGTGTGCAAGTCGGCAAGGGAGTAGCGCATCCACCAGAAGTTCCAGACAAACTGATATTCATCAATCCCGCCGAATAGCAGATAGCGGCTGAACAGATTGCCCGCCAGCGGCCACGTCATCACCACGCTTATAAATGTATATACAATAAAAACCCCAGCATCTACCACATGGGAACGTCTGAACACCGTGTACTCCTTTGCTTATGGATAGGACTATTATGAACGACGGGGCAAACACTGCTACCGCGGAAGCCGCAATTATACATAGCAATGAAGGTTTGGGCAACTTACCGACTAGCTACCTTCTCACTTACGATGATATACCCTTCATCACTTGTTTAGCTTGAGGCTGCCGAAGGTAATGCTGAGGTCACGATAGTCCTTCGCATCGAGGCCCAGGCTGCGCGGCGAGGCATAGCCATCCAGCACGTTCAGGCTCAGGAAGTTGGTGCCTTCGTCGAGCTTTAGTTGCACGGTATAGCTGGTCACGCTGGTGGGGATAGTCTGCTGCCAGAGTGGGTTGCTGCCCAGGCTCAGGCTCAAGCGGCGCGGCTGGGCAAATGCGGCGGCGTTGAAGCTGAAGTTGTATGCGCCCGCCTGCCCCGGCGGCACCACCAGGCGCAGGGTCGAGTGGTCCTTATCCATCCAGCGGCGCAATCCCTGCGGCGTTTGCTCCGCCTGATACCAGTTCTCGCCCATGAAGATTAGCGGCGCGGTGAAGCTGCGGCTTGGCACCTGATAAGCCAGCATCGTATCATCCTCATATACCTCTACGTTCGCTCCCCCGCCGCTAAGGATACGGTCGAAGAAGGCTTTGCCGTGCAGATAATCCTGGGGGGAGGCAAAATCGGCTTTGTATAGCACTACGTAGCGAAAATTGTAGGCGTTGAGCATGGTCAGAATCGTCTCAGTTGGGCTGCCGCTGCCGGTTATGTCCGGCAGGCTGGTGAAATCAGAAAACCACTCGCGCACATTTGCGGCGATGCTGAACGAGTCCCCTACCGGGCGTGAGATATAGCCGCCGATAATCGCCTTGTGGTGGAAGATCTGGTTGCGGTTGCGCGGGTAATCCACATGGCCGTGGTCAGTCAATGGCAGTTCGAGGATAGCGTACTGGGTGGGATCCTGCCCCAGTTGGCTAAAGAAGGAAGGAGCCGCCAGCGGCGCGGTAGGGAAAGGAAACATCAGGAACTCCAGAGCCAGCAGCACGCTCAAGCATCCCGCCAACCAGCGTTGCCATCGCCCCCGCTGCAACAACCAGGCCACCCCCAGGCCAACCAGCACCGCAAAAAAGTGGTGAACGCGCTGAGGAAGCGGTCGGTGCCGCGATAGATGCTCATCAGCGGCAGCTTCACCAATGCGGCGAATGGCAAGGGAATCCCCGTGTTCAGGGTAGCCACCTGCAAGACCGACCCCATCGCCAGCACCATAAAAGTAAGTGTCCCGAACAGCCAATAGCGACTGCGCTGCCGCCACCAGCCAATCGCGCCAATTAGTGCAAGGGCGAGGGCGCTGAAGCCGAGGAAGCTCTTGCGCTTCAGGCAGTCCCTAATGTTGCCGTTGCACTCTGCGCTCTGCGAAGGCAGGGTTGCCAGCAGGTTATCGGTAATTGCACCATCGAACGTATGCAGCGACGAAGGGGTAAAGAAGGCTAGCACATCGCTAGCGTTGAGCAGGCGCTGCTCATCGGGCAGGTCAGCGCCAACCGTGCCAGTGACGATCTGCTGCACAGTGGGGATAATTAGCGGGGAGCAAATTACTACCCACAGCAAACCGACCAGGGCGACCGCTCCTACCTGGGTCAATAGCCACCCCCGCCCTCGCCGCCTCGCCCACCACAGATAGGCCAGCAGCAACAGTGCGGTGATGAACAGCGAGTTGATCAGCAGATACCAGTCGAGCAAATTGTTGAAGCTGAGGAACAACGCGGCAGCCACAATCCAACCAATAGTGCTGCGCGCCAGTGGCTTGCCAGCGGCAGTAACCGCGTCGCGCAAGCGCAGCAGGGCGTACAGGTACAGTGGGATAAACTCAGTGGAGAACAGGTTGGTCTCGCCGCGCAGCACATCCATATGATAGGGTGAGCAGGCAAACGCCAGCCCGCCGACGAACCCGGCCAGCCG
The DNA here is from genome assembly GCA_038230695.1 of Chloroflexia bacterium. Classification (GTDB taxonomy): domain Bacteria; phylum Chloroflexota; class Chloroflexia; order QHBQ01; family QHBQ01; genus QHBQ01. The sequence goes on from JBBRMT010000251.1 coordinate 5,558, forward strand.
ATTGCCTGTAACATAGCTAACCAGCAGGTATGCGCCGTAACCCGACAGGATAAAGGCGAAGAAGATAACGATGTTGTAGGTTGGCACCAGACTAAAGAATTGCTGCAAGACAAAGCCCAGCGCCATATTGAATGGCTGCAAGGTATGAAACCAGAGTGGCACCCCCGGCGCTTGATAATCCGGCCAGTAGATTAGCGGGTTGTAGAAAGGGTTGTGGTGCAGAGTCAGTATTGAGTAGCGAAACCACCACAGGTTCCACATATTCTGCTCACGATCAAGCATCAAATGGCTTTCGGCGGGGGTCTGAGTGGCAAAGTTGAGCATCACCGGCCAGGTGTAGATGATGGTGACAACCAGGTAGGAGGCAAGTGGTAGCAGGTGGTGCAGCAAAAAGCGGCGACTGCCAATGGATCGATCTGCGGTTATTGTGTCGCTGGCAAGAGCAGCCGAATCGGTCATCAGGTCGAGCATCCTTTCGGGATATTTGCAGCCCAATTATAGCATAAGCCCATTAGTGATGTTAGCTTGATGGGTGCAGTTCATCATTTTGCGGCGGCGAAGCTCCAACTTGTCGCAGGAGGAGACCAGCAGGCCAGATGATCACTCGGCTCGGTTGTGCCTTGTTTGCAGGACTCGCTGGTAGTATAATGTGGCTAGCACGCATTTTCTACTTAGTGAGGCGCTATATGAGTAAAGATGATTTCAAAGAGCTACTTACCGGCATAGCTATTTGGTTGGTTGCCACCGTTGTCTTGATGAAGACTGAAACGTTGAATAGGAGTGCGACTAGCATATTTGATGTTGTTGCCTACTTTGGGCTGATTGCCTGCGTCGTTGCCCTGCTGCTTTGGGTATACGGCCAGTCTGACCTTTATCTGAAGCACGCGGACCGTCAACTCCATGATCGCTCTGCGCTGGTGGGCAGCATAGCGTTTGTTATTGTGGCTGCTGTTCCCCAGGTAGTGTCTTGGTGGCAGTCTGAGGCACATCCTTCGCTTACTATAATCCAATGGCACCTGTTTGACCTA
>JBBRMT010000252.1:0-6557 GCA_038230695.1 Chloroflexia bacterium
AAGTCCCTGAGTTCGCTGCTACTAACGTAGTAGCCCTGAGCGCGAGTAATAATATCATCCTCTTTGAACAGCAGATCCCCGTGCTTCTGTAGCAGCTCGGCTCCCCCTTCGTCGAGTATCATCTTTGAGGCGATACCATCGTTCATCCTCAGAGCCACCCGCGTATTCATCAGAGTGCGGATTGCACTGGGTACCAGGTCCACCGAAGGGCGCTGAGTGCAAAGGATGAGATGCATCCCTCGATTACGGCCCAGTTGTGCAATTCGGCGTATCACAGTGTAGAATGCGTCCCGAACCTTCTTCTGACCAGCTAGCTGATCGGCGAGGTCAGCAAACTCATCCACAACTACGACGAACGGGGCGAGTGGAGTAGCGGAGGTAAGGTTGTACTCGGTAATATCACGGACACCGCTCTCTTCCAACATCCGCCGCCGCCGCTCGAACTCCTCGACCACCACCTCGCTAATCATATCTACCGCTTCTTGGGCATCGGATATTACTGCTCCACCTTCCAAGTGGGGTAGCTTATCGAAGAAGGTAAAATCCTCAGACTTGGAAGTAGAGATGAAAAGTTTGAGATCGGCGGGGTTGCGATGGGTGTACAAGAGGCTGCAGAGCAGCGTGTATAGAAAGATGGTCTTTCCCGCTCCGGTTGTGCCTCCTACCAGCATATGCGGCATATCGGCGAGGTCTTTGATTATATGCTGACCTTCCGGTGTCACACCGATAGTCAAAGGCATCTGTTCTAGTGAGCTGATCATAGGTAGCCGCTTCAATCCGCTACTGAACGGTACAATCTGGCGCGACTTGCGTGGTACATCGAGGGCGACCGCGTCGCTGCCTGGTATCACACTAACCAGAAGTCGTTCGTGCTTCATCTCGCGGCCAATGTCCTCGAGCGCACCCCGTAGTGGAGCCAGCGGCTGCCCTTTCGCCAGTCGTACGTAAAGGCGCATCACACTTGGGCCAACCACCGATTGCGCAGGGTTACAATCCTGCACGTTTATCTTATAGTGACGGGCGGCGCGGATGAAATCATGAGCCAACTCGGCAAGTTCCTCGCGCAGGGCGGGGCTGACCTGAATGGTATTCACTTCATCTTGCGCCAGCTCGCTCATCCTTGCGATGGATATAGACTGATTCTTAGCTTCATCCTCGACCGGGGTTTCATTTGGAGTAGCTGCTACATGACTCATCTCCTCCAACGGTTTGAAAGTGTCTATCATTGGCAGCTTCGCTTCCTCAACGCCGCTTCCACTATCATCTTGCTTTCCAAGCGTAGAGAATAGCTCGTCAATGGCGGGTGGGTTCAGATTCCGAGTTGCCTGGATACCCGGTCCTTCTTCATCGTTGCTGGCGACGCGGACCGAATGGTTTCCTCCGTTGATAGCGCGAAGGTGAGGGATGCGTCCGGTGGTGAAGTGTTCAACGATTTCCTCTGCGCCGCCAACCGCTTTAAGCCTGCCAACCACTCCGTCTACCGCACCCATTGCAGTATCTAGCGACTCCTGAATGGTCCGCTCACCGAGCGTAATCATTGCCATGCCCTCAACCGTGCTGCTGAGGTCACTGTACGTTCCAGGGCAAAAGATGAAACCGCTATAGCGAAACTCCAACTTGTAGCCATCGTCGAGGCTATAGATAAAAGGACGAACTCGCGCAGCGAACTCATCATCCACCAGTCGGTAGCGTCGAGCGCGCTCTAGATAGAACTCAAGGAGCACAGTTAGCTCCCGCACTCTTAGCGTGAGGTCGACGCGCTCCTCATCAAATTCAAAGCGGCTGGTGAGCCGGTTGCGGGTGTTTGCAAGTTGGCTGATGATGTGCTGCTCCAGCTCTCGATGAGCTAGCCCTGTAGGCATAGTGCTGCGATATTTCGTCTCAACCACATGCATTACCAGCCGCCTCCTCGCTGCATCGGGTTCAATCAGGAGCAAGTCACCACGCAGCTTTGCATCACCTTCTTCGCGAGGGTTGAACATATCCAGATGAGCATCTAGCGGGATGAGCAGCCGCTGCTTAAGTAGGTCATGTTGCTCCAGGTAGAGACGGGTCAGTACCAGCCCGACCATCTCCTCGGCACTGCGTTGGCTGGCGAGCAGGCGGAGGGCCAGTTCACCGGACAACGAGCGCAGAAGATCAAGAAACAGTGGCGCGGTGCGGGGGTCGTGATCCACTCCCAGCTTGTTAAGCATTCGCCTTAGTACAGTGGTTACTTCGTCCACTGCCCTGGTAGTAAGCAGCAGGCGGCTTTCATTATTACCAATGTAGGGTGGCGTGTAGGCCAGTAGATAGATAGGCCGTGGCTCGTCACTAACCTCGTCGAAATACTCTAGCCCAATATTCGGATCCAAGGTCATAACCCAGTCGCAAGCGTCATGCACCTGGTAAATAAGGTTACGACTATCCGCATCAAGCTCAAGGCTAAGCGTTGGTCGCTGCTCCATCGTCCCATTCGCCTCGTGACTTCCCTGAAGGACCGTAAACAAATTGAGCGCACGGGAAAGTGTGTCCTTGCTCGCGCTGTTTATCATCAACTGTCGATGCCAACTGAAATTACCACCTTCGTTATCGTATGTGCTGATCGGCTCCTGCACTAGACCTGCAACATAGCTAGAGCGACCGAAGGGTAGCAGATCGCCAAAGCCAGCTTCAACCGGAAAAGGCTCCAGGAGCAGCGCAACGTGTGCCTCGAAGCGTGAAGGATGGGCGAGAAAGTCGCTGCGATTGTGGCGGGAGAGACGCAATTTAGGGTAGAGTGAATTGCCGCTGGGTTCAGCGAACATCGCTGCGTATTCTGAAACTTGCCGCTCAGGATTGAGTAGCGCGGTTAGCGCTGACCCCGACTCACGTATGTCATCACGATCGCTATTGAATAGACGGATGTCATAGCGCAGATCAGTTAGCAACTGATTCCCGTTATCCTGCCCAGCCTGCTGCAGACTAACAAGCGTGCTTGCCAGCCAATCTCCCGATCCCTCACCGAATACATTTATTTTAAGGGTACTCACATATGGGTGCTGGTTGAGATAACTATGCAGCATCCTTGCAAGGTCACTCGGACTGGTGTCGGCTGGTACAGAAACACCAAGGCTGGCTAGTTGCCGGGCAGTAGCGCGGCGGGCTGCCCGCTCCACCGGTAGGTACAGGGACCAACCGCCACTGAGTACCTCGCACTGGAGCAACCATCCCTGTCCTTGCTTTAGTAGCATAGGCAGGTTGCGTGGAATAAGGCTACTGAGGAATTTATCCATTTCCTCGCGTACTAGCGGGTTCTTCTCCTTGCTTCGCTGCTCCAGCCAGTGGCGCTGTAGCCTTGCATGGCGTATTTGCCAGAGCAGCAGCAGCGGATGACTGGGAGCCATCAGCCGGGCGCAGACTTCATCACCTAGCCATACGGTGACGATGTCATAATCGGTGGAATCTGCCTTATCTATCTGACCCAGGCTGGCGGATTGCCACTGTAGGTAAGCGTCTATGTAGTTGTCTACCACTTTGTCGGGAAGGAGGGCAAGGTCGGTTGCAGCAAACACACCTCCCCCTTTCCCTTCTGCACCAGCCTGAGTGATGGCAGAGAACAGAGTCTTACGTGCCTCGGCCAGCAGCACTGGTAGCTGCGTAGAATCAGGGGACATTACATCGCATTTGTCTCCAGCCACGATGATTGCCCAGCCGCTTGCCTGCTGGGGATTAGCCAGTATCTGCCGCTCAAGCAGGGTTAGGTGAGGGTTAAGATCAATTGAGTAGGTGAACTTCGCCCCTTCACCAAAGCGCACATCAATTACATTGCCAGCTCCGGGCTCTCCCTTCACCTCAAATTCGCGCTGCTCTACTGGCGCATCCTTCACCGAACTTCCTGCCGCAAGCAATGCAGCTTCACCTAGCGATCCAACCTTGCGATTGATTGCCTGTGGGGAATCAAGGTCGGGAGCCTGCTGGCCCAACCAGAAATCCTCGCTCTCATTAACATGGCGGCTCTCCTCGTTGTTGGGATCACGACGGGACTCTAGCCTGCGCTCCTCATTTACCCGGTTGCCATTCTGATCATAAGCTCTCACCCGCACATGGTACAGGTTAGCTGGCAACTCCCCATCCTCCAGCTCGACCTCAGCGCTCTGGCGGCTTATTTTACCTTTATTCTTGTTCCTGCCAGTCCATACCACCGTATCCACCGCATCCAGCAGCTCGAGGCGATAGTATGCAACATTGGGGCAGTCGCCGGGGACTGGCTCACTGGTCCAGCTAACTCTGAACTTAGCCTTCTTGCCTAGTGGGATGTTGAACTCAAGCGCCTGCTCATTAGGGCGGGACTTCAGGCTGCGTAGGGGGGCGATGAAGAGTGTAGGATATACTTCGTCAGTTCGCTTAGGTAGCCACTGCTCTAGCGCAAGGCTGCGGTACTCTGCTTCTGTCGCAATACGCTCAAGCGCGCGGCGCCAATCAGAGGCATTCAGCAGCTCGTACATCTTCGCATAGATTGCCTCATCCCTTACCTTCAACTTATGGACACGAGTCAGCAGTCTCTCGGTGCGGGTTAGCAGAATGTCGCACGCTTCTTTGTTCTGCTTTAGCCTGCTATTGTAGTCGTCCTTTGGCATACCAAAATCGGGGAAGAGCCCGAGGCAGTACAGCGCCCCACCTACAACCCCATTAACCCCCGCATTCGCTTGTATGGTCAGGTAGTAGTTGAGAATATCGTCCTTGCCCAGCCGATCTGCTAGCAAATCCTCCGCTACTTTAACTACGAGGGCGGCATCGACCAGCCCCATAAGTCTCATGTCTCGTTCAAGGGTAAGCCTAACCTGCATGAACAGCTGATCACGGCGCACCTCTTTGACGACAACAAAAGTGTTGGCTCCTAGCGAATCGACAGCCCCGGCGCGAAGATCGGGTGGAACGAACACGACAAGGGCGCGGGTGGGATCATTGCGTAGCTCAACCGCCCGCCCGATACTCACTGCATAGCCTGTGGCACGCATAGGGTAGTCTTCATCATCATAAAGAACCGCAATTGCGGTGTCAGCCGGGGGATCGTCAAAGAGCCGAGTAGCCACCTGCTCGATAACTGCGGGTGGCAGCTCATCCACCCGCAGGCATTGACCAGGTGTTGCTCGCTTGAGTATCCCACGGAGAACCTGTTCGACCGCTATTGAGAGGTAGCTATTCAGCGCCGACGAGCCAAGTGGTCTGATTGTAGTTTGTTCAGTAAAGGTAGTCACGTAGTCTGCTCCTTCAGTCGATCCGGTAGCGAGGGTTGATGGTCTGGGCGTTGCTCGCGTCGCTAAGGTCGGCATAGTATCCGATGCTGCGTAGCCTTCCCTTCAATGTCTCCAGGTTAGCGCGGCAAGCAGGGTAGGCATCCCCACTGGTTGCTCCTGCCTGAAGTGGGTTAATATAGATACCATATCGTTCAGCCAACCAATCAACCAGGTAATCTATGGTGCAGGGGCGGGTGTGATAGCTGCCCGGTTCGCCATCAAGCAAGGCGAGCAGAACGAGTGTTTCGAGTAGGCGGGATCCCATTGCAAAGCGAGGTTGCGCGCTGGGCCAGCGACCCCGACCGGAGCGGATAAGACCATAGTCGGTGTTTCGCATCAAGGTAGATCCCACAAGCTGAGTAGCATATTCAAAATGAAAGCCGAGCCGAGCATAGCTAATTATCTCGACCAGTTGATTGAAGGGATGTCGCTCTGTCTTGATGATGTCCTCCACCATCTTGTCTTGCCGCCCGTCGTCATCTTTCATTGCGGGGAGAAGGCTATCCAGAGCGATGCGGAAGTACATCTTGAAGTCTCCGGTATTGAACTCACTTGCTATAAGGCCGATAATCTCCTTCGCCGATGGCTCGGTATGGTACACCACCTTCCAGTAACCCAGCAGCTGGTTGAAGGCAAAGGTCTCCCTTACATAGTCGGGAATCTTTCTTATGTACTCGCCATAACTGGCACGGGCCAGAGAAGCCATCGGACTCTTAGCGTCCTCGCCCAGATCCACCAGCATCCGCACTTCACCTTAACCCTCCTTGCTACCGGACCGCATCCAGCGCGGTAGCGCATCCATCAGCCGCATTACATAGAGGCCACTATGGATAGTGAGCAAGGTGCGCATCATCTCAATCAAGGCCTGACGAGCCATTACCCCGCGATAAGCGAGAAGCCGCCAGAGGTCGTCGCAGAGCTTGGCCGCCTGCAGAGGCAGCGCTGGCTGCTCATAGGTGATGGTACCAGTTGGCGGAGTATATTCCGGTTCAGCCATCAGCATCACCATCAGGCTACCGATGTCCAGAGGTGAAGCTGTGCCTTCTGCGGCCAGGTAGCTACGCAACTCCTGCTCGAGGTTTGGCTCCTGATCACGGCGGGGATCAGCGTTCTTTATCATTGTATATAGCTGCTCGGATGTGTTATAGTCACGCGCCTGTTCCCGATTGCGCAGCTTGTAGCTGCTTAGGTGGAGTGGGCGAGGGGCAGCCACCTGTCCGGTCCGCTTTCCTTGAGTGATGGTAATGAGCAGGTCGCTCTCAAGCCACCTCCACACCGCATCCTCGCTCACCTTATCGC
>JBBRMT010000253.1:0-6556 GCA_038230695.1 Chloroflexia bacterium
ACAACCAACAAGGAGAGAGCTAACGTCCTACCTCCGCATCGCTGTCATTGAGGGTCTCGCGGCCACCGACAATATGTGGCCTTGCCTCCACCCAGCGGAGCATCAGTGCGCCGAGCAGGAAGAGCAGCGCGGCGATGACCAGCAGCACGCGGTAGCCGAAGCCTGTTCCCGGGTTGGCCGCGTTGAAGATGTCGGCCACTGGCCCGCCCAGCAGCCCGGCCAGCGCCAGCGACCCTGCCCCCGCCAGATTGGACAGGCCCATGAACTTGCCGGTCTCATCTGGCGGAGCCACGTCAATCGCGTATGCCCAGTCAATGCTGCTGAACGCGCCCCAGCCTGCCCCCAGCAACGCCCCGAAGATGATCACCTCGCCAAACGAGTGGGCGAAGGCCAGCCCCATCACCCCCACCGCGCCGACAATGCAGGCGGCCACGATCAACTTGCGCCGCCCGATGCGGTCGGAAAAGTGCGAGGCGGGATAGACTACCAGTAGGCTGATCAGGATGACGATACCAACCAGGCCGATGAACGCGCTGCCGGGATCCTTGATTTTCAGCGCGTCTTGCAGGTAATAGAGCGCGAAGGTTGTCACCATCGCCGGGCAGGTCAGGATGATGAGGCGCGACAGTACCAGGATGGTGAAGCTGCGTTCGCGGCGTAGGTCGCCGATCAGCCCCAAGCTGATGCGACCCAGGCCGGTAAAGCTGACCTCGCGGACGAAGGGCAGCTCCTGCTCGATGATGCCCCAGCGGCCGGTTGGCTTGCGATGCACATCGGGCGCGTGGCTATCCTCCTTCACCAGCAATAGGGTGGGCAGCAGCACCAGCAGCTTGACCACGGCGAAGATGATGAAGACGAGGGCAATGCTGTTCAGGTCAACCAGCAGCAGCTTGGCGACCACGAAGCCGCTGGCGTTGCCGCTGATCTGGGCAATCGCCATGCTGCCACTCGCCCTTCCCCGATTCTGTGGCGCGACGCGGTCGGGCATCAAGCCCTGGTACGGACCCATCGCCACATTGTCGGCCAGTTGCAGCAGCGCGGTGCCTAGCAGCAGCCCCCACCAGCTAGCCACCATCATCATACCAAATAGCACGACTACCTCGACCAGCGTGCCGAGCGCGATAAACGGTCGGCGCTTGCCCCAGCGACTGTGGTTGCGATCGCTCAACGCCCCTGCCACTGGCTGCACCATAATCGCCACGATCATGCCCGCGCCCGTCACCAAACCCAGCGCGGTGCCGACGATGTGGTTGTCTACGAACCGCGCATTAAGCACCGGCAGCACGATGCTGTTGTAGCCGCTCCACAGGAAGGTGATGCCGAACCAGTAGATGCTGATCCAGAGGTAATCCCACCAGCGCATCGGCTGCGGCTGCGGTTTGAGCGCATCGCTGCTTGCGGCAGCGAGTTGCTGCACGCTGCTCTTCTCTTGTTCGACACTGTATGCCATAGCGATTCCGTTTCTTGCACAATCTGAGCCAACGCATTATAACCGTTCGCCCGCATTTGGGGCAAGCAACGATATCGGAATCGCACTTGACGGCGGACGATAAATCGGGTAAGATTTGGGTGTAGTCAGTGCCTTACGTAGCGGGATAAGAGGTAGGATATGCTCAACGTGATCGAGGATATAACCAGCATAGAGAAGCTAGGCCAAAACCTCACCGACCAGGTGGCTAAACTGAAGAGCGGTCATCGTCCGCTGATAGTCACTACGGACGGCGAAGCGGCGGTAGTAATGCTTTCTGCTGAAGAGTACCAGCGCCTAGTCGAAATAGCTGAGACACAAACGGAGATGCCTCTGTCAGAGGAACGCTCCAACGATGTCGCCGAGCTTGAAGAAGCGGTGGGCTATATATATCAGCACTTTCGCTTGCCTCACCCTACGCAACCTCGTAATCAGCACTTTGCCAAAAGCCGCACCCGTCGTGCGAGTACGCTGGCACCTCGCCCACTTCATTACCCTGCACCCCGTATCGCAGCAAGCAGAATCGCTGAACCAAAAAAGCGGCTACTTGTAAAGGATTTGGGCTGGACAAGGGAGCAGGCATTGGCGAATCACTATCGCTATCGTAGCTTCGCTGAGGATTGGAACGCGCCTGGAATGGAAGTCTATGACCAGCTTTAGGCGCGGCGATGTCGTGCTTGTTAACTACGTCTATTCTAATCAGCGAGACTACGAGAAGCGACCTGCGCTTGTCGTTCAAGCCAGCAACTTGAAGACCGGTTTGCGCCAAACTATTTTAGCCTTGATAACTTCCAACTTGAAAAGAACCGGCAATACGAGGGTTTTGTTCAAAAGGAACAGTCGTACCGGGCAGCGCATGGGATTGCAGCTCGACTCGGTGGTGATGACTGACAATTTGCTAACTGCGCTTGATGCTGACATTGAAAAGGTGATCGGCTGGTGTCCAGCGATGCACTGGTTGATCAAGCACTGCGCGTTACTCTCGGTTTGTAGCTATTCTACTCCATGCCGTGACGCTACCCCAGCCATCCGGCAGTCCCCGATTTACCCGCCAGTTGCCGTGACGCTACTCTCAGCCATCCGGTTAGCCCCGTGCCGTGACTCCTCTCCCTTTGGGATGACACCCGGCCTGCGGTTGTTTCACTTGCGCCGTGACGCTTCACTCTCAGCCATCCGGCCATTGATGAATCCCGTATCCGGGCGTAAGCTGCGCCCAAACCAAGCCAAAAAGGAGATTTGCACATGACCGCAGTAGCAGAACCAACCACCGTGCCGCAGACCGTGAGCGGCAACCAGCAGAACTATGATGTCAAGGACATGGCCCTGGCCGACAAGGGCAAGCTGCGTATCGAGTGGGCCGAGGCCCAGATGCCGGTGCTGCGCCAGATTCGCGCCCGCTTCGCTGCCGAGCAGCCGCTCAAGGGTATCCGCATCAGCGCCTGCCTGCATGTGACCACCGAGACCGCCAACCTGGCCCGCACCCTGAAGGAGGGCGGCGCGGATGTCGTCCTCTGCGCCAGCAACCCGCTCAGTACACAGGATGATGTCGCTGCCAGCCTGGTGCGTGACTTCGGTATCCCCACCTACGCGATCAAGGGTGAGGACACCGATAGCTACTATCGCCACATCCGCGCCGCAATTGCCCATAAGCCCCATGTGACTATGGACGACGGCGCAGATCTGGTATCCTCGCTGCTGTTCATCAGCCTCAACCGCCTGAATGACGTTCATCCCGTGGTTGCCGAGTGGGCCAGTCATCTCAGCGAGGACGAGCGCAAGGCTATCCACGATGAGATTATCGGCGGCACCGAGGAGACCACCACCGGCGTGATTCGCCTGCGGGCGATGGAGAATGATGGCGTACTCAGCTTCCCGGTAGTTGGCGTGAATGATAGCGATACCAAGCACCTGTTCGACAACCGCTACGGCACCGGCCAGAGTACCCTCGACGGCCTGCTGCGGGCCACCAACATCTTGTTGGCGGGCAAGAAGCTGGTGGTAGCCGGTTACGGCTGGTGCGGGCGTGGGGTTGCCAGTCGCGCAAAGGGCATGGGCGCACACGTGACCGTGACCGAGATTGATCCGATTCGCGCCCTCGAAGCGGTGATGGATGGCTTCACCGTTGCCCCTATGCACGAGGCTGCCGCCAACAATGATGTCTTCCTCACCCTTACCGGCGACCTGCACGTACTGGATGTAGACCACTTCAACGCGATGCCCGACGGCGCAATCATCGCCAACAGCGGTCACTTCAACGACGAAATCAACATCCCCGCGCTGGAGAAGATGGCCGTTAGCAAGCGCACCGTGCGCGAGTTCGTCGAAGAGTACACCATGCCCGATGGCCGCCATATCTACCTGCTGGGCGAAGGTCGCCTGCTCAACCTGGCCGCCGCTGAGGGCCACCCCGCCAGCGTGATGGACATGAGCTTCGCCAACCAGAGCCTGGCCGCCGAGTACATGGTCGCCAACGGCAAGAACCTGGAGAAGCGCGTCTACGTGCTGCCCCAGGAGCTTGACCGCGAAATCGCTCGCCTCAAGCTGGCAACCATGGGCATCGAGATTGACACGCTCACCCCCGCGCAGCAGAAGTACCTCACCTCGTGGGAAAGCGGCACCTAGAACGGAGTGCTGAGTGCTGAGTGCTGAGTTGTGGGTCGCATCTGCGGCCCACAATTTGTTTATACCAAGCACACTAGCAAAAAGCCCCCAGCGGGGGTTTGGGGGAGAAACCTCGCAATACAACAATGCTGCGAACAACCAAAAGGCAAAAAGCCCCCAGCGGGGGTTTGGGGGAGAAATCTCGCAATACAACAATGCTGAGGGTAACGGGCTTCTAGCTTACCCGTAGCATCACTGCGCTTCGAGATTCTCCTCCAACCCCCGTTGGGGGGATTAGATTTACCAATTGCACCTTTGTTGCAAAGTTCAGGATGACTCCTATTGTTTGTGCTATAATGCAACCATTGGCGGCGGCCCGGCGTATCTATAGCACCAGGGTGAGTGCAACCCGCCCCTACGAAAATGTATCATCTGCTTGGCATTCGTATAACAAAACCATCCTTGTAAAGATAACCTCTATCTATGACTAATCCCCCCTACCCTGGCAGAGATGCCGATCACGCTAATACTCCAGCGGCTGGCAACCCGCCAACCACCCTGCCCAGCGGCGATCCGACCGTGGCGCAGCGGCAGAGACGCTATCGCAACGAACCGCCCGACCCTAACGCCCCGCTGGCAGTGGCGGTGGCAGGCATTGGCTGCGGCATTATTGGGCTGGCCGCCTCGTTCTTCGCCTGTGCGTTTGTGTTGACCCTGATTGGTGGTATAATGGGCATCAACGCTCTGGCAACGCGCAAGACTAGCGACAACCCCACCTTCGTCTCCATCCTCGCCACCGTTGCCCTGCTGATGGTGTTTGTGGATGTGGCGGTGATGGCCTTCCACTATAGCCATATGGCATGAGCCACCCTCACCCCAACCCTCCCCCGAAATGGGAGATGGGGATTGTCACAATGAATTGCCGCAAGGGATTACCGATGAGCAGCAAGTACGAACCCGCCAACGCCAACAAACCCGCGCCGCGCTCCGACCGCGTGATTATCTGGGCGGTGCTTGGGCTGCTCTACGCTGCCCTCGCCGAGGTGGTACTCGGCTTCGTCTACGATGCGATTGCCCGCGACAGCGGCAACAGTCAGCCGCAGGTCTGGGCGCTACTCGCGCCACTGGCGGTGCTGATCCTTCTCAATATACCAGCGCTGGTCATCAACATCCGCAGCCTGCGCCGCGCCTCGCAGTCAAGTATCCCACTGGCAGTGATGCTGATCAGCATTCTGGGGCTGATTATTAATACCTGGGTCATCGTGCGCGTATTGATCGTCTTCTTCTATACCCTTTTCCTCACCGGCGTGCAGCCAGGATAGGGGTTAGTTGGTACTCTTCTCAGCATCATGGCCCTGATCGTCATAGCAATGCTGCTTATCTTATGGCGAAAGGTTTTCGTTAATGAGCGAGATAGCGCCAATCCTTACCTGCTACAACCACCCCATCACCACTGCGACGGCGACCTGTGACGACTGCGGCGCGGGTATCTGCGCCGACTGCACCCGCACCCTGCGCGGCCAGCCCTTCTGCTCCGCCGACTACGCAATTATGCGCCGTGAACCCGCCAATGCACACTTGCCTGTCGAAGTGCCACCCTATCAGCCGCCGCAGTATCCTTATAAGTTGCCAGTGCTGGAAGCCGAGTCGGTGGTGGACAACGTACCACTACCTTCGGGCAGCCTATTCGGTAGCGGTCTGGTATCCTCCCCACCGCCTGCGCGAGTGGTTCAGCCGCCTGGCCCTGCTGACGGGATAACAAAGTGGGCAAGGATCGGCATTGCTATCCCCCTGCTGATAATCGTCAGCATTGTTGGTTCGATTGGCTTTCGTTGGTATCCTCTTGGCTGGATCATTAACCGCTTTCCCTACCTCATTCCGGGCCTGGCCGCCATCGGGCTGATAATAAATCTCGTAACTTTGCTGCTGATGTTGCTAAGACGCTCTAATCGCCCAGACACTGTGGGAACACTGGGCTGTCTTGGCATAATGCTCAACGGCATCATTCTTGCGCTGGCTTTTGCTTTGTATGAGTTTTCTATGAACTTTAACGGTTTAGACTTTGCTGAAGTCAATCGGAGCGAAGCTAATGGCTCTAATTCTAACCTGTTATAACCACCCTGGCACACCTGCAACTGCCACCTGTGCGGCGTGCGACGAGCCGATCTGCGATGCCTGCGTACGGCAGTGGCGTGGCGAGACGTTCTGTCCCGCTGACTACGCGATTGCCCGCCGCGAGGCGATGGGCGAAGTGGCCCGCGCCCCGCGCCGCAACCCGCCTCCGCCGACGCAGAGTGTCACCCGCCGCCCCGAAACCAGTATCAAGCAGCGTGAACCCGCGCCGCTGCAACCCATGCCCCGTCGTCCCATGCAGCGATATTATGATGAGTACGGCAACGAACTGGCGGGCTTCGAATACGATCCGCGCCTCGTCGCGGGCGTTGGCCGCCGCCTCAGCAATGCCACCCTTATACTCGCCGTCCTCGG
>JBBRMT010000254.1:0-6539 GCA_038230695.1 Chloroflexia bacterium
TTAGCTCTATTAGCCCCTGACGAATTACGTAAGCAAAGAAGATGACCATAATGTAACCGAGCAGCAAGATTAGCAGGTTAGTAACAGCACCACTGGCTATATCACTGAAACTACTGCCACTGGATAGCAGTAGCGCTTCACCGAGGGCCAACCAGAAGCAAGAGAGGAGCAAGGTGATGGTAGCCCCCAGACCGCCTAGCAGTAGCCCCGCGAGGAGGATTGCAAGGAGGCAGACCTGGAACACAGCGCTATCGTTGAGAGCGCCAAGGTAAATACAGGCTAGCGATGTAAGCGTGATCAAGAGAATGCACAGAGCAAAGACCACCGGGATGTAGTAGCGCTCGGCCAAAAGGATAAAGGCAACGGCAAAGAGTGTGAAGACAACATTGAAGATAAGTGCGCTAAGGCTAGGACTGGCGCTGCTAGCTAGCCAGGCTAGCAGTGTGACGGCAACCGCTACCGCACGAACGACAATTGGGTATCGCAGAATGGTTGTTGTGACTAGCGGTTTGAACAAGAACATGGTAGTCTCCTGATGCGAGCCTGAGAGTTTAGTATAACGCTGGGAAGGCATCATACTTCAGTGAGTGCGTACTCGACTGCCTCGGAAAGCTCCATCTTCGTGCCTTCTTTGCTCATCGCCTCGAATGTAGCCTCATCAAGTAGGATACGGCTGTTGGCGAGCTCCTGCTCATACTCGGTGCGGAAATCAGGGTCAAGCGCCGCATTGATTGAGCGAAACAAGGCTCCGCCCGCGCTTAGTAGCCGCACCGCACGTCTGGCTCCCTGTTCCCCGCCCCGACCAATCGCTACCTTACCCAGCCCCACCAGGGCGTATGCAATTCCCCGCTTGCCTTCTACCTCACGGAAGAGCCGCAGGCTCTCTTTGTGAATGGCGCTGGCCGCTTCATACTCCTTCATCGCGAAGGATAGCGACCCCAGATTATCCAGAGCCAGAGCCATCGCCCACTTATCCCCCAGCTCCCGATATATGCTTAGTGCCTCCTCAAAGAAAGCGCGGGCCCTTGCCAGACCGCTGCCAGCGTTAGCCACATTGCCCAGGTTGTTGAGTGCCTGAGCGATGCTCCACTTGTCCCCTAGTTCGCGGAACATACTCAGGCTCTCCTGGTATAGAACATCGCTGGTTTGATTGTCGCCCAAAGCACTTGCTAGATTGCCCAGATTGATCAGCGAGTTGGCAATACCGGCCTTATCTCCCACCCGCTGCCTTAGTTCGAGCGACTGCTGGTGAAGCTGACGGGCGCTACTGTAGTCACCCCTCCACCAGGCCACATTGCCCGCCCCGCTCAACGCTTTGGCGCGGATCAAGTCATCCCCCTCATGCCCACTATACAGCGCCGCCTCAAGCCACTGCCAACCCTCGTTCAGGTGTCCATGATACTGCCAGAAGCGCGCCAGCGCCCCAGCCATCCGTAGCGCGATACTAGATTGCCGCTCCATCACCGCCCAGCGCAGTACCGCACGCAGGTTGTCATGTTCCTGTTCAAGCCGTTTTAGCCAAACCGACTGCCCTGCACCTTTCAAGTTCGATTCAGCCGTCTCGGCCAGTTGCAAGTAGTATGTCGCATGACGCTGGCGCAAGATTTCACCCTCGCGGAGTGCCAGCAACTTCTCCTCGGCGTATTGGCGAATTGTCTCGAGCATCGAGTAGCAGACCTTACCCTCTGCTTCTTCGCTGACCACCAGAGACTTACTCACCAGTTGATCAAGCAATTCAGGAACCAGGTCTGCCGCAACACCTTCAGAGCTGGCAACTGCCACTGCTGCCTCCTCGTCCCAGCTACCCGCGAATACTGCCAGGTGCATTAGCAGCTCACGCTCTTGCGGGTTGAGCAGGTCATAGCTCCAGTCAACCAATGCCCTGAGCGTCTGCTGGCGAGAAGGCGCATCGAGGCTACCCCGGTTCAGCAGCTGGAAACGTCTGTTCAACTGGGTAGCAATTACTGCGGGACTAAGTACCAGTACCTTGGCCGCCGCCAGTTCCAGAGCCAGAGGAATACCATCGAGGCGGTGACAGATCTGCGCCACCGCCGCTGCGTTTTGCTCGCTCAGGCGAAATGAGGGCTGTACTGCCCCCACCCGGTCAAGGAAGAGACGCACCGCTGCGTATTGGCGAAGCTGTACGATTGGCTGCTCGTATTTGGGGGTAGGCGCAGGCAGTGAGGGTACTCGCCAGGTAATCTCGCTTTGCACCTTGAGCGGTTCGCGCGAACTCGCCAGGATGCTTACCTGGGGACAAGTTTCGATTATGGCGTTCACCAACTGCGCCGCTGCTGCCAGCAAATGTTCGCAGTTGTCTAGCACAAGCAGTGCTTGCTTAGTATTCAAGTAATTGAGCAGGGTGTCCGAAATCGGGTGTCCCGCCTCCTCATCCACCCCCAGCGCGGTAGCGACTACCTTGGGTACAAGTTCAGGATTGTTGATTGGTGCCAGCTCGATAAACCATACTCCATCAGCATACCTGTCCACCAGCTCCGCGGCAACTTGGAGCGATAGCCTGGTCTTGCCTGCCCCGCCAACCCCGATTAGGGTGAGCAGGCGGTGAAGGGTAGCCATACGCTTTAGCTCGATTACCTCGCGTTCACGTCCTATAAAGGAAGTTAGCTGTGTGGGTAGGTTATTGGGGAAGCTCTCCAGGGTGCGTAGCGGGGGAAAGTCGGCGACCAGACCTGGAGCGACAAGTTGGTAGATATACTGAGGCACCGCAAGGTCGGTAAGGCGGTGTCGGCCAAGGTCACGCAAGCTAGCACCGAGCGGTAGCTGGTTCTGCATTGTGGTGGCAGTGGCTTGCGAGAGTAGCACCTGACCAGGATACCCCACCGTGACCAGACGAGCAGCATAATCAATGGTAGGACCATAGTAGTCGCTATCACCTCGCTCGGAAGGGCCGCAGTGAAGGGCGATACAGGCAGCAGATTGAACCCCCTTAGCGCCATCCCAGGTGTTAAGCTCCCGCTGCGCGGTAAGGGCAGCTGTCAGTGCGGCATTGGTGCGAGCGAACGTAGCCCAGAGCGAGCTTCCCTCTACCTTGAACACCTCACCGTCCTTGATCACTTGCTGCAGGATTTCTTGCTGACGCGACCAGTCCTCAGTCATTGGTTTCTGGGCAGCGGGTGACTGGCGATTATCCGTCGCCTGGGCAAAGAGCAGGGTGGTAAGGTTGCCATCTTGTTCATTCATGACTAAAGAGTTATCTCTTTCTAGGCAGCTAAATCCTCGATTGTCAGCCTAAAGGTATCTCTAGCCTGCCAGGCCGTCATTATACGCCAAACGAGTGTAGCTCGGCAATGCTGGAGGTCAAGGCTACGGAACTGGCAGCGGACGAAGCAATTGTTAAAAGCTATACGTATCACGGTACTATTTGGCTTGCCTCTTATAGGACTATTGGGCCTGCTTCTCATAGGATCATAAGGTAGGATTGCGTCTTATGGTTCGACCACGCACCGAGTGAAACTCACTGCTGGCATACGACCCATAACTTGAGCGAAAGATTAGATGCGCGGAACATTGCTTGGTAGGCAAAGGATGGTGCAATGGTGAGTGCCTATCACAGATCACGTCTTCCACTCTGCCAATATGTAAAATAGGTTACACTTACATATAAAATACTTTACAGATGAAGCGCTCATAGTGATGTTAAAGTACGCTGATATTTATCGAACTTCAAAGCGGCTAAGACCCCGCACTTGAGTGCTGGGGATACAGCCGCCCTGCGATAGCTAGGGCTTGAAAGCTCGGGTAAGATCTTCACAAGTTAGCACATATGTGTTATAATATACTTATGTACAGACTAAGAGCTTATCCGAAAAATGCTCAGATGTGGTAAACTGTGGTCAGCAAAGAACAAAGGAGCAAATAATGGATGCTGAACCACTAGTGAAACAAATCGTGGACAAACGGCGTGGTGCTAAGTGGGGCATCGCCGCCAAGTACATTCTGCCTGCGGCAGTTTGGGGGCAGATACAGCAGTGCATCCCGCCGCCGCCGCCCAAAAAGAAGAGTGGACGACCACGCATGGGCGATGAGCAAGCGATGACTGCCATCCTCTATGTGCTACGCAACGGCATACCGTGGAACGCCTTGCCGCGTAGTCTAGGTGCATCTTCTACCGTACATGATCGCTTCATCGAGTGGACTAGCGCAGGCGTGTTCGCCCAGTTGTGGTCTCGCGGTCTGCTATGCTACGATGAGCTAGTCGGTATTGACTGGCAGTGGCAGGCCATGGATGGCGCGATGAACAAGGCTCCTCTAGGAAAAAAACTCTGCCAGCTGTGGTCCGAACCCGACCGACCGAGGTAGACAAGGCAGCAAACACAGTTTGCTAGTAGATGCGAAGGGCATCCCTCTTTCACTGGCAATCGCACCTGCTAACCGCCATGATTGCAAGCTGGTTGAGATAACCTTGGAGAAGCAGATGATTGCCCGCCCAATACCTAGAGCTGCAGCACCGCAGCATATGTGCATGGACAAAGGCTACGACAGCCAGTATGTGCGGGCCAGCCTTGAGGCCCACCGCTATGTTGAGCACGTGCGTAGTCGCGGCGAAGAACGCAGCGCGAAGCGCGACGACCCCAACTACCGCCCGCGCCGCTGGCCGGTGGAGCGTACCCACGGTTGGCTGAAGCGTTTCCGCAGCATCCTAATTCACTGGTCAAAGCGCGATGACCTCTACGAAGCGATGCTACATCTTGCCAGTGTCATCATCTGTTGGCGGCGGGCGGGGTTTTTCGGATAAGCTCTTAGCATTACAGGTCTCATTAGGAGGGTTACAGATGTCAGAGCTACAATCGTCAAGGGCCCGATCAATCGGATTGGGCGGCGCAGCTCTGTGGTTTACCATCGCGCCTACCTTCTTCATCACCTGGGCGCTGATCGCCATCGGCATACAGGATATGACTATTGCCGTGCTGGTCGTAGCTGGCATAATCGCACTCGCACTCGGTGCAGCTAGCATATCGCTGATCCACGCCGCAATGCGCCTACCACACGACAACTCGGCGCAGGCCATAGCCACACAGAAGGTATTGATGCGGCGGTTCGGCATGATAGTTGCCTCTGAGATTGTTGGCTTCATCCTCACCTCGATCGTGTGTGGGTTGTTGAATCGCTACGAATACATCCCCCCGCTAGACGTAATCATCTTCGGAGTTCACCTCATCCCTCTGGCCGCCTTGTTCGATATGCGTATATATTACGCTACTGGTGTGCTTGCCAGTGTGGTTGCAATCATCACCATGCTGGTCGTGCCGTCCAATGCAATGATCGGGCAGGCATTGAGTTGGTTGGTTATACCAAGTATTGGCACCACCATCGTGGTTTGGCTTACCACAATAGTCATTCTGATAACCGTGAGGAATATGCTGCAAGCTGGGTCGTCCAGGGCGGATGCTTGATCATAAAACATAAAACCAACCGATTAATAGGGTAAAGAGGCGAGATATGTGACAAGCAATACAGATTGACTGCCGCTAGAGTGGGCCGGGGCAACGGGTGAGCGAAGGTTTTGGCGAATAGGTGGGGAGGGGACGGAGCTATCCTTGCAACAAGCGGCGAGGACGCGGAGATGCGCGAAAGTTGATCAGGGGCATCTAATATTACAGCCTCACATCCACGAAGATGAGCGTGGGCAGGCGATAAATCCGCTTTTCTCCGCTTCTCCGCTGAACCTAATCCGCTGGCTGATCGTTACAGGTGAGGCTGTAATACTAACACCCACTGCTTGGGCTGCAGTTTGCCTGGCTATCGCCCGTCCTCGCCTAGCACTCCACAACCTGCTTGCTACCTCAGTCGCAGCGTTCACACCGTCTTTCTGCCGCCTATTGACTGCCGCTTCTGCTGCCGCACGCTCTCGTTCAACCCTCCGCACTAGTTGACTAACAACCATGCTTGCCATGACCACTATTAGCAATTTCCGCGTAAGCCCGCACCCTTTAGGGCTGTGCGACCTTTAACGATATAGAAGATAGCCACTCAGTGGTCATTCTCGGACGATGGAATGAGGGCTAGGCGGCAAGCGTTGACAGTTGGCAAACTGCCAGGGTTTGAAGCGAGCTTGCCAAAAGTTCGACTGCTACCAGCTACAGGTGGATGACCGACCAGCCCTGCGACCGCAGCTTCCGAAAGAAACCCTCGTTTAAGCATCGTGAAGCCGAACAGGTGTAAGTGGCTGATACACCTGACCCAAAATGGGATGGCGGTGGGCCTGGCGGTTATGTCTCGGTTAGGTGTTGTCTCTACTCCGCCCGGTGGGAAGATGGGCAGCTAAGGGTTGCGAGGTACCGTCTTCTACAACGGAATTGGTGAACTCCTATGCCACCATGCAAACCTTGGTTGGGTGCGAAAACGCCAGCACGTGGATTGGAGGACAGAGGCAGCAACGTCGTCAAATGCGTAGCTTGCATGGTGCGGACAGACGCGATGCGTCTGCCAGGGAAGGAGTACCAGAACGTGGGATGCTACCTATACCAGCGGGGCAATTAGACGGGGCTTCGGCGGCTTCATTGACCGCTGGCCCGCAA
>JBBRMT010000255.1:0-6508 GCA_038230695.1 Chloroflexia bacterium
GATTCACGAGTCATGCGGCCACCCCATTGAGCTTGACCGTGTGTACGGCCAGGAGGCCGCCTTTGCGGGAACCTCGTTCCTCACCACCGAGAAGCTGGGCAATTTCCGCTACGGCAGCGACCTGGTCAACATCTTCGCCGATGCGACTGTGCCGGGCGGCCTGGGTACATTTGGCTGGGACGACGAGGGCGTACCGGCACAGCGGGTGCAGATTATGGATCACGGCATCCTGGTCGGCTACCTGACCAACCGCGAGACTGCCTCGGAGATTGGCCGCACCAGCGGCGGCACCGCCCGCGCCTATAGCTGGAATCACATCCCCATGATTCGCATGACCAACATCAGCATCGAGCCAGGCGACAGCAGCCTGGAGCAGATGATTGCCGAGACTGATGATGGCATCTACTTCGGCACCAATCGCAGTTGGAGCATTGACGACAAACGCTACAACTTCCAGTTTGGCACCGAGGCAGCCTGGGAGATCAAGAACGGCAAGCTGGGCCAGATGCTGAAGAATGCCACCTATACTGGCATCACTCCGCAGTTCTGGGGCAGCCTCGACGCGCTGGGCAACCGCAGCGAGTGGATATGCTGGGGTCTGCCCAACTGTGGCAAGGGTCAGCCAATGCAGATCGGTCACGTCGGCCATGGCGCACCCGCCGGTCGCTTCCGCAATGTCGAAGTCGGCATCGTCAAGTAAGTGCTGAGTGCTGAGTGCTGAGTGCTGAGTTGTAGGGGCAGGATTTATCCCGCCCAGGCGAAACGCACTAATGCCTCGCTCAACAATACCCCTTCGCCAAATGTGCCAATGGAGTTGGGGTAAGGGTTAAAGGAGAAAAACCGTGCTTGGAGACAAGGAAGCAAAGCGCATCATTGACGAGGCGTTGGGCTACGCCAAAGAGGCGACCCAGGCCGAGGTGATGCTGAATACCGAGGAGAGCGCCCTGACCCGCTTTGCCAACAGCTACATCCATCAGAATGTGGCCGAGAGCAACACCCGCGTATCGGTCCGCATCGTGCTGGGCAAGAAGATCGGGGTAGCGGGCAGCAACGATCTGTCCAGCGAGGGGCTGCGTAAGGCGGTGGAAAACGCGATGACCATCGCCGGGTTCCAGCAGGAGAACCCTGATTTCGTCAGCCTGCCGGGGCCAGCGCCCCATGAGAACGTCAACTCCTACAATCAGGAGACCGCCAACGCCAGCCCAGAGCTACGCGCTGATGCGGTGGAGGTGGTATGCAAGAAGGCAAAGGCCGAGGGACTGGTCGCCAGCGGCGCGTTCGAGATTGCCAGCGGCGATATTGCGGTGGGCAATTCGCTGGGCGTATTTGCGTACGCGCCCTATAGCAATGCGGCAATCAGCACCGTAATTATGGGCGACGACAGCAGTGGTTGGGCCGATTATGCTTCGTCGAAGGTTAGCGACATCAACGCCGAAGCATTGGCTGACGAGGCCGTGGGCAAGGCGGTTCGCAGCCGTAACCCGCAGCGGATGGAGCCGGGCGACTACGATGTGATCCTCGAAGAGTACGCGGTGGCTGATATGCTCGATTATCTCAATTTCATCGGCATTAGCGCCCAGGCGGTGCAGGAAGGGCGCAGCTTTATGAAGCTGGGCGAGAAGATCACCGGCGACAACATCACCATAACCGACGATGCGCTCGACCCCAGTGGTTTCCCCTTTCCCTTCGACTTCGAGGGCTATCCCCGCCAGAAGCTGTCCATTATCGAAAATGGGGTTGCCCGCAACGTCCCCTACGATAGCTACACTGCCAACCGCGAGGGTAAACCGGAGAAGAACAACGGCCACGCCCTGCCCGCGCCCAATACCTATGGGCCAATCGCTATCAATCTTTTCATCGCGCCGGGTAACAGCAGCAAGGAAGAGATGCTCAAGCAGGTGCAGCATGGCGTATGGGTCACCCGCTTCCACTACGTCAACGTATCCCGCCCACTTCCGCCCACCATCACGGGCATGACCCGCGATGGCACCTTCCTAATTGAGAATGGTGAGATCAGCAAGCCGCTTCGCAACTTCCGCTTTACCCAGGATGTCCTTGCCGCCTTCGCCAACGCCGAGGCGATCAGCCGCACCACCAAGCTACAGAAGGGCTTCTTCGGCGGCACCACCGTGCCAGCAATGCTGATACGTGGCTTCCACTTCAGCGGCGTAACCGAGTTCTGATCAATGCTCACTCTCCCATTTTGGGAGGGGCTGGGCGTGGCAAACCTTACCGCAACCTTACCAAAATATGGGGCGCACCAATGGTGCGCCCATCTTCTTTTCTATTGTAATCTTATTGTAATCTTCTACCGTTCGTAAGTCCTTGCATTTCTACCCATATAAGTATAGTATAAGAACTGCAACCGCAAATCGTGTAGTATACGTAGGTTGAAGTGACTCGGATACGTCTACACCCTTGAGTCCTCTGCGCGGGGTCAGTAGACACAAGCAACAAGCAGGGTAAAGGAGAAACCATGAGTGGTAACATGAAGTTCAAGTTCAACCCGTCGAAGGACGGCATCACCAAGGTACTCGGGCCGTTGGAGGCGGAGATCATGCAGGTGGTTTGGCAGATGGGTCAGGCAACCGTTAGCGAGGTACATCGCGTGCTGCAAAGCCGCCGCGACATTGCCTACACCACGGTGATGACCACGATGAGCCGCCTGCAGACCAAGAACATTCTAAAGCGGGTGCGGGTCGGTCTCAGTTACGTCTACTCGCCCGCCATGCCGCAGGAGGAGTTCGCCAATGCGGTAGTGAAAAGCGTCCTCGATAGTCTGTTCCAGGAGTTCGGCGACTCAGCGTTCAAGTACATCGTAGAGTACATCAATTCAACCGACGAGAAGCACTTTGATGCGCTCCATGACGCAGTACGAGAGCGCAAGCATGGCAAGGGGAAATCCTAACGCAATCTCACCTTACCGTAGCCTTACTGAAACGGCTGGCAGCGCAAAAACTGCCAGCCATCATCTATTGCAGAAATGCCAATTCTCGCGTATACTATTCAATAATGTAAGCAGAACCTGGTGGGTCGGTGCCAGTCGAAGTCAGGCTATTATAAGGAGGCGGGGCAATGCTCAATTACAGCGGCAGTGGACGGGTGGATTACGAAGACGTTTTGAGGGCAATCGGCCACTTCATAGACGAACATAGCTTCAAGGAAGTTTGTATCATCGAACTGGAGGAAGGCATCCTGGTGCGCGGCCTGGTTTATAGCGCCCATCGGGCCGGAGCGCGTACCATCAGCGAGGCTTATCTGTTCACCAATGAGGATATTGACCGCATCCTCGAAGAGGCGTATAAGCGGCGCAACAGCGGCAAGCGGGCTGAGGCAGTGCAGCCAACCAAAATGGGCGGCAAGTAGCCAATAATCCAGGCAACAGGGTAAACGCATGAGTCATCCCGAATCCTGGAAAAAGGTACAATAGGTAAATACTCTAAGCCCCCAGCGGGGGTTGGGGGAGAAAGCTCGAAGCTCCAGTCAGGTTGGTCGTAAGCACGGACCCACAGCCATGTTTACACTTAGCCTGCCAGTCAAGATTCTCCCCCAACCCCCGCTGGGGGCTTTTTGCCTGAAGTTCGGGATGATCTATATTTATGGCAAAAAGGCAGCAAAGTTTGACATTAAGGCAGCGGAAGAATATACTGGGTGGCAATGCTGCCACAGTGGTAGCAGGTCGGTTGAGGAACAGCATATTGTAGAAGGAGAAAGATATGAAACGTTTCGTACTCGCGGTAGCCGTGCTGATGCTGCTGCTGGGCAGTAGCGTAGGAGGGGCAACGCAGCAAGCCGCTGCCAGCCAGCCTGCGATAAGCCACGCGGCCAATCAGGTCAACCAGCCAGCCAGTCAACCAGCCCAGGACAAAATCACGCCCGGCTATGGCACCGGAGGCAAAATCTCGCTGCCCCCGCCCCCCAGCAGCATCCAACCGAGCAATGGCATTGTGGATACTCGCTATATCGCCGGACCCAACAGCCCCCTCATCCTGCCGACATTCGGCACCGACCACAACATCGCCGGTGGCAACGAAACCTCGATTGCCGCCAACCCCGCCAACCCGCTCAATTTCGTGGCGGGCGCTAATGGCACAGGCCGCTTCACCACCACCGATGGCGGTGTAACCTGGAATGTGGGCAACCTCAACGGTGGCGGCGACCCTGCAGTAGCGGCGGATGGCGCAGGCCGATTTTACTTTGCCGAGCTAGGCAATACCGGCAGTTGCCCCGACCTGCCCTACCTCTACAAGTCCACCGACGGTGGTCTCAACTGGACTGGCCCAGTCTACCCCCTAAGCGACCCCAGTCCGACCACCCACTTCTTCGACAAGGAGTGGATCAGCGTAGACAATAACGTTGGCAGCCCCCACTACGGTCGTATCTACATGACCGCCAGCGTGTTCCACACCCCCGCTGGTTGTGACCTCAACAACTATATTGACAACCGCGAGGTGGTGTCCTACTCCGACGACCAGGGGGCATCCTGGAGTCCCACCATCACCATCAGTGATGCTTCGCACAACCAGAATCAGTTCACCAAGCCGTCTGCCGCCTCCGATGGCAGCGTCTACATCAGCTATCAGTATCAGAACTGCACCTTCAACTGCAACGGCATCCCCGCTTATCAGATGATCACCAAATCCACCGATGGCGGCATGAGTTGGAGTCCCAGCATCACCATCACCGGTCAGCCCATCTCCTACACGGGCTCATCGGTGGCTGGCTATCAGTATCTCTATGCTGGCAGCACCAACAGCGGCTTCCGCCACAACGACCAGCCAGTTTCGGCCGTATCACCAACCAACCCCAACGATGTCTATGCCATCTGGAGCGATGGCCGCTTCGAGAGTACCTTCGTCTACCAGAGTGTAACCGGCTGGCATAGCGACATTGTTGCCAGCCACAGCACCGATGGCGGCCTGACCTGGAGTACCCCGATCAAGATCAATAACGACAATGTGCAGGGCAAGGATCAGTTCTTCCCCTGGCTGGTAGTTGGTACGGATGGCACCCTCCACGCATCATGGATGGACCGCCGCGACGCGCCAGTAAACGGCTTCCCTTACCGCGAATACTACAGCCAGTCAACCGATGGCGGCGTTACCTGGTCGGCCAATCAGCCAGTTGCCAATGTGGGTGGCACGCCCGGTAGCTTCATCGGTGACTACAGCGGCATTGCGGTTAACTACAATAATACCCTGGTGCTGCCGATCTGGACCGATTCGCGTTCAGGCCAGAACGCCTACACCAACCGTGGCGTGATTCCCGCCACCACCCCCACCCCGACTGTGACCGGCACGCCGCCCACTTCTACACCTACCAACGTTGCTACTGCGACCAACACTCCGCCTGCGGCTACTGCTACCCCCACGCCCTGCGGCACGGCGGCAGGTTGGACCGCAATTGCCCCCATGCCCACCACAGCGGCGCGTAACGTTGGCGCTTACTATCCGCCCAATGGTTTGTTCTACTCCCTCGGCGGTCGTAGCGCCGATGGTGTCGGCAATGACATCATCCACCCCTACGAGTACGATCCCGGCACCAATAGCTGGACCACCAAGAACGCCACTTTCGACAACATAGAGGTGGACAATATGGCTGCTGCCGTGCTAACCGACAGCACTGGCACCCACATCTACACGGTGGGTGGCAGCGCGGGCGGCACATACAGCGGCACTGCCGAGGTGCGCGTCTACAATCCTCTCTCCGATACCATCAGCGTGCTGAACAGCGATCCATGGACGCAGGCGGTCATCACCCCCGGCGTGCTACCCGGTGGCTTTGCCGTCTACAGCGATAAGCTAT
Source organism: Chloroflexia bacterium (assembly GCA_038230695.1). Classification (GTDB taxonomy): domain Bacteria; phylum Chloroflexota; class Chloroflexia; order QHBQ01; family QHBQ01; genus QHBQ01. The sequence goes on from JBBRMT010000255.1 coordinate 5,806, forward strand.
ACATCCTGGGTGGCTTCTACTTTACCAGCACTCTGTCTGCCGAGTATATGTTCCCCGCCATCTGGCGCTTCGACCCCAACGCCGCCGCCGGTTCACGCTGGACGCAGATGAGCGCAATCCTGCCGGTGCCGCTTGGTTATGTGCCAGCAGCAACCATTGGCAACAACATCTACACCGGCGGTGGCGCGACGGTCAGCGCGGGTGTGCTGTCTGATTCCAACAACGCCTACAACTATGACCCGGTAAACGATGTGATCATCTCCGACAGCAATGTGCCGACCGCAACCTCGAACACCCGTGCCTTCAACGTGAACGGGCAGTTGGGAGTAGTGGGCGGAGGGTTCAACGTACAGATACCCGACCTGCAACTGTACAGCCCTGGCGGCAATTCGTGGAGCGAGGGCGCGGCGATGATGGAAGGTCGGCGCAACTTCGCGGTGGATAGCGATGGCACCCATATCTGGGCGGCAGGCGGTTACATCGGCGGCACACCTAGCAACCATGCCGAGGTGTACACTCCGGCCACTAGCTGCGCCAGCCCCACTCCCGCCATGTCCAACACGCCGATGGCGACTAGCACGCCAATCGCCACCAGCACCCCGATGGCAACCGCGACTATGACTGCTACCGATACGCCAATGGCAACCAGCACTGTAACCGTCACCAACACGCCGGTGCTGACCACAACTGGCACCCCAATGCC
>JBBRMT010000256.1:0-6491 GCA_038230695.1 Chloroflexia bacterium
ACCAACACGCCCACCATTACGAGCACACCAACCAATACAAGCACGCCAACCAGCACGCCAACTAACACCAGCACGCCGACGCTCACCAATACTCCGACCAATACGCCCACCTTCACCAATACGCCAACGAACACGCCAACTAATACCAGTACGCCCACCATCACCAGCACAGCTACCAACACATCAACCGCTACCAACACGCCGATCAACACATCCACTAGCACAAGCACACCAACCAATACAAGCACGCCAACCAAAACCAGCACACCAACCAACACGCCAACCAATACTGACACAAGCACGCCGACGCTCACCAACACGCCTACTAGCATAAACACATCAACCGTTACCAACACGCCGACTTATACACCAACGCTGATGAATACGCCGACGCTCACCAGCACGCCAATCAATACTGACACAAGCACTCCGACGATTACTAATACTCCGAGTAACACACCAACCAAATCCAGTACGCCGATAATGACGAATACGGCGACTGCCACGAACACCGCCATAGCGACTAATAGTCCCACCCCAACCGCAACTGAATGCGGCCTCCAGTTTGCCGATATGCCACCAAGCAATATATTCTATTATCATGTTCACTGGCTGACTTGCGTCAATGCTATTAGTGGCTTCCCTGACGGTCTATTCCACCCCAGCGCCAGTGCGACCCGTGGGCAGTTCGCCAAGATCATTGTTCGCGCTTACAACTGGCCGCGAGTTACCCCCGCCAGCAGCTCGACCTTCTCCGACGTGCCACCATCCAGCTTCTGGTTCGTCTATGTTGAGACTATGGCTAGTCGCAACATCACTCACGGCTATGTCGGCAATGACTGCACCTCGCGGGGCATTGCCTCGCCTTGCTACCTACCCAATCGCAACATCCTGCGTTCCGAACTGATCAGGATGGTGGTCAAGGCCCGCAACTGGACGATTGACACCGCTGGCGGTCAACACTTCAGCGATGTGCCACCAAGTTACTGGGCCTATATCTACATCGAAACCGCCTACCATCATGGGGTCATCACTGGCAGCGGCACACCGCCCACCTTCCGCCCCAACGATATTATCCGCCGCGATGAGCTATGCAAGGTTGTGGTGCTGGGCATCCTCAACCCAGAGACGAAGCCTTGAAACAGCTACACGCACTTAAGCCCTTCGGCACAAAGGCGGCGATCTTTGGTTCATCCTCGACTACCAGCACGTGCATAAGAAGCCTCATTTCTAGCAATGCGTTGTCTATTGTCGCATACGTGAGAAGGGCGAATTGCTGGGTTTGTTAAATACATATCCCTAAAAGACTATTACTTATGCAGGGGAAGTATATGAACATCCCAACGGCCTGAGCCTGCACGTTGATGTACTTTCGGGTAGTCGTTCGGTATCATATGGTGCAACGGATGTGGCGAAGGGAGGGCAAAGGGTGCAGAACCCAATTGAGGCATATCGCAGGGCGCAGGGCAAGAGCCAGCGCAGGGCAGCAGTAGAAATACGGATTGTTCGCCGGGCGCTCCGCAGCACCGCTGAGGAGGAATACAAGTGTATACTCCAACAGTCGGCGACGAACATCACGCGACGAACAGCGGCATCAGCCCCATATTCCATAATGGTAGCGATAATGAGGTTTATATCTATCATTTGTAAGCCAACAATAAGTATAATATACAACGGGCTGTTCGAGCGATAAACCTTCTGGTCGCGCTCCCTCACTGCTCCAAACTCCGCTCTTACCCCCACTCTTGTGCAGCAAGCGCAGGTTTTCGATTACCATGCCCCGATCAACTGCCTTGACCATATCATAGATGGTGAGCGCGGCCACGCTGGCGGCGGTGAGCGCCTCCATCTCCACACCAGTCGGTCCGCTAGTTTTCACCTCGGCTTCGATAGTAACTGCGGGTGGATTCACTCCTGATTCTGCCAAGGTAAACGAGACGGCTACGGCAGTAACCGGCAAGGAGTGACAGAGCGGGATTAGCTCGGCAGTGCGCTTGGCTGCCATTATACCCGCGATGCGGGCAACGGCGAGTACGTCACCCTTTGCCGCCTGACCGCTACGGATTAGTTCAAGGGTAGCCGCCTGCATTCGCACTGTCGCGGTTGCCACAGCCCGTCGCGCTGTGGTAGGTTTGTCACTCACGTCCACCATGCGGGCATCGCCCTCGGCGGTGAAGTGGGTCAGCTTATCGGTCATGGGTTACTCCTTCTTTCGAATGTATCAATTTCCCCAAGACTTTGCCCATCTTTATTATTTAGCATGAGACCGAGTTTAGTTGTATCTTCAGGGATAGGCACATTATCAAACATTAGCGATTCACCAGCGCTAACCCGCCAGCTGGTTTCCAGATAGCGCGGTTCACCACTGCTGTCCGTGGCAATTAGCGCAGCCTTGCCTGGGTAGAACAGGCCGAAACTGCCACTGGCAACCATCTCATCGCCCACCTTGCTAATCGCCAGCGAGCGATTAATGCAACTGACTGGGCCAACGCCGACAATGGGGCCGGGGCAAGCGGCCAACCCCCAGTCAATATCCAGGCTTTGACGTTCGCCGGGCGCAAGCTGACGTAGCGGGCTGAGTACCTCCATCTCCATGTACCACTGCTTGAAGTCGGCAGCAGTGCCGTCAGCTATCTGTTCATCGCTTGGCCCATTACACCAACACTCGGCATTGACTCCGCTATCCGGGTAGATTCCCCCATCTTCGTATGAAAATCGCTCAGTAAAGGCGTAGCTGCCCACATTGGCGCGGCGGGTGAAGCCAAGCCAGGTGGCCCCATCTATCCCTACCTTACCCATCTTACCATGATACATGGCAGTAAGCAGCCCGTGTTTAGGGTCAGGTTGCCAGGACGGATTGTCAGATGGGCCAACCATCAGGTTATAACCAGTGGCGAAGCGGCTCTGCTTGCTCAGGGGTAGGTAGATGGTGCAAGCTGGATCGGGTTGGCCGTCGGCGGTGGTGCAATCAAGTTGGGTTACGTCCCACACTGACCAGCGCACCGGCTTATCGCTGACGTTCTGCATCTCAATGTGCAGATGTGCCGCACTTGTAGCTGCGCCCAGAGTGAGGCGGCGGGTAATTTGCGTGCCAGTGTAAAGGTCGGGCAGACTACGCATCGTCACGGCGGCCACGCCATCCTTCACCTCGTTCTCGATAAGTTCAAACGGCCCACCATCTAGCACTGGATCGGGTGGACCAGGCCATTTATCACGCTCCGGCCAACCTTGCGGCGCGGGCCAGGTTTTATCGCCGCCATAGTTCTTCCAACTGTACTGGCCGAGTTCGGTATGTTGCTCAGGGGTGAATAGCTTACCCGCAAGTTCAGGGTTGATGTAAAAATAGGGCTGGTTGGCAAGGTCGTAGGCCATAATCCGCCCACCGATTGCTGGCACGACTACCAGGCTGACTACCCCATTGCCCAGGAGCAGGGCATTGTCCCAGCCACGAAAATTGATTTGCTCGATGGTAGGGGCATAATTGTTGCTCATCGTTCATCTCCTCTGCTACGAATTAGAGAATTGTTCGCCCTATTCTACCACATAGCCAAATGGAAGTAAGGATCAGACATTTGCAAAGTAGCCAAAAAGCCTATTGAATAACCATTTGCTTTGTGCTATAATATTGGAAGCCCTTCCATTTCCTTTCACAAGAGGCAATGCCATGAACATATATGATGTAGCCAAGCAGGCAGGTGTCGGTATTGGCACCGTATCGCGGGTGCTGAACGGCAGCCTAAAGGTTAAGCCAGAGACCCGCTCACGGGTACAGGATGCGATCAACCAGCTTGACTACGTGCCGCACAGTGGTGCGCGTAGCCTCGGTTCGGGGCGCAATCATGTACTGGGCCTGGTTGTGCCATTTTTCACCCGCCCCTTCTTCATCGAGGTGCTGCGCGGCGTGGAGATGACCGCTACCATTCATGGTTATGATCTGGTGCTATACAACATCGAGACCAACGAGCAGCGCGACCATTACCTGCGCCAACTGCCCATGCGAAGGCGCGTGGATGGGTTGCTGGTGGTATCGCTCTTCTGCGATGAAAGCGAAGCCATCCGCTTCCGCAAAATGAACCTCCCTGTAGTGCTGGTGGATAGCTACAACCCGCTGCTCACCTCCTTCGTGGTAGACAATATTAGCGCAGCGCAGCAGGCAACCGAGTTCCTGATAAGTCTAGGACATCGGCAGATCGGCTTCGTCAATGGGGTGAAAGCTAGCTCCTTCAACTTTAATAAGTCAGACGATCGGATGATTGGTTATTGCCAGGGGCTTGCCAGCAATGATATTCCCTATAACCCTGAGTTGGTATGTGTTACCGAGTGGACTCGCGCCGGAGGACGTAAGGCAGCACGCCAGCTACTGCTTCTCCCACAGCGACCAACTGCTATCTTCGCCGTTAGTGATGTGCAGGCTCTCGGCATAATGGAGGAAGTAAAGGCACAGGGATTGGCGGTGCCAGAGGATATTTGCATCGTTGGTTTCGACAATATCGAACTGGCCGAGTTGCTCAACCTTACCACCATTGCCCAACCGATGTGCGAGATGGGCAAGCAAGGGATCGAGCAGCTAATTAGCGAGATCGAGAAACCTGAGCCACCTCAGATGCTGATGATGGATGTCGAGTTGATAGTGCGTGGCACAACCGCCGCCCACTCCGCGCCAGTTGGCGCTAGGGCATAGTGAGTATATCGTGACCAGGCTGGTTGTATCCCGGCCAAATGAATCACTTATTAGAGGATGATAAGATGACCATTGCCCAAACCCTGGTGCTGAAGGAAGATAAAGTATTTATTGTTAGCGATGAGGCTGGCAATGTGACCCGCGAAACCGCCCAGGGTCTGTATTATCATGATACCCGCTATCTCAGCGTGTTCAGCCTGAAGGTAAATGGACAGGAGCTTGAATTGCTCAACTCCAGCGGTGAACAGAATTATATAGCTAACCTGGAGTTCGCCAATCTTCACTTTACCCTCGATGATGGCACCCGGGTACGATCGCAAACCATGAAGTTCGAGCGCAACCGCTTCATTATGGACGGAATGTATGAGCATCTGAAGATCACTAACTACAATCGCTTTAACGTGCCGCTGACGGTTAGCCTGACTTTGAGTGCAGACTTTAGGGATATGTTCGACATTCGTGGCTTCCCTCGTAAACAATATGGCGTGATCGAAGCTCCTCAATGGAACGGCAAGGAACTACGGTTCAGCTATGTGGGAGTGGACAAAGTGGAGACCGGCTGTGTGGTGAGCTTTGATCGTGAGCCGGACAATGTGGATATTACACTGCCCAGGAATCAGGTATCCGAGCCAGTCGAGAGTGGTTCGATTGCGCCAAATCTCGTCACTCCTGCCGAGCAAGTGGTTATCAATGCGCCAACCGTAACCCTGACCTGGAATATCGAAACCGCGCCCCAGGTGGAGACAGGGCTGGCAATGCACATCTGTCCCCAGGAATTGATCGCCGAGGGCGACAACCGCGACTATGACCGCAAGGTTGACGAACTGATCCACCGCTATCAGCATTGGGACGCAGAGAGCAGCCAGATCAGCAGCGACGAGGAGCTATTCAACCGCCTGCTGGCCCGCAGTAGCCACGACCTGCGCGTGCTAGCCGAGTTGCAGGAGGATGGTAGCTACTTCCCGGATGCGGGCATCCCCTGGTACGCCTGTCCCTTTGGGCGGGATAGCATAATTACCGCCTACCAGACCCTGATGCTTAACCCCGGCATAGCGGTCGGCACCTTGCGTTATCTGGCAAAGTACCAGGGCGACAAGATAGACGACTGGCGCGACGAGCAACCCGGCAAGATTATGCACGAGTTGCGCTTTGGCGAGATGGCGCGGCTCAATATGGTGCCACATACGCCTTACTACGGCACAGTTGATGCCACCCCTCTGTTCCTGATGCTGTTCGTGGAAACCATGCGCTGGCTCGATGATGACAAGCTGTATGAGGAGTTGTTGCCCAACGTAGAGCGGGCGCTGGCCTGGATTGATGAATACGGCGACCTTGACGGCGATGGCTTCGTGGAATATCAGCAACGCAGCGAACGCGGCATTCGCAACCAGGTATGGAAGGACAGCGCCGACTCCACCCAGTTCCCCGATGGCACAATGGCCGAATTGCCAGTGGCGGCGGTAGAGGTACAGGGTTATGTATACGCAGCCAAACAAGGGCTGGCCGAGTTGTTCGCCCGTAAGGGAAGGCTGGGCGATGCTGCCCGCTTGGAGTGCGAGGCGGAGACGCTCAAGCAGCGTTTCAACCAGGCATTCTGGATGCCGGAGCTTGAGTTCTACGCTCAAGCGTTGGATTGCGACAAGCGACCAGTTCCGACGATTAGCAGCAACCCCGGCCACTGCCTGTTCGCTGGCATAATTGATGCTGATAAAGCAGAACAAGTAGTGCGTCGCCTGATGCAGCCCGATATGGCAAGTGGCTGGGGCATTCGCACCATCAGCAGCAGCGACCCCCACTACAACCCGATGAG